>CAKQON010000063.1 GCA_934255515.1 uncultured Sutterella sp.
GCCGGGAACACTCCTCAGTAATCGCTTTAAAGTTTCTACTTCTTTAGTAGAGGTTGCCCGCTAATTTCCGAAGAACCCCTTTTCTCGTGCGGCATCGTTTTTGAGATGTCTTTGAAATTCCTGATTGCGGGCTTCGACGGACTGAGGCCCGACTTTGCGACCCCTGAAAACATGCCGCGGCTCGCGGGCTTCCTGGAAAAATCCCACACGTGGGAGAACTACCTCGCCTGCTTCCCGACGGAGACCTACGTCAACCACCCGTCGATCTTTTCAGGGGTCCGCCCGGAGCGCCACGGCGTCATCGCCAACAGCTTCTGCTACGAGGACGAAAAGCGCCGGATGCACCTCTTTGAAGGCTTCTGCATCGACTCCGTCATGGAGACCGACGCCCTCATGCACGGGCTCTACGCGGTGCCGGACCTGGGCGCCCGGCTCGCGCGCGAGGGAAAGCGCCTTCGAATCTACTGCGCCAATTCTCCGGGAAGCACGCGGCTCCAGCATGTCCATGCCTCGGACTTTAAGGGCCACCTCAACGCCCCGGTCCATGCGCTCGACAAAACGATCCCGGCGAGAGAAGCGCATGAACTCATCCGCACGCACGGGGAAGGCGTTCCGCTTGAATTTCCCGATACGCTCGGCACAAAGCTCACGGTCGACCTCTTTTTCGAGCGCGAATTGAAGGACGGCCCCGAGGGGCTTGCCGAAGCGACAGTTCTCTGGATCGGGGAACCCGATCACAGCGAACACGAGCTCGGGCTTTTTTCCGACAAAACGCTCGAGGGCCTCCGGCAGGCGGACCGCGAATTCGGACGGGTGCTCGACTGGTGGGAGGCGCAAGGTCGCGCGAAGGACGTTCAGCTCGTCGTCATGTCGGATCACGGACACGTTGAGGTCGCGCGGCATGCCGACTTTGAAGAGATTCTCGAAAATGCTGGTCTTCACGTGCTGACGGGAAGCGGCATCGCGCGGGGCGTCGAGCCCAGGGCAGACGACGTCATTCTGATCGGCGAATACGCCTCCGGCATCTGGGTGCCGGGAAAGAAGCGGGAAACGCTCGAAGCGGTGCGCGATGCGCTTATGAACTCGCCCGAGGTCGGCATGATCTTTTCCCAGCCCGATCCGGATCGTCCCGGCGCCCGCGAGGGCCTCATTCCCGGAACCTTCTCGGAGGGGCTCCTCTCGAGCGCCCACCCGCGCGGACCCGACATCCGGTTCATCCCGAGGGGCGACCCCAAAACCGGGCGCTGCGTCATGACGAATGCGCTGGCGCTCGGGAGCGGCGCGCACGGAGGGCTCCTCCCGCAGGAAACGCATGCGCTTCTCGCGATTCAGGGGAGCCGCTTCCCCGGCTTCGGGCGCCATCCGGAACCCGCGACGCACGAAGACTTTGCAGCGACCCTCATAACGATGCTGGGGCTCCTCGACGACGATGCGCCGCTGCCGCTTCCGACGGGAAGAATTCTCTCTGAGGCGCTTTCTGAAGAAGCGTCGGCGCGGCGCGCACCAGTTCCCCGGGAAACGCTCACGATCGCGAGGGGTGATTTCTCCCAGACACTTCACTTCCTCACCCTGGAGGGGAGGAGCTACGTGCTTTCGGGCGGACGAACGGAAAGACTTCCGCTCTGAAGCATCGCTAAAGCGGAAGGAGAAAGGCGGCGGGGAAATCTTTAAAATCTGAAGCTTTCAATCTTCTCGGGAAACGCACATCCTCATGCAGAACGCCGCACAGATCCTCGACTGGGCAGCCTGGGCGCCCGGCCTCGCCGGGAAGGACGACTGGCGCGAGGCCGCCTCGCTCCCGTCCTTCGGACTTGAATCCTCGCCCTATGCGCCTCCCGGCGCAGAGGAGCCCCCGGCGAAAGCAGCTGCGATCCCTGCGATGCTTCGCCGGCGCCTCACGCCTCTCGGACGGGCCCTTGCCGAAGTTCTCGGGCCCCTCGCCGCGAAAGCGCCTGACGCCCCCTGGGTTTATGCGTCCCGCTGGGGAGATGCGGCGCTCGCGACGGAGCTTCTCACCGCGGCGGCGCACGATCAGCCGCTTTCGCCCGCCAAATTTGCAGCAAGCGTTCACAACGGCCCCGCGAGCCTTCTTTCGATTGCGCTCGGCCACAAAGGCGCGCTCACTGCACTCGCGAACGGCCCCTGGAGCGCTGAAGCCGCCTTCGAATCGGCCGTGAGCGAACTGCTTCAGCACGAGACGGTCATTCTGACCGTTGCAGAAGCCAAGCCCCCGGTCGACTTTGATGCGCCCGGCGTCACGCATGTCTGGGGACTCCTCCTTGGGCGCCAGAATGAAAGTGCGGACCCGGAAGTCTGGGCGAAGGAAAAGCAGAAAGGCCCCTGCTGCGCCATTACCACGCGGCCCTTCGAATCCGCGGAAGCCCCTGACCCGCGACTCGCGGAACTTGCCGGCACGCCTGCCGACCTTGAGGTTCTCAGCTGGCTCATCGCGTCGGACGCGCCCTTCTTCACGCACCTCGACCGCCATGCGGCCTGGGTGTGGGCAAAATCGGGCGCGCTCGCCCGCTGACGAAGAGGCCCTTCATGCGGTACGTTCTGATGCCCTTCCAGTTCGCGGGCACGGCCTTCGCTTTTGCGCTCTTCGGGCTCGGAGGCGTCATTTTCGGGCTTCTCATTACGCCCGTGCTCAAAATGACGTCGAAAAGTCCCGAAGAGGAACGACGGCGCGCCCGTGCGGTCGTCCGGTGGTGGTTCGGGCGATTCGTCGCCATCATCACGGCGCTCCGGCTCGTGCGGGTGGAGGTCAGAACCCCTGAAGCGCTGATGAAAGAGGGAGCGATTCTCGCCTGCTCCCACCCGTCCCTCATCGACGTCGTCTGCCTCCTTTCCGTTGTGCCCGAGGCGACGACCATCGTGAAGGCGTCGCTTTTGAAGAACATCTTCACGCGCGCGCCCATTCGCGCCGCCGGCTACGTCTCGAACGCCGAGGGGCCGGATGCGATCGAAAAGCTCGCCCGGGAGCTCGACTCGGGGACGGCCTTCGTCATATTCCCCGAAGGCACCCGTACGCCGAGCGAATTCCCGGAGGGCGAAATGCCGCAGCTTCACCGGGGCGCCGCTCAGCTCGCGCTCCACACGGGGCGCCCCATCACGCCGGTCCGCATCACGGCGAGCCCGCGCTGGCTCACCAAGGACCACGGCTGGTGGCATTTGCCCGAGAAGCCCATGACGCTCACCTTTGAAGCGCTTCCCGAAATTCCGGCGGCTCCCTATCTCGACCTTTATAATTCGACCCCTCGGCTCGCTGCCCGGCGGTATACGCTTGCCCTAGGCAGAGAACTTTTTCCCGGGATTCGTCAACCTACTTCCTCCGATGCGCCATGACTGATCTGATCTCCGAAATCCAGTCCCTCATCATTTCGTCGCTCGGGCTCGAAGACATCCGCCCTGAGGACATCGACCCGGATGAGCCGCTCTTCGGCGAAGGGCTCGGCCTCGACAGCATCGACGCCCTCGAGCTCGGCCTTGCCGTCAAGAAGCGCTGGGGCATCACGCTGACCGCGGAAAGCGAAGAGGCAAAGACCGTCTTCAGGACCGTCCGCACGCTCGCCGCCTACATTGAAACGCATAAGCAGAATTAAAGAAAATGACACCCTTTACCCCTCAGGAAGAAAAGGTCTACCAGGTCCTCTCCGAAATCCTCGTGAACGATTTCGAGATCCCCGCCGACAAGATCAAGCCTGAAGCCCGTCTCTACGAAGACTTCGACATCGATTCCATCGACGCGGTCGACATGATCGTGCAGCTCAAACCCCATCTCGGCGGCCGCCGCATTTCCCCGGAAGCCTTCAAGCAGGTGCGCACCCTGGGCGACGTCGTAACGGTCATCGCGCGCGTCCTTGAAGAGCCCGCCGACGGAAAGGACGATTAAAGCCCGTCTTCAGACATGTCGGCATCCCGGCTTCTGAAAGTCATCACGGGCGGCGCTGCCGCCCTTTTGATTTGCCTTTATCCCTTCTGGGCCTGGTGGGGGTTAAGCCGCTTCGGGATTCTGCCCGTGGCGCTCTCCTTGGCTAGCATCATGCTTCTGCGGGCGCTCATGTCGCCCTCGCGGAAGAACTTCGGATTTGCCGGCATTGCGCTTGTCCTTGCCGCACTCTCAGCGATCCTCGATGCCGAGGAGCCGATGCTCTTTTATCCGGTCGCGGTCAACGGCTTCCTTCTCTGGCTTTTTGGCACATCCCTATCCTCAACGCCCATCGTTGAAAAGTTCGCGCGGCTCCGCACGCCCGATCTCCCGCCCGAAGGCGTCCGCTGGTGCCGCGGCGTCACGATGGTCTGGTGCGGGTTCTTCGTTCTCAACGGCAGTGTCGCGCTTGCCACGGTGCTCTACGGAGACCGCGGACTCTGGATGATCTGGAACGGGTGCGTGAGCTATGTCCTCATCGGCATCCTCTTTGCGGGGGAGTTTCTGCTCCGCAGAATCCGCATGCGACGCGCCGCCGCGAGGGAATAGTCCGGTCGCCCTAAGTTTTCCTCGAGGACGCTCTCCTTCGCAGCTTCAGGTCCTGCAGATCCCTCCCGAGGGGGTCGTGCTTCGCCAGCAGTTCGATGTCGTCTGCGAGCTGCATCGCATAGAGCACGCGCAGATAGGCGCCCATGGACACCGTGGGTTCTCCGCGTTCGATTTTGCTGACCGTAAGCTCGGAGCACTGCGCGCGATCCGCGACGAGCGCAATGGTGTAGTTCCGGCGAAGCCGTGCAAGCCGGATTTGTTCTCCCGCGATGCGGAGCTTCTCTGCAATCTTCCTTGGCAGCAAGGTGGAACGAGTGGCCTTAGTCATCATTAAATATAGTTAATTTTTAGTAATCTTTATTTTATTATGGATTATTGTTCCCTTGTCGGCGTTTTCCGCACTCTCTTTTCCCATTCTTCCGCAATCCCTGAGGCACAATAGCGGTTGCAAACCAACTCTTTTGCCTGAAGCGCCGTGATCTCCAAAACCCGCATCTCCCGCATTCTTACCCTTCACCCTTCTGATCGTCCTATCGGCATTTTTTCCGACGGAAGCGTGCTGACGCTCAGAGGCTTTCTCGCGGGAACTGCCGCCTGGCGGGATGCGGCGCTGGCGCTTCCACCCGACACTCGCGAAAATGCGGTGCTCTATTCCGAAGATGCGCTCGAACTTCTCCCCGCACTCTTCGGCTTCTGGGCGGCCGGCGTTCATGTCATCCTGCCCGGAGACATTCTCCCCGGCACTCTGAAGCACCTTGAGGACTCTGGGGTCGCGCTCGACAAAACCTTCCTCGCGCTCGGCGCCATCGGGATGGATGACGGGAACCGGATCGCGCATCTTGTTTCGCCGGTGGAGAGAACCTCGGACTTCAATGCCTTGGAAGCCCCTCATGATCTCGGTCTGCTCGACGACAAAGCGCCGCTTCTGTCTCTACTCACGAGCGGAAGCACAGGAAAGGCAAAGCTCTGCAGAAAGCGCCTCGAGCAAGCCTTTTTCGAACCCGAATCGATTGATGCAGGGATTCCAGGCGGAACACCGGCCCTTGGCGCCATTGAGGTATTGGGCACCGTGAGCGCGCAGCATATTTACGGGCTGCTCTTCCGGGCGCTCTGGCCGCTGCTTTCACCAGAAGCGCTCATCGTCGGAAAGCGCCTTCACTATCCGGAAAATCTGGCCGAAGCGCTCAGGGAAGCCAAGGTCCGCGGACATCGCGCCGTCGTCATTGCCGCTCCTGCACACCTGAAGCGTTTTACGGATCCAACGCTTTTTGTGGATGCGAGAGACTGCGTCATCCTCGCCTTTTCCTCCACCGGACCGCTCGATGATGAGGGCGCACGGGTCGCGCGCGCAGCGCTCGGGCTCTTTCCCATGGAAGTCTTAGGCTCCACCGAAACAGGAGGCATTGCATGGCGAATGAGGTCTCTCGAAAGTGACGGGACAATTTCGACGCCGCCCTGGAAAACCGTTCCCGGCATCACTGCGGGCGTGCGGCTCGAGGACGGCCGCGTGCTTCCTGAGGGAGAAGGGCTCCTCACGCTCTCCGGGCGCCACCTTGACCATAACGACTGGAACGACGGATCTGACCGCATTCGCCTTAACGACAATGGCTTTACGCTCCTCGGCCGTGCGGACAGGATCGTCAAGATTGAAGGAAAGCGCGTCGCGCTCCCTGAAGTGGAAGCGCTTCTCGTAAAGGGCGGGCTCGCAAGCGAAGCGAAAGTCTTTGCTTTTGGGGAAGGGAGGCGCGAAGCGCTCGCGGCTGTGCTCAAGCCCACGCCTCAACTGAGGGGCATCTTCTTTGCCGACGGCAAGGCTGCCGCAGTGCGAAAGCTTCGCGAAGAACTTAGCCAGGATCTTCCGGCAGTGTCGATCCCCAGACGCTGGCGGCTTGTCGACGAACTTCCTGCGAATGCTCAGGGGAAGACTACAGTGAGGGCCCTCGAAAGCCTTTTTGACCCGCGCCGCCCGGAGTGGCTGCTGGAAAGCGACGAAGTTCAGGAAGGCACCCGGCATCTGCGCCTGAGGCTCGAAGCTTCCCCCGGACTCGAATGGTTCAGGGGGCACTTTCCCGGACTTCCGATTCTCCCCGGCGTGGCGCAGCTTCTTTTGGTCGAAAGGGCTTTCCGCGCCTATGTGCACGTGAGCGGCGACTTTAAGGCGACGCAGGTGAAGACGCTCAAATTCCGTGCGGTTACAACGCCCGGCATGCGTCTTGCGCTCGAGCTTGAATGTCCCTGCGGCATTTCGTCTGAGGAAAGCTTCTCTCTCAAATTTGCCTGGAAGAAAATCGGCGACTCTGAAGACGTCCAATCGAGCGGCACCATTGTCTTCACGAGTGACTGACGGCCCTCCACAGCGTTTTTCCGCTCCCGCCTTTTTCCTCCGGGCGTTTTCAAAGCGCGCGTGCGTCGTAAAATGGTCTTTTATGCCTGACGGCTGCGGGGAGCTCGTCTTCCCAATTCCAGCCGCCCGGCATCGCGACTGCTGCGGCATCCGACCGCTCAGACCCAATTCAAAACGAGGAGACTCTTGATGCAGTTCGTTTTTGAGACGCCCACCCGACTCATCTTCGGCCCGGGAAAACTCGATGCCCTTCGCACGGAAAAACTGCCGGGCAAAAAGGCGCTGCTCCTTACATCGCGCGGCGGCTCGGTCGTGCGTTCGGGCGCCCTTGCCCGCGTGACGGCCGCTCTTGATGCGCAGAAGATTGAATGGGTGCATCTCGCTATCGTCGAACCCAATCCTCTCTCGACCACCGTCATGACCGGCGCCAACCGCGCCCGGGAGGAAGGCTGCGACTTCGTGATTGGTCTGGGCGGCGGTTCCGTGATGGACTGCGCCAAGGCGATTGCGCTCTGCACCACGAATGACGGCGACATCTGGGACTACGTCCAGCAGGGCCAGGGCGGGAGGAAGCAGATCACTGCCACGCCGATCCCCATCGTGGCCATCACGACCACTGCCGGCACCGGTTCGGAAGTGGATGCGGGCGGCGTCATCACGAATCCCGTCACGCAGGAAAAGTGCGGCATCGGCCATCCGACGCTTCTGCCGAAGATCGCCATCGTCGACCCCGAACTGATGCTCTCGGTTCCGCCCATGCTCACGGCCTATCAGGGCTTCGACGCGCTCTTCCACGCTATCGAAGGCTACGTCACGAAGCGCCCCAACTACCTCTCGGAGATGTATGCGCTCGCGAGCGTGCGCCATTGCGCCGAAGGCCTCGCCCGCGCCGTCCGCGACGGCTCCGACTATGAAGCCCGCGAACACATGGCAATTGCCAACACGCTTTCGGGCTACGTCATGGTTTGCGGACGCCTCACGAGCCAGCACTCGATGGAGCATGCGCTTTCCGCCTTCCATCAGGATCTCCCGCACGGCGCCGGCCTCATCATGCTCTCGCTCGCCTACTTCGGCCACATGATCAAGACGGGCGCCCGTTCCGACCGCTTTGTCGAACTCGCTCGAGCCCTGGGCGTGCGCGATGCTGTTCATCCTGCGGATTTCCTGCGCGCGCTGCATGACCTGCAGGTTGCCTGCGGCGTCGACAACCTGCGCATGAGCGACTACGGCGTCACGCGTGAAGAAATTCCGGCGCTTGCTGAGAAAGCCCGCTCTGCCGGCGGCATGCTCTTTGAGCAGGACCCTGTGGCTCTGACTTTTGAAGACACCGTGGCGATTTTTGAGGCGGCTTACCGCTAAGAAATCGCCTTCTGCGTCAATCGCCAAGGCTTTTGTTCAGCCGCCTTCGGGCGGCTGATTATTTACGGGGATCGAACTTAAGGTTTGCACCAGCTGCAGTCCATTGAAGCTCACCACTTTCTTTTGCAGGGTCGAAGTTTTGCCGTATCTCGCTTTCAATGCATACCCAGGAGGGGTATTAATCGACCTTACAATCAACATCGATGAGTCATCATCACAGAGTTCGTACAGCTTTTCAGCCACCTCTACAGCCAAAGCATCGCTCACGCTCGAAACAAAGCAAGTTGGTATGGGTTCAATAAACCAGAGTTTCATTTGTCCGCGAATTCGATCTGGTATTTTATCTGCAAAAACAACCAGCATTTAAATCTCCAAAACCGATTCAACATCTGAAATAATATTCATCAAAATTTTTCGCTCAAGCAACCGATTACAAAAAGCGTCAATAACTACATGACGATCGTAAATATCTGCATCTTCATGAACCAATTTAAAAGCCAGATCGATTGTCACGTTTTCTTTATAAAAATCTGCCACGTCATATACAAAAGGCAGAGGTGATCCGGAATGGATAAAACCAACTCTAGGTGAATAACCTCCGGACAACAGTGCAGAAGTAACAACCCCATAAAGCAATCCATTCAGAAAAGTTAATGTTCGATTAATCGGCTCGCTTTTGCTGCTTTGTCCTGGAATATATGATCGACCGCTCCATGGAACACCATATTCTGCGGATTTCTGTGCATATAAACCTTTGACGCGCCGACCCTCCATGCCCATCATCATCTGCAAGGATTTCCCCTTCAGATCAGCATCCGGGAATCTTCTGGCAAACATTTTTCGTGCGACTTCTACTCTTGATTCGTCATTGAAAGCCAGCCTCAATTGCTTATATAACGTTTGGGTATCTGCAGTGGGCGGTTCTGCATACGCATAAAATTTCAAACTATCTTCACCTATCCAGCATATTGTGCAGGAAGCCTCACTGATTGCTCCGATTGCCGCATGAGTAATAGATGTTCCCGGCCCGATAAAAAGACTTCCGATTGTCGCGACAGGCAACCTCACGACAGAACCGGTTTTATCAATCCATTTTACGCTGCTGTCATCAATTTCTATTCTCCCATGCTCAAGATAGACTAATGGGAAGCGATTTTTAACCTGGGGAAATAAATTTTTAGGAACTTTAAATAATCTCATAATGTGACTCGTCAAAAAAGTAATTCATCACAAAATCAATAAGACGGAAACACCCCCGCCGCGGCGGGGAAGACTTCCATGATGGTCAAAACCTCTCAATCCCTTCAGAAACACCCCCGCCGAGGCGGGGAAGACTTTTATCCCTAAGCGCGGGTGAGGGGGCTGACAGAAACACCCCCGCCGAGGCGGGGAAGACAGTGGCGAAAAGATTGATATCAAGCTCCCTCAGGAAACACCCCCGCCGAGGCGGGGAAGACTCGAGACGCGCGACGCGGACCTCGCCCGCCAGCGAAACACCCCCGCCGAGGCGGGGAAGACAATGTCAAAGCCTGCGCCGCCGATGGCCGTAAAGAAACACCCCCGCCGAGGCGGGGAAGACCGGCGCTGACGTTCGGAATAGCGAGGTCCCTTAGGAAACACCCCCGCCGAGGCGGGGAAGACCATTGAGGTCGCGCGCGGAAACGGGAAAAGTTGGAAACACCCCCGCCGAGGCGGGGAAGACCGACCACGGTGCAAGGTATCAAGGCGGACATCGGAAACACCCCCGCCGAGGCGGGGAAGACATCGCCGGGGCGTCTGGATAGACGAGCCCGCCAGAAACACCCCCGCCGAGGCGGGGAAGAC
>CAKQON010000064.1 GCA_934255515.1 uncultured Sutterella sp.
GCAAGAGCTACCGCGAGATCATGACGTTTCTGCAGGCATCTTAGGTGCGAGTGTAACTTTTCATGGGAAGTTCAGGGTATACGTATAAGAAAAAATGGGCGACTCCTTCAAAATCAAAGTGTAGTATCAGCAGAAATCCGTTTTTTGCGAGTTTAGGCGCTTCCCCTTAGGCGGGAATCCCGATGCGATTTGGCCCGGGGAAAAGATTCGTCGAATAGCGGTTCCGGAGAAGCGTGCTCCGGAACGACCGGGCTGAAGACGGAGCGAAAAAAAGCCGCAGAAGCGTTGCTTCTGCGGCCGGCCGAAACAAATGCCAGGTGGATTGGCTTTAGCCTGACTTCGCGGGGGAAAAGTTATGAAACGTCCATAACCGATTCGTCCGTAGCCTCTTAACCCCTTGTATCGCATTATTTTCAGAGCGGCAAGGGGTTAAAAATTGCTCATGTATGCATAATACATTGTATAATATAGTATATGCATACGGCAGGCAGTCACTATGACGATCAGTTTTCAGACTCAGGGCGGTCACACTTACGGCACGCTCTGCACAGTTACCCGCGTCGGGCAAAAAGTTGTCAAAACCTACGGCGAATCCTTGGGGCGAGTTGTTGATAAGGAGCGGCTTGTCTTTTACAGCCGCTCACGGGGATTGTTCCAGTACGATCCGGAAACAGGAAGCTATCTTCCAGCTCCGCCTGACGTCGAAATGCCAAAGCGCAAATCCAGATTGAAGGTCCCGGCTCAGTTGATTTCTTTTGTCTTCGGGGACGTTTATCTGCTGGATCGATTCATGGACAAGCTTGGCTTGTATCCAGTTCTGGAATCTGCATACAAAGATCGGCTGGATGCTCTCAAAGCCATGGTGTGCTTCTACTTGGTCAGCACCCTGAGCAACTGTTATGCCGGTCAGTGGCTGGAGCGAAGCATCGCGCACCGGCTATTCCCTCAGGCCCATCTTTCAAGCTCACAAGTCTCCGATCTTTTGAAATACCTCGGAGATCCCTCGCGACAGCAGGTCTTCTTCTTGAATTACCTGCAATGGTTTGTCGACAATCACGCCACCGACAAGCTTGGGTACATCTTGATCGACAGTACCGGCCTGCCCAACAGCATCCACTTCAGTCTGACGGCGATCAGCAACCACAACGGCGACATCAACAATGAAGTTCGGCTAATTTACGTGGTTCAGCAAACAACCGGCTTGCCAATCTACATGCGCTGTGTCCCAGGCAATATCATTGAAATCAACACCCTCAAGAGAACCATTCTGGAACTCAAGCAGATGGGGGTGGACACCAACTTTGCCATTACCGATGCCGGCTACCTGTCCGAAGAAAACGTCAATACGTTTTATGAGGAACAGGTCTCCTTCCTGGCCAGGTTTCAGCCCAACCGCCGCCTGTTCAAATCCATTGTGAAGGAGCATCTGGCGGACACAAAGGAAAATGGTGTATTGGTCAAGCAAAACAACCGTCTGGTCAGAATAAAGAAGGTCTCTTGCCAACTCAATGAGAAGGTCGGAAAGAACGGAAAGGTCATTGAGCCCGGGCACTCAGCCTACGCTTATCTTTGCATTGATCTACAACGATCGGCGCTCGAACAACTGTCTCTGATTGAGAAGGTTGCCGAGGGCTCGCTGAGTACCGAAAGCTACGAAAGCAAGATCGAAAAGGCCGGCATTTTCATGTTGGTCTCCAAGCGGAGCATTGCGCCAAGCAAGGTGCTGGAGATCTACTACACGAGACAGGAAATCGAACAGGTTTTCGATTTGGGAAAGAACTATGCCGGCATGCTGCCGTTGTCTGTACAGACGGAAGAAACATTCCGCGGGCACATGGTGCTCACTTTTATTGCCACCATCGTGGCGAAATTGTTGTCGGATCGCCTGAAGGAAACCAAGTATCCGATCCAACCGATACTGGCCAATTTGGCCACGCAGTCATGCTCTGAGATAAAAGGATGCTTGATCACTTCCGAGCCCAACAAGGTAACTCGACTCGCCTATAAAGCGGCCGGAGTCGAGTACCCCGTATGCATAGAATAAGTCCGCGAACTCAGGTTTAGGAGAGAGCCTTTACCTCAGCATCCACAGCGTCGAAGGTTTTCGTAATAGATTCCGAGGGCGCCTTGTCGAGGAGGCTCCCCACCACGATGCCGATCGTCGCGAAGAGGAAGCCCGGGATGATTTCATAGATCCCGAACCAGGCGAAGTGGTTCCAGATGAGCACCGTTGCCGCGCCGATCACCATGCCGGCAAGCGCCCCGGTCTTCGTCATGCGCTTCCACCAGAGGGAAATGAGGATCACGGGACCGAAGGCGGCGGCAAACCCGGCCCAGGCATAGGAAACAAGCGAAAGCACAAGGCTCGTCGGATCGCTCGCGAGCCAGACGGCAACGACGGAGATCGCGAGCACCATCGTGCGGCCGACCCAGACGAGCTCGCGCTGGCTAGCGTTCGGGCGCAGGTACGTGCGGTAGAAGTCCTGTGTGAGCGTGGAGGAGCAGACGAGGAGCTGGCAGGAAAGCGTCGACATGACGGCGGCAAGAATGGCCGACATCAGGAGGCCCGCAATCCAGGGATTAAAGAGGAGCGACGAGAGCACGATGAAGACGCGTTCGTGATTTTCTTTCACGAGACCCGCGGTATCGGGGTGCATCGAGAAGTAGGCGGAGCCGAAGAAGCCCACGGCGACGGCGCCCGCGAGGCAGAAGAGCATCCAGATGGTGCCCACGCGCCGGGCGTTCGGGATCACCTTGATCGACTTCGCGGCCATGAAGCGCACGAGAATATGGGGCTGGCCAAAGTAGCCGAGACCCCAGGCGAGAAGGCTGATGACGCCGATCACGGTGTGGCCTTCCATCATGTTGAGCATCGAGGGGCTGATTTCCGCCACGCGCTCGGTCGTTGCCGTGAAGCCGCCCGCATCCATCATGACGGCGATCGGGGTCACGATGAGCGCGATGCACATGATCGAAGCCTGAATGGTGTCGGTCCAGCTGACGGCGAGAAAGCCCCCGATGAAGACATAGAGAATCGTTGCCGCGGCGCCGACGATGAGAGCCGTCTGGTAGTCCATGCTGAACGTATTCTCAAAAAGACGGGCGCCCGCAACCACGCCCGAAGCGCAGTAGATCGTGAAGAAGATGAGAATCACGGCCGCCGCAATGATGCGCAGCACGTTCTTTTTGTCTTCAAAGCGGTGCGAAAGGTAGTCGGGGAGCGTGAGCGAGTTGTGCGCCTTTTCGGTATAGACGCGAAGGCGCGCTGCCACGAGCTTCCAGTTGAACCAGGAGCCGATGATCAATCCGATCGCAATCCAGCTCTGCGAAATGCCGTAAAGGAAGACGGCGCCCGGGAGACCCATGAGGAGCCACCCGCTCATGTCGGAGGCGCCCACCGAGAGCGCGGTCACGAAGCCCCCGAGACTGCGGCCGCCCAGAATGAAGTCGGCGTAGTTGCGGGTGTAGTAATAGGCAAAGATCCCGACGAGCACCATCAGGATCAGGTAGCCGATAAAAGTTACGGCAGTAGGATTCGAAAACATTTAAGGGGCGCGCTCCGTTTGTCGGTTTTTATTGGCATCCGCTTCTTCGACGAGTGCGGACAACAGGCGTCAGCGGGCTCCATCCGGTTCTCCCGGGAAAACCCCGGAGCACCCGCATGGGGAGAGAGTATATGTGCTCGGACGCCCGCACGGCTTCGGGTAAGTTCCTGAGAAAAGCTGAGAGGATGGAGGTCGGATGAAGTTTACGAGCGGAAAAATCAACCGCCGATGTAGTTCATCTCAACTTTCGAACGGTCCGGCGCCGCGCCGATGGCGCGCAGTTCCGAATACCGGTCCTCGCGGGCGCTCCAGATTCTGCCGAAGGCTTCCTCGAGCTCAAGATCAGTGCAGCCGCCGCGCAGCATCGTACGGATGTCGTAGCCGATCGACGCAAAGAGGCAGAGGTAGAGGCGCCCCTCCATCGAGAGCCTTACGCGCGAGCAGTTGCGGCAGAAGGCCCGGGTGACGGAGCTGATGACGCCGAATTCGCCTTCGCCGTCGACGTACCGCCAGCGTGCGGCGGTTTCGCCGGGCGTGGCGGGCTTCAGAGGTTCAACCGCCCACTTCGATGCAATTTTCGCGACGACGTCGCGCGAGGGGACGACCTCGTCCATCCGCCAGCCGTTGGCGTTGCCCACGTCCATGTATTCAATGAAGCGCGGAATGACGCCGGTGCCGCGGAAGGTTTCGGCAATGCGCAGGATTTCGCCTTCGTTGACGCCCTTCTTGACGACGGTATTGACCTTCACGCGAAAGCCGAGCTTCCGTGCAAAGTCGATCGCTTCGAGGACCTTAGCCGCGGGATAGCCCACGTCGTTGAAGCCCTGAAAAATGCCTTCGTCGATGGCGTCGAGACTCACCGTAACGCGCTTCAGCCCCGCATCTCGAAGCGCCTCGCCCTTTTTGACGAGCAGCGACCCGTTCGTCGTGAGCGCAAGGTCAATCGGCGTGCCGTCCGGCTTCTTCAGGCAGGAAAGCTCGGCGATGAGCTTTTCAATCCCCTTTCTGAGAAGCGGCTCGCCCCCGGTCAGGCGGATTTTGTCAATGCCGTTCATGACGGCAATGCGCGCAATGCGCATGATTTCCTCAAAGGTGAGGAGCTCCGTCATGGCAAGGAACTGGTGGTTGTGCGCGAATTTCTCCTTCGGCATGCAGTAGCGGCAGCGGAAGTTGCAGTGGTCCGTCACCGAAATCCTGAGGTCGGTGAGCGGGCGCCCTAAACGGTCGCGCCAGGCGCCGCCCTCGCGCCGGATTTCGCCAGTCTGCGGAATGGGGAGAGCAGGCCGGGAAATCGCGCGAACAGGACGAGCCGGCCGAACGGGGATGACATTCTGTTCTTCTTGCATGTGGGGTCAGAGGTCGAGGGAAAAATGCGGACGCTTGAAGGAGGGGCATTTTAAGGACTGCCGGAGGCGAGGCAATCCGTCGATCGGCGTACTCCGGCATTGATGAGTCTTAACGCGGCAGGGGATCCGCCTCCTTCGCCACGGCTTCATAGAAGGCGAAGCGCGCGGGATCGATTTCCCCGCGCCCGAGCGCCGCCTTGACGCTGCATCCCGGTTCATGAAGATGCCGGCAGTTGAAGAACCGGCAGCCGTCGACGTGCCGCGCGATGTCGGGCATTGCGCGCAGGATGTCGGAAAGCGACAAATGGGCGAGTCCGAATTCCTGGAACCCGGGCGTATCGATGACGGCGCCGTGCCATTCGGGGGCCGGATGCCATTCTGCGGCGGTCGTGGTCTGCTTCCCGAGGTCGAGCGCTTCGGAATATTCGCGCGTTTCGGCCTGCGCTTCCGGAACGAGGAGATTGAGGATCGTGGATTTGCCCATGCCGGACTGACCGACCATGAGGACCGTTTTTCCGGCGAATGTCTGAATGAGCTTTTCTTTGGCGTCTTCGGGAGCGCCTGAGGCGGAAATCTCAATCACTTCCTCGCCGATGGACCGGAGAAGCTTTGCCTGTGCTTCGGCCGCGTCCGCGCCTTCCGTCATGTCGGTCTTGTTGCGGATGACGACGGCGGGAATGCCGCCCTGGTGGGCGGCAAGGAGCGCCTTCCAGATGAACCAGGGATTGAAGGTAGGCCGCGGCGCATAGACAATCGCCGCAAGATCCGCGTTGGCCGCTAGGGTCTTCACGCGCCATTCGTCCGAGCGGTAGAGAAGGGTCGAGCGGGGTTCAATCGACTCGATGGCGGCGACGCCCGAAACCGGGGGCGTGCAGCGCACGATGTCGCCGACAACGACGTCCCCCTTTTTTCCGCGGCGGTGGGCAACGAGCTTCTCACCCGATTCGAGCGTCACGATGAAGTGCCGCCCGTGACCTGCGGTCACGCGTCCGGGAAAGGTTTCTGAGGGCTCGGGGGATTCAGTTTTTCTGCGCGGAGCTTTCTTCATGGCAAGTGGGTTCTCTAGTTTCCCGCGACGGAGTTTTTTTGGCTGCATCCGGCGCTATCGTGTCATCAAACCCGTCGTCGACGACGTAGTTCCGTTCCTTCTGAAGCGCCTGATCGAGTTCAGCCGCCATGCGGGCGCGGCTGAAGCGTCCGGCCTCTTCATGCATTCTTCTGCGGATCGCGGATTCGGCGGAGAGCACCGACCGCGTCGGGTGCTCGCGGTCGAGGTAGGGCGCTGTCCGGAATTTCACGAGGTCCGAAGGACCGGATTCTGGAAGATTCTCCCGCCGGATGACGGAGCGGATGTGCATGACGCGCATGCCGGCGTGCGGACGATCGTAATGAAAGAGCGAGTAGATTCTGGAAGGCGTGAGCGTTGAAGCGTAGTCGCGATGAAGCTTCACGAGCGCGCGCGTAAGTTCGGCCCCGCCGACCGTGCGGAGCGCATAGCGGTCGGCGCTGTACTGCATCTGTCGCGAAATGAAGTTGAAGAGCGGTCGCAGCGGATAAAAGAGAATCGGGAACGTGACGAGGGCGAGCGCGGTGGTGAAGCCCGCATGGGAGCCGGGCTGCTCGATGGTGAGCAGTGGCGAAAAACCGAGACCGGCGAAGAAGGCCGCATGGGTTGAGCCCCAGCCGAGCGCCGCGCAGACGACGAAGCCTCCGGCGGCAGCGAAAAAGATCCGCCACGGCGTGTGGTGTTCCTTGAGTCTCGCAAGGTTTGCGGCAATGACGGCAAGGAGCTCCTCGCGGGTGAGCTTCGCCGCGGCGTGCGCAAAGACGACGACCCGGCGCCTTAAGCCCGTGCCGACGAGGAGCACGTGCGCGTGCTGCCAGACGCCGGGCTTCGTCATGACGACGAGATCTTCCATCTGGTAGCCGTGCGCAGAAAGGAAGTCGGCGACGAGCGCGCGGAGGTCGGAATTCTCAATGGGCCGGGTTGCGCGGCTCCAGAGGACGCCCCGCACGAGGGAAAGCCGCCAGCGCCAGAGAAGATAGATGAGCCAGACCGACCAGACGACGAGCCACCACCACGCGCCGGCAAGCTCGCAGAGGGCAAGGAGAACCGCGGAAAGCGGGAGCATCGTGCCCCAGCCCGCCGCGCTGATGGTAAGCGTGCGCGAGAGCCAGTCAAGTCGCGTCTGTTTCATGTAGCCGAAGCGCTCCTTCACGCGAAAGCGCGCGAACCACCCGAAGGGAAGCTCCACGAGCAGCATGAGGAACGCCGTGATGACGACGAGCGCCCATTCGACAATGAGCGTGGTGTCGGAGAGCGTCTCGAGAAAGGCGGCGATGATGGTGAAGCCGTGCCCGACCGTCATGAGAACGGCAAATCCCGCTCCGATGAAGGAGAGAACAAGATTTGCGAGCGCCGATTCCGTCGTGTAGGCCGCGGCCTTTTTGTGGGCGGCAAGCGAGAGGCGGTTTTCAAATCCCTCGGGGACGCTTCCGACCGAACGTTCCGCCGCAATGATCTGACGCGCCGTGAGAAAGCATTCGCAAAGCAGAAAGAGCACTACGGAGATGAGAAAGACGTGCTCTATGAGGGCGGCGGAGAGATGCATCAGGGACGGGAGCGACGGGATGAAAGGCCGGTGAAAAGGAGAATGATGCGGAATTCGAAAAGAATGCCGCGCTTTCGGGTAATCCGGAAATTGTACTTGGATCCGGATAGCACCTTCGTGCAGCCTGTCGGCGCGGCGCGGGTTCTCAGGACCTCATGCGGGAAAACGCTCCCGGGTCCGCGGCCGGGCGTTTACCCGCAGAGGCGGCGCTCCGACGCCGGAGAGCGCATCGGAATCAACCCGAGAGCGCGACCGACGCGGTAGACTTCGGACACATTTTTCAACCGGGCTTACATTTCATGACCGCATCAGCAGATTCCAATTCGGCGCGTGATCCGTCCTATGCCGACGACAACCTCATCTGGATCGACATGGAGATGACGGGACTGCAGCCCGAAGTCAACCGCGTCATTGAGGTCGCCGCCATCATTACGGACCGCAATCTCAACATCCTTCACGAGGGGCCCGTCGTCGCCGTGCATCAGAAGGCGGAAATCCTCGACGGCATGGATGCCTGGAATACGGAAACCCACACCAAGTCGGGGCTCGTGAAGCGCGTGCTCGAGAGCACGGTCGACGAGGAGGAGTGCTCGCGCATCTTCCGCGAAGTCTTCCGGCGGTATGTTCCGGAAGGCAAAAGCCCGATGTGCGGCAATACGATCGGCCAGGACCGCCGCTTCATGGCGCGCTGGCTCCCCGGGATGGAGCGCTACTTCCACTACCGCTCGATCGACGTCTCCACCATCAAGGAACTCGCCCGCCGCTGGGCGCCTGAAAAAGTTTGGGTCGGAACCTCGGTCGGCAAGCACCAGGCGCTCGTCGACATCCGCGACAGCATTGAGGAACTCCGCTGGTACCGCCGCGAAGTCTTCAAAATCTGATTTTGATATTCAAAATCAATCTGAAACCGGGGAAGCGACGGGATCCAAATAGGTATCTCGCAATTCCCTAGCCCGTTATGCCTCATTCCGCAGGCATAATGTGACTACATGTAAACCATAACAATAAAAATCTGAAAACCATCCTGAAGGAGAAATTCCATGGGCATAACTGAATGGGTTGCCGTACTGACAATCTTTGCTGTGATATACGGACTCATCAAGCGATATGAAACACGACTCGTGCTGATCGCTTCGGGTCTCTTCCTCTGCCTCGTTTCCTGGAACCTGGTGGGCGGCCTCAACGCCTTCGCGAAGTCGATGACGAATGCCTCCCTCGTGATGGCAATCTGCGGCTCGATGGGTTTTGCCTTCGTCGCCAAGTACACCGGCGCCGACCGCTCGCTCGTTCACTATCTCGCGAGCCCGATCCGCGGCCTCGGCATCTTCCTCGTTCCCGTCTGCACGGTGATCACGTTCTTCGTGAACATCGCCATTCCGTCGGCTGCGGGCTGCGCCGCCGCCGTGGGCTCCACGCTTATTCCCGTGATGCTGCGCGCCGGCATCCGTCCCGCGGGCGCCGCTGCTGCGGTTCTCGCCGGCACGATCGGCTCCTACCTCTCGCCCGGCACGTCCCACAACCCGTACGTCGCCAACATGGCCCACATGGAAGTGATGGACTTCATCGGCTTCCACGCTCCCTACTCGATCCTGGTCGGCGCCTTCGGCGTGATCGGCACGCTCATCATGTGCATCATCCTCGGCGACCACAAGGGCGACAAGAACGCCAAGGTTGACGAGTCGAAGCTCCAGAAGAACGACGACGGCTTCGTGCCGAGCCCGCTCAAAGCGATCGTTCCGCTCGTTCCGATCACGATCCTCGTCGTCGGCAACCTCTGGTGCCCGTTCATCAAGATGGGCGTTGCTCAGGCCATGGTCCTCGGCGCCGTCGTTGCGCTCGCCGTCGCCCGTTGCAATCCGCAGACCTTCGCGAAGGAATTCTTCAACGGTACCGGCAAGGGCTACGCTGACGTGATGGGCATCATCATCGCCGCCGGCGTTTTCGCTGCCGGCCTCAAGTCCGCCGGCCTCATCGACACGTTCGTTGCGGCTCTGAAGGAATCCAATGAAATCGCCCGCTGGGGCGGCTCCATCGGCCCCTTCCTCATGGGCGTGATCACGGGTTCGGGCGACGCGGCTACGCTTGCCTTCAATGAAACCGTTACGCCGCATGCCAAGGACTTCGGTATGACGATCGAAGGTCTGGGCGGCCTCGCCTTCATCGCCGGTGCTGCCGGCCGCACGATGTCCCCGCTCGCCGGCGTGACGATTCTCGTCTCCGGCATCGCGATGGTCTCGCCGATCGAAGTCATCAAGCGTACGGCGCTTCCGATGTTCCTCGCGGTCATCACCTGCGCGCTCGTGATGGTCTAAGGACCGGTCCAAGCCTTCCCCGAAGTCATGCGCTTCCTGGTTTCAGGAGGCGCATTCCGGGGAAAAAATTGGCTCTTCGGAAATTAGCGGGCAAGTGATGCCTAAAGGGAGGTAGCGCCATTCCACAACTGAGTTTCCCGAATCGCA
>CAKQON010000065.1 GCA_934255515.1 uncultured Sutterella sp.
GCACAAGAGCGGACTCTAGCCGCTTCGGCTGATTCGCATGCCTCGTAGTACAGAGAATTGGGAATCTCTTAATTAATACACCCTGCATCGAAAAGAACTTTTTCTTGTTTACATTTGATTTAGCAATACGCAAATTTCGATTCTGCAGAGCCGCTCACTTCCCGGCCGCACGCCTGCCGCGCTCGAGATTGACGGGCATGAGGGCCGCAATTGAGAGGAGGAAGAAGACGCCCGTCACGAGGATCGCGAGGCGATGGTTGTTCCCGGTGATCCAGGTAACGCTTCCGTAGGCTAGCGGCCCCACGATGGCCGCCCCCCAGAGCGACATGTTCCAGAAGCTGAAGAATTCAGCCGACCGGCTTTCGGGCGAAAGAAGCGCCACCATGGCGCGGCCCGCGGACTGAGACGACCCCATGGCAAGCCCCGCCAGGTTTGCGGAGAGCCAGAAGAGCGGCCGGGTCGTTGCAAAGGCCGCGCAGGCAATCATCAGCACCCAGACGACAAGGGTCGTTCCAAGCGCGCGCTTGTGGCCGATCCGGTCCTGCAGGTACCCGAAGCCGAGGGCGCCGAGAGCTGCCGTGATGTTGACGAGAAAGACGAGAAGGAGCGTATCGGTCGTCGTGAATCCCATGACTTTCGCAGCATAGACGGCCGAAAGCGTGATCACGACGGAAATTCCCGACTGGTAGAGGAAGCCGCAGAGCGCGAGCCACCCGAAGTCCCGGTACTGGCTGAGGCACTTCGCTGTCCGGACGACCTCCCGGAAGCTCTCAAGGCAGAGGCTCCCCAAAGAACTCTCTCCCTTCTGCCGCGGCACGGCGCGCTCCTTCAGCACGACAAAAATCGGAAGGGCCGCGAGCGCGAAGACCGTTGCGTTAATCACCATGGCGCCCGCGATGGCCGAGTCGGTAGAGAGCCCGAGACGGCCGGCCTGCGTCACGAGAAGGAGCGAGGCGCCCAGAGTCACGAGTCCGCCGCAGTAGCCGAAGGACCAGCCCCAGCCCGACACCTTGCCCACAGCCTCAGGGCGCGCGATTTCAGGTAGGAACGCGGAATTGAGCGTTTCGCCCACGTTGTAGCCGATGTTGGAAAGAATCACCATGACCGCGGCGAGAAGAATCGTCCCCGGTCCGCAGAAGGCAAGTCCGAAAGTGCCGGCGACGGCGAGGAGGGTTGCCGCAAAGAGCCAGACCTTTTTCCGGGCGGTCGCGTCGGCAATGGCGCCGATGACGGGCATTAGGATGAGGCTCGCCGCATTGCTCGCCGCAATAATGAGGGTCCACGCGAAGGTCGCCCAGGGCGCGTCCCCGGCAACAACCGCAACGAAATAAGCGTTGAAGACCGCGGTGAGCACCACCGTGGTGTACCCGGAATTCGCGAAGTCAAAGGCCGACCAGGCCCAGACTTCCTTCGGGCGAACGCCCGGCATCAGCGTTTTGGAGTCCATGATTGTGTTCTTTTGTTCCGTCAGAGCGGCGTCCGGACAAGCCCCTGAAGGTGCGTGAAGACGCTTCGTCCGAGGCTTCTCAGTTCGTAGCCGCCTTCGAGGACGCTTACGAGCCTCCCTTCGCAGTATTTCCAGGACGCTTCCACGAGGAGCCTCGTTATGCAGGCGTAGTCGATTTCCGCGGCCTTCAGCTGCGCAATCCGCTCTTCTGCATGCGCGTCGAACCCGGCCGAGAGAATCATGAGCTGAGGGCGGAAGCGCTCAATTTCAGAGAGCCACACCTTCTCAACCACCTCGCGCAGTTCCGCACCGCCAGCGCCGGCCGGAAGGGGCGACAAAATCGCATTTGCGGGCTGCGGATCCATGCGTCGGTGCGGGAAAAGCGGCCACTGGAAAACCGACAGAAAGCGCATGTTCGGGTGACCCGCGAGAATCTCCTCCGTCCCGTCGCCGTGGTGCGCGTCAAAGTCGAGCACCATGACGCGCTCGAGCTTGTAGCGCTTCGCGGCCCAAAGCGCCCCGATCGCGGCATTGTTGAGGTAGCAGAAGCCGCTCGCGCGGTTCCTCGACGCATGGTGTCCGGGAGGCCTCACCGCGCAGAAGGCGTTCTTGAGCGTTCGCGCAAAAACCGCATCCACAGCTCTCACCACCGCTCCGGCGCTTGCCATGGCGCAATCGAAGGTATCTCGGCCCACCTGCGTATCGGGTTCCTGAAAGCGCCTGAGAGCCGCTTCATCCCCGAGAGAGGCCTTTTCCAGAGCGTCCACATAGTCCGCATCGTGCGCGAGGAGCACGGCTTCCATCGGAGCCGGCCCGCATTCGACGCGCCGCAGCCTGTCGCCGAAACCGCCGAGCATCAGGCGGTTTTCAATGGCCTCGATGCGCTCGGGCGACTCGGGCGCCTCCTCGAGCATGTTGGGGAGGCTGACGAGCTGATGCGTGAAATATCCGGTAGGAAGACTTTTCCAGTCTGAAGACGGCATGTTGAGAAAGCGTTCGGGGAAGCGCTCTAGGATGAATATCCCGAAAAGCCTAGCACAGAAGAAAAGAGGCGGCCGCGTCTCTCCAAGCCCGGGCTTAGGTTCTGAAACAATTGGGCGCAGAGTTGCCCTGAGGCACTCCGGAGCTCCCCGTTAAAATCAAGCGGACAATAGATTCCGCAACCAATAAACCTCATGGCACAGTCGATCCGCTTTTCCCTCGCTCCGCTCGCGCTCGCCCTTTGCGCGCTCTCCGCCTGCGCCGCGCCAGATCGGGATGCCCGGGGACTCGAAACCCCGGCGCTCGCGGAATCGGCTGCTTCCTCCGAGACTCCGAAGCCTGAAGCGGCTTCCGGGGTGAAGACTGAGAACACATCTGAAACGGCTCAGCCGAAATCCTCACTCCCCGAAGCAGAGAAGATTCCGGAACCCCGGGCCATCAGTCCCGTGAGCGGAAGTCCCGCAGCCTCGGACTATGCCGAGCGCCCGGACGTGCAGGCCTTCATTAAAAAGCTTTCCGCTGAGCGCGGCATCCCCCTCGACTGGCTCGAGGCGGGAGTCGCCGTCGCGCGCTATTCGCCGCTCTCAGAGAAGTACACCACGCCGCGGCCCAATGCCAACAAAAAGACGACGGCAGAGAAGAACTTTCTCCTTTACGAACGAAACCTCGTCAACAGTGAACGCATTCGCAGGGGGACTGACTTTCTCGAGGACAACCGGGGCGTTTTCGACCGGGTGGAAGCCGAAACCGGCGTCTCGCGCTATGCCGTTGCGGCAATCATCGGCGTTGAATCGATCTTCGGTCGCAACATGGGGCGCTTTCGCGTGCTCGACGCCCTGATGACGCTCTCCTTCGACTACACGCGGCGCTCGAAGTACTACCTCGCCGAACTCTCGGACTTCCTCGAATTCTGCTGGCGGCAGCAGATCGAACCTGTTGCCGTCTCGGGCTCCTTTGCGGGCGCCATGGGGCTCGGCCAGTTCATGCCGTCGTCGCTCAAGGCTTACGGCAAGGACGGCGACGGGGACGGCCATATCGATATCGTCGGGAACGAAGCCGACGGCATCGCCTCGGTTGCGAACTTCCTTCTCGCTCACGGCTGGGCGCGGGGCGAGCGTCCCCTCTACCGCGTTTCCGCGACGCCTGAAATCTTCAAGGCCACCGGTTCCGGCGGCATCAAAACGCACACCACGGCCGGAGCGCTCCTGAAGGCCGGCGTGAAGCCCCTCGAAGCGCTGCCGCTAGCTGAGAATGAACCCGCGCTCCTCGTCGACCTTCCCTGGATCAAGGCGTCGAACGAAAAGGGCGTCGACTACTACATCGGCACATCCTCCTTCGCCGCCATTCTCCGCTACAACCGAAGCTACTTCTATGCGGCCGCCGTATCGCTTCTTGCCGACGAGCTCGAACGCGAATACGAGAGGAACGCGCCGGAAGCGAAGCTTCTGAAAGAGTGACCTTGACTCTTCTATCCTGACAAGAAGACCGCGTCTCTGCCAGGAAAGGCGATAAGACGCTCAGATTCCATTGTAATTTTCGAAAATACGTATTTACACGTACAAAAAAAATGGGCACATACTGATTCCGGGGCTTCTCCCGGTGTTCAATCTCCTCACATCTCGCGTTCCTCTTAGATTCTATCGATAACCCTTAAAGGGCTTCGCTTAATATCAATGCAGTGTTAGGATTGAAATATCTGAAAGATCAGAGCACTGCGGAGCATCTTCCGAGGAGTTGATGATGCTTCCGGGGAGCATGAAATTCCCTTTTTCCTCCCCGACCGCACTCGCTTCCGATCCAACGGATCGCTTTTCCACGGATTGAAAAGCGGCTGACGCGAGCGCTTCACGACCAGCCTCTCCGAGGCGAAGCTCCGGGTCAGCTTGACCTTCGGCGGAATCTATCGAAACTCCCTCTTTCAAGCAACTTCCGTCCGACTAAGAAATCCAGATCATTCGGGTGAAAGACGAATGGTCGCGAATTAGGGAAAGACTGCCCATGCTGATCGGCGTCCTCCTCGGCATTGCCGCCGGGGCCCTCTGGGGTCTCATTTACATTGCCCCGCTCGTTGTTCCTGAATACAACCCCGTGCTCGTCGCGCTCTCGCGCTTTATTGCGTTCGGCGTGATTTCGCTTCCCTTCCTCTGCGTCTTCCGCAAGGAACTCAAGGCTTTTTCGCGCGCCGACATCTGGCAGGCCTTCAAGCTTCCGCTCTTCGGAAACGTCCTTTTCTACTGCCTCCTCACGATCTGCATCCGCCTGGCGGGCGCTCCGCTCGCAGGGATGTTCATGGCCGTGATTCCGGTCCTCGTTGCGATTGCCTCCAACATCCGCTACGCCGGTTCTGACTCGGCCGTGCCCTGGAGCAAAATTCTTCCGCCCCTTGCGGTCATCTTCCTCGGCCTCATCGTCGCCAACCTGACTGAATTTGAGAATGCCGCGAAAGCTTCCGCCACGGGCGGCGAGGAATACTGGATCGGCGTCGGGTTCGGCCTTGCAGCCGTCGTCTCCTGGACCTGGTTCTCGATCATGAATGCCGAGTGGCTCCTCAAGCACCCGCAGCACAGCACCGGCGCCTGGACGGCGCTCCAGGGCGTGACGGTGCTTCCCCTCGCGCTCGGGCTCTTTGCCGTTCTCGCCTGGCCTGCCGGCTTCATGGATACGAACGTCACGCTTATGGGCGCCGCGCCCTGGAAATTCCTCGGCGTCGCCCTCACGATCGGCCTTCTCTGCTCGTGGGTGGCCATGGTCTGCTGGAACCGCATGAGTCAGCTCCTTCCGGCAGCGCTCGGCGGACAGCTCATCGTCTTTGAATCCGTCTTTGCGGTCGTCTACGCGCTCATCTGGCGCGGCGAAATGCCGACCCTCTCGATGACGATCGGCTTTCTCGTCCTTATGGGCGGCGTTCTGGGGTCGCTGCGCGTCTTCCAGGCTCAGAGCCATTCCGCTGTGGCCGACCAGGCCCGCGAAGCGGTGGCCGGCCTCAAAACCGGCAAGGCTGCCGCCAACCGCGAGGTCATCGAATCCGAAGGCACGAGCGGCGAATAAGCCTCTCCATCGCTTCAATTGCGCGAAAGGGCCGGTCAGCATGAACCGGCCCTTTCGTTTTTTCGCATTTGATCCCGCGCCTCACGCGGTGCGGGAAGCTTTCAGAGCTTATTCGCCCGCAGCGATCTTTACGCGGAGCTTTCCGACGCCGTTGACGCCGCCCTCAAAGACGTCGCCGACATGAGCTTCAGGCACGTTCACGGGAGCGCCCGTGAAGATGAGGTCGCCCGGACGCACTTCCCAATAGCGGGAAATGAGGGCGATCAGCTCCGCAGGCGACGCGATCATGAAGCTCGTGCTTGCCGACTGAACCTTATTGTTGTTCTCATAGAGATAGATTTCAGAGGGCGCGGGGAGCGGCGTGCGGTAGGCAGGACGCACGGCAGAAACGGGAGCCCCGCCGTCGAGCGTCTTCATAAGATCCCAGGGGCCGCCCGCGGGAAGGTCCTTGGGCGCAAGACGGCGCGTGAAGTCGAATCCGACGCACCAGCCCCAGATGCACTTTTCGGCTTCCTCGACCGAAAGGTTGCGTCCGCCCTTGCTGAGGCAGGCAACCAGCTCGAACTCCGGCACCATTTTTGCGGTGCGGGGAGGCATCACCCATTCATAGGTCTCTCCATCCCGCACCGGCGTCACCGTATCGGCAGCCTTCAGAAAGAGCGGCGGAACGGAACCCGCTTTTTCAGCCCGGGCCGCTTCCGAAGCCGCATAGTTTCTCGCGGCGCCGTAAACGCGGTTGACGGGGAAGAATTCATAGCGTTCATCCTGAACCGGAATCACCGCCTGAGCGGGCGGAGCAAAAAGAAAGGACATGAGTCACCTCGGGAGCATAAATTCCTGATGGCGTAGATTTTAGAAGAAAACTTTTCCTGCGCCCGCAGCCATAAACCAAATACCATAGATTCCATTGAGTTGAATTGACATTGCTTTTGAGAATGCAGGGTTTCCCCGCAACCCGAACGGAGACCTTGTTTACTCACCAGACGAGTAACGGTCTGAAACCAGATGTCAGGCTTGCCGGCATGCAAGATTGAAGCGCCGAGCCGCTAAAATGTGCCCCGTACCGCGACCGCCCGGCATGCGTCCGGACGGTGCCATTACTTCATTTTCCTGCCGCATCCTTTTCGGGGCCGGCAGCAGAGATTTATGACAGAACCCAATACGCCTCGCCGCGAGAGTCTTGCTTCCATCGGTCAGCGCCGCCTTCAGGCGGTGAAGTCGAAGAGCATCTACGTGCTCCCGAACGCCTTTACTGCGGCTGCGCTCTTCGCAGCCTTCTACGGCATCATCCAGGCGATGAACGGCAACTTCTCCGTTGCCGCCATTGCGGTTTTCTTCTCCATGCTCTTTGACGGCATGGACGGGCGCGTCGCGCGCCTCACGCACACTCAGTCGGAATTCGGCGTCCAGATGGACAGCCTTGCCGATGCGGTGAGCTTCGGCATTGCGCCGGCGCTCATCGTCTACGAATTCTCGCTCGTTGAGCTCGGCAAGCTCGGCTGGGCCACGGCCTTCATCTACGCGCTCTGCGCGCTCCTGAGACTTGCGCGCTTCAACTGCAACGTCGGGGTCGTGAGCAAGAACTACTTCCAGGGGCTTCCCTCGCCGGCTGCCGCCGCGCTGGTCTGCGGCTTCGTCTGGCTTGCGGTCGAAAACCGACTGCCCGACTGGCTCCTTCCGCACCAGGGCACCATTGCGCTCGTGGTGACGCTCTACGCCGGCCTCACGATGGTGAGCAACGCTCCCTTCTTCTCGGGCAAGAGCTACGCCGTCGTGCGCACAATTCCCTTCTGGGTGATCGTCGTCGCCTCGCTCGCCTTCATCGTCATTTCGAGCAACGTTTCGCTCTCGATCTTCGTCCTCTTCTGCATCTACGCGCTCTCGGGCTACATCTACGAGTTCTGGTGCTGGTGGAGAGGCCGCCCGAATCCGATTCAGGCCGACCTTGCCGCACAGCAGGCTCAGCTCGAAAAAGAGGAAGCCGCGAAAAAGACTGCTGCCTGATTCTAAAACGAACGAATCCCGCAGAAGATTTCTCAAAACTCCCGTCCTTCACGACCGAAGGCCGGGAGTTTTTCGTTTCCGTGATCCAACAGGAAGGCGAAGCGCTGAGCTATCCTCCGCGAAGGAAAAACACATTATTGAAATCTGACTACCAAAACCATGTCCGAAGAAGTAAACGCCAGATCCTCGCTTAATGAAGCCTTCGTGATGATCCGCATCCTTGAGCTCATCCCTCAGCATCGCTGGATCACGATGACGCAGATCCGCAATCAGCTCGCCGCCAACGGTATTCCTCTCCAGCGCCGCACGCTCGAGCGCTACATGAAGACGATCCGCGAGAATCCGCAGCTCTTCCCCATCAAGGCGAACATGGATTCGCGTCCCTACGGCTTCCAGTGGGATACGGCCGGCCGAGGACTTCATTTTCCGGTGCTCGGCCCCCAGGAAACGCTCCTTCTGCGGCTTGCCGATGAGTACCTGCACTATCTTCTTCCCTCGAGCGTTCTTTCCGGACTGCGGCCTCTCTTTCGCGATGCGCGAAAGAGCACCGAAGCACAGGCCTCGAGCCGGGCATCCTCGTGGCTGAGGAAAGTGAAGGTGGTGAGTCCGGCGCTTTCCTTCCTTCCGCCGCAGATTTCCCGGCAGGTTTTTGATGCCGTGACGGAAGCGCTCCTCGAGGACCGGATGATCTCCATCCGCTACCGCAACGCCCGCGACCGGGTTCTCGAAGCTAACGTGAAGCCCCTCGGTCTCGTGCAGCAGGATGTCAGAACGTACCTTGTCTGCCAGTTTGAGAAGTTCAGCGACTACCGTCACCTCGCCATGCACCGCATCGAAGCGGCGACCGTGAGCTGCGTCGAATTCGAGCGCCCCGAGAATTTCGATCTTGAGGACTACACGGCGAACGCCCCCTTCAATTACTCGCAGGGACGCACGGTGAAGCTCGAACTCCTCACGGACGATCCGACCCTCATCAAGAATCTCTCCGAAACGCCCTTCAATACCACGCAGACCATTGTGGAAAAGCCCCTTGAGGACGGCACGCTTGCCTGGACCGTCACCGTCATGCTCGAGGACTCGCTCCTCCTGGACGGCTGGCTTGCCATGCGGCGCAATTCCATTCTTTCGACCACGAAGATGCTCGTACGGGACAACCGGGAGAAGGCAAAGACTCCCGAAGACAAATCCGACGCTCCCGTACGGGAATATGCGGGCGTGCCGCACACGGAACTGCTCGTGGAAAACCACAAGATCGTCGAGAAGTAATTCCAAAGCCCAAACATCACAAAAGCCGCATTCCGGATTCCTCCGATGCGGCTTTTTACGCGGCCAGCGCTCCCTCAGATTGAGAGAGCACCTCCAGCTGATGACTTTTAGATGCGGGCGATGGTCGACATCACGCCCGTCACCTTGTCGCCGATGCCGACCGTGATCTCGGCATCCGTCGGGAGATACACGTCGACGCGGGAGCCGAAGCGGATGAAGCCGTAGCGCTCGCCGCGGGCAAGTTCCTGACCGACCGTGGCGTAGCAGATGATGCGGCGGGCAACGAGGCCGGCAACCTGAATAAAGGTAATGCGGCGGCCGTCAGCCATGCGGACCGTCACGGCATTGCGCTCGTTTTCCGTCGATGCCTTGTCGAGATCGGCGTTGACGAAAAGTCCCGGCGTGTAGGTGACCTTTTCAACCACGCCGGCAACCGGCGCTTTCTGGCTGTGCACGTTGAAGACGTTCATGAAGATCGAAACCTTCACGCACGCTTCGCCCGTCTCGGGGTTTTCAGTCTTTTCAACCTTGCAGACCTGACCGTCCACCGGGCTCACGACGGCGCGGGGGTCTTCCGGCGCTTCGCGCGCGGGATCGCGGAAGAACTGGAGCGCAAAAAGGAAGAAGACGAAGATCAGGAAGGTGATGATGCCGAGATCCAGCCACCAGCTCACGAGAAAGAGAATAAAGGCACCGGCCAGGATGGGCCAGCCTTCGCGGGCAATGATCGGATGCGGATAGACGCGGGCGTTCAAGTTCGTTCACCTCGGGAGAATTTAGTGGATTCGTTATTTTAGCGGCGACGGAATCGAACTCCTCAACCTCTTCTGCGAAAAAACTGCTGGATTCGGGGATTTTCGGCATGCGGCAGGCAGATGTTCGCAACTCTCTGGAGGTCGTTCTGTGCTTGCTTCATCTTTTTGCCGAAGACAGTCCGCTTAGTTCCCGGGAAGGATCTTCGCCCGTATTGAGAAGCCTCGATCTTCCCGATGCGATGGATCCCTCGGGCGAGCTGCATCGGAATGGGATACGGAGTCAGAAAGGCTCTGAGGTCAAAAATCGTACAGTCGACGATTTCACTGAAGTTTCATTAAATTCAAGCTTCTTAGAGAAGAAAAGTACAGAAGTCAGCAGAGTTATTAACAAAGGTATTTAATAGTTGACGGATGGTGCTTTGTGGCGCTTGGGGTCAGGCCGCCTGTGCATAGAGG
>CAKQON010000066.1 GCA_934255515.1 uncultured Sutterella sp.
GCCTGGTGCGAAGCTCATACGGAAGAAATCGAACTCTTTTTCCTTCCCTCATATTCGCCGGAACTGAACCCCGATGAATTTCTGAATCGTCAGCTCAAAACGAGTCTGCGGGTGAAGGGGCCGATGAATCACGAAGAAACGTTCGAACACGCGAAGGAGATCACCGCCACCTTCAAAAGCGAGAAGACACCTATTCGTGCCTGTTCTACGAATGAGAGTACCCTCTATGCACAGGCGGTCTGCCCCCGAGCCGCCTATAGAACCACTTGTCAACTAAATCATTACTTTGTTAATAAAGCGTTTGCAATCAAAGGGCTGCCGCTGGATTGCTTTCACCCGCCAGCGGAGGAGATGCGGTTGCATGCATCGTTTGAGGTGCACTTCCTTCGTTGAAAGCGGGATGCGGAAATCAAGAAGCGGGCGGGATATGTCGGAAGCAAACCGGTTCGGATCCGCGTACAGGTCGACCGTAAGTCCGTTGGAATGCCAGGAATGGTGATTATTCCTAGTGGGAATAGATATTGCATCGGCCATTTTTCAATAATTATTTCATATAAAACAATAATATATATCGTTTTAGTTTTTCCTGTAAGCGCCTGTAAACATATGAAGCACAAAAAGCACGCCTCCGGCATGAACTGAAGTTGGGACTTTTCCGAATAGAGATCTAAAGTAAATGTCTTATTCTCCTCTCCACAGCCGTGAGGCGCTTTGGAAGCGTCCAAAAGAGCTGAAAACAGAAATACCACCAAATGGAGAGAATTCTATGTCCATGAAGTTCAAGGCAGTCGCCGCAGCCGTCGGCATTGCGCTGAGCGCGCTCACCTTCAATGCGATCGGCTGCTCGACCGTCATCGTCGGCAAGGACGCGAGCAAGACGGGCACGATCATCATCGGCCACAACGAGGACAACGGCGGCCGCATTCTGAATCCGCAGTACTGGGTGCCGCCTCAGGATCATGCGGAGGGCGAAATGATCAAGTTCGAGCCCGCCGCCGCATCAATCCCGCAGGTGAAGCACACCTTCGGCTTCTACTGGTCCCAGACCTTCGACCCGAACGGCGCCTCCTTCTCGGACGGCTTCGTCAATGAAAACGGCGTCGTGATCGTGACGAACGCCTGCACGGGCATCTACGAGGACGACGTCATGCCGACCAAGGACGGCGGCATCGGCTACGGCATCCGCCGCCTGATGGCCGAGCGCGCGACGAGCGCCCGCCACGCCATCGACATCGCGATCGATCTTCTCGGGAAGTACGGTTACTTCTCCGAAGGCCGCACCTACACGGTCGCCGACAGCAAGGAAGCCTGGCAGATCGCCATTCATCAGGGCAACACCTGGGTGGCTCGCCGCGTGAAGGACAATGAGGTTATCTACATCCCGAACAATTTCATGATGGATCACGTCGACGCCACTGATACGGAAAACGTCATCGTGGCGCCCGGCATGATTGAGCGAGCGATCAAGAACGGCCGCTACAAGCCAGCCGTTCCCGGGGTCTACAACGACTTCAACTTCCGCGTGGCCGTCGCGCCCGCAGAGCGCCGCGCTGCGAGCTACAACCTTTCGCGAAACAACCTCGCGTGGAAGAAGCTGATCGGTCAGGACATCACGGATCCGGAAAAGTTCCCGTACAGCACGACTCAGGCGAAGAAGATGGGCGTCGAGGAGGTCGAGGATCTCCTTCGCACGCATGAGCCGCAGATCGGCGACGATCCGGGCTGGTACCACCATCAGGGGACCGGCCTCTGCCGCCCGACCACGCATGAGTCAGGCGTCTACGTGCTCGATAAGAACCCGCTTCTCATTACGGGCTACCGCACGATGGCGCGCCCCTGCGAAACGCCTTATGTTCCCTTCTTCCCGCTCGCTGCTCCCGCGAAGGCGGCTGCCTTCATGAGCTGGGACAAGGCCACGGCTGAGCACTTCAAGGGCACGCCGGAGCTCTTCAGTTTCGACCCCGACTGGCAGTCCTTCCGCTTCGTCGAGCTTGCCAACATCGTCGACTACAACCGCGACGCCTTTAAGGCCAACACGAAGTTCGTGAACGGCCTCGAGAAGGCCTGGATGAAGGATGCGGCCCAAGCGAAGGCTCAGGCCGCGGCGCTGGCAGGGTTCTCCGAAGAGAAGGCTCGCGCCTATCTCCACGCCTTCAATGCCGAAGTCTTTGACAAGGCCCAGTATGCGGTCGGGGAAGAGGCGAGAAAACTCATGCCGCACAAAGTCGCGGTGCTTGCCGACACGATCAATCCGAAGTCCGGGAAGACGGTCGATGTGGTGCTCTATTCGGATGCGAAGCTCGACGCCTCGAAGATCGACCTCTCGCGCACGCATGCGGGCGTCGGCCGCTCCTCGATCGGCACCACGGGCGTCGTGAGCGCGCTCGCGAAGCCCGTGAAGCATGAGGTTAAGGACATGAACGGCGACGGCAGGAAGGACATGGTCCTCACCTTCAAGGCAAAGGAGATCGCTCAGAACATGATCCCGGGCGCGACCTACGACATCTGGCTCTACACGATGGACGGGAAGAAGCGCGTTGCGGGCTTCGACACCGCTCTCATTGAGCCCGACGGCTACAAGCCCGTGAAGGCGAAGAGCGAAACACACGACCGCTGATTGCGCTCAGAGATTGTTTGAAAGGAACCCGCCTCAAATCGGCATCGGATGAGGCTGGTTCCGGAAGGTCAAACAAACAGAGAAGCGCCGCAGGACTGAGAACCCGCGGCGCTTCTCTTGCGTTTTACGAGGGGAGAAAAACCGGCCTTTTTAGCAGCAGCCCTGGTGAGCCCCGATAGCGAGAAACTGCCGGCGCCCGTGAAGAAGAGCGTCGCGAAGCCGAAGAGGTAGAGAAGCGGCATTTCGCGTGCGCCGAAGCCCTTCCCGGCGAGCACCACGAAGGCAATTGTGAGAAAGGTGCAGATGAGCGGAATGAGCGCGGCACGCGTCCAGAGGCCGATGAGGACGAAGATCGAGCAGACGACCTCGGCGAAGATGGCAAGGAGCAGCGCCGTCAGATGCCCCGTCCCGAAGGGATCCCGGAATGAGTTGGAAAGCGCCGAGCTCGACCATGTGCTTCTCCCCGGCATGCTCCCGGTAGCGAAGGTGACGGAGGGCACCGCTACGACAGGCGCCATCTTCCGCGAAATGGATGCGTTTCTCTCTGCCGAGAGCGTCCTTGTTCCGGAAGTGGCCAATGCCTTCGCGACGGTGCTTACCGTCCTCTTTTATGAGAACTTCCGGCTTGCCAATCAATTCTCGAAAGACAAGAAATTGAGGAACCTCCTGATCCGCGAAGTGCTCGTGTATCTCAACGAGAACTACAAGGAAAAGATCACGCTCGAGTCGCTCTCGAAGAAATTCCGCGCGAGCGTAAGCTGCATCGCGCATGAGTTTGCGAAGGAATACGGGATCTCGCCCATCAACTACGTGATTCAACGGCGCATCACGGAAGCGAAGTTCGCGCTTACGACGACCTCGGAAAGCCTGAATCAGATCGCCTGGAAGGTGGGCTACGAGAACACTTACCACTTCTCGAAGCTGTTCCTCAGGCACGTCGGCTGCTCGCCCACGGAGTACCGGAAGAAGTTCAACCACCAGCACGACGAAGAGGAGGGAGCCAGAGAGGAATAACCCTCCGGCCAAAGATCATCGGGGAGATGCTCAATTTCGTCCATTCATGGGTGGGGACCGGCAATAAACAGCCGTTTCCGTCCTGTGATCGGACGCCCATTTGCATCTATCATTCGGTTGCGGTCCGAAAAAAGAGACTTCAAGTCCGCTTCGACCGCAGATCCCAGGAAAAACCGCTCTCCGTCTTCCGACGGACGGCGGATCTCAATCATTCAATCAAGAGACCCCGAATGACCAAGACGAAATTCTCCGGCACCCAGACCGAAAAGAACCTCGAAGCCGCCTTCGCCGGCGAGTCCATGGCCCGCAACAAGTACACGTACTTTGCGGCCGTCGCCCGCAAGGAAGGCTTCCAGCAGATCGCCGAGATCTTTGAGGAAACGGCTGAAAACGAGAAGCAGCACGCGAAGCTCTGGTTCAAGCACCTGAACGACGGCGTCGGCACGACGACGGAAAATCTCAAGGCCGCGGCCGAGGGAGAGAACTACGAATGGAGCGACATGTACGAGACCTTTGCGAAGCAGGCCGAGGCCGACGGCTTCCCCGCGCTCGCCTACCAGTTCCGTGCCGTTGGCGCGATCGAAAAGGCCCACGAGGCGCGGTTCCTGAAGCTCCTCAAAAACATCGAGATGCAGCAGGTCTTCGAAAAGAGCGAGGAAGTGATGTGGCAGTGCCGCGTCTGCGGCCACCTCGTGATGGGCAAAAAGGCGCCTGAAGTCTGCCCGGTCTGCGCGCATCCGCAGTCCTATCAGCAGGTCCGCGCGGAAAATTACTGATCCACGCTGAAGAGAGCGCGGATCTTCCCGGCGGGCGCAGACGATTCAGCTTCGTCCCGCAGCCCGCCGGAGACGCAAAGCCTCAGGCCCGGGAAAAATCTCACGTGAATCCGCAATTCTTTTTGCTATAAAGGAAGATTGATTCCGTGATCCGGCGGGAAGCATTCCGCGCCGCAGCGTTCCTTCGAAGGATATTTTTAGAAATGCATCAGAGAGCCATTCTTTCCCTTGCCGCCCGCATTCATGAAGAAGGGCGCAGGAATCTCCTTCAGCGCATGAAGGCCGAAGGGCTCGATGAGCTGACGACGAGCTGCGGCGACATCTTCATGGAGCTCTTTGCCGAGGAAGGCCAGAGCCTCACGGCGATTGCGCAGAAAATCCGCCGCACGAAGTCGACGACGAGCGTCATGGCGGACCGCCTCGAGAAGCAGGGCTACATCGTGAAACAGGTTTCTCCCGACGATGCCCGGGCGAGCGTCATCTGCCTTACGCCCAAGGGCAGGGCGCTTAAGCCTATGATGATGGAGATTTCTGAGAAGCTCACCGACGACATCTGCGCCGGCCTCACGGATGAGGAAGCCGACGCGCTCGAAAAGCTCCTCAGAAAGTGCGTGGCCGGCATGCGTACGGCCGCGGATTAGAGCTTCCTAGGGATCACCCTTCCCTGATCGACAGCATGAAGGTCCCCCGGGGATCAATCTCGGGAAGGTGCCGGCGGTAGGTCGCGACGAGCGCCGCCTCCGGTTCGGCATCCTTAAAGGCTTCCGGGTAGAAGACTTTGGCGAGGTATTGCGTGAAGCGCCAGTCCACGATGGAGCGGAGGCTCCCGTGGTCGACCCCGTAGAATTCGTTCGTTTTCACAGCCGGCAGGTTCTGCCAGAGCGGGCGGTTCCTGAAGCCCTGGAGGCGCTTCAGCGCATCCGGGCGCTCCACCGTAAAGCCCATCCGCATCTGGTCGGCATGGTCGTTCCCCCAGAGGCTGCCGCCGATGATGACGACTTCCGGGGCTCTTGAGATCACGAATTCCCGCGTGAGTGCGCTATAGGGCTCCGCGTTCTTCTCGGAAATGCTCCCCGCTTCAATGCGCTTCAGAATTGCGCCCCAGAGAATAGTGGCGTTGTAGGAATTGCCGTACTGCCCGGGTCCGAGGTTCCCGAGCTCCATGTAGCAGGTTCGGTGCTTGACGCTCGAGGGGAGCGCGCTGATGCGTCGGTCGATTTCGGAGAGTCCCTCGATGCATTCGCGGCAGAGTGCTTCACCCGCGTCGTCGCGGCCGAGAAGACGTCCGAGAATGCGCGTGGAAAGCACGTGGTTCTCAAGCTTCATTGCGTGATAGTCGATCACGATGACGCGGATCCCTGCGCGTTCAAGAAGATTGACGCGCTGGCTGTTGGCGGCAAACTGCGTGCGGCCGATGAGGAGAACGTCGGGCTTGAGCGAAAGAATCCGCTCGGTATTGAGGATGTCGTCGTGGTAGCCCCCGATCGAGGGAATCTGCGTGATTCCGGGGAATGCCTTCGTGAAGACGCGGTATTCGCCCGTGCGGGTGCTCTCCCAGTGGTCCTGCGTGAGGCCGACCACCTTCTGAAGCGCGCCGCTTCCCCCTACAAGCAGGTAGTTGGCGATGTAGTTGGCGACGATGATGCGTTTTGGCTCTTCCCGGATCGTCACCTTGCGGCTCTCGACGTCCGTGAAGACGAGGGGCCAGGTTCCGGCGAGCGGGAGGTCGGGGAGCTGAGCTTCCGCTCCATGGGCGAAGGGAATTAAGCCGAGCGCTGAGAGTGCGCCGGAAAACTGAAGAACGGTGCGGCGGGAGATCATGTAAAGGCCTCGTGAAGAGAAGAAAAAAAAAGGGTGATGAAATTCAGACGGGCTTCTTTGCAAGCACCATGAAGTCGCGGATGAGCGCGGATTCCTTACCCGTCATCGGGTCCGTCACTTTGACGAGGACGGGTTCGCAAACTGTCACGTCGATAAAACCGCATTCAAGGAGCGCTTCGACGTCCCAGCCCGGACGGTCCTGGTGCGTAAGCGGGAGCCCTCCGGCAATCCGCTCCATCGGGCTCGTGTCGACGCCGAGCATGAATTTCTCGCTGTGGCCGTAGGGAACGGCTTCCGTCTGATGGAGCCGCGCAAAGGCGTCGTCCTCGAGATACCGGTAGTGGTTGCCGTCGGCGTAGAAGAGCTCTCCGCCGGGCCTGAGCGCCCGGAACCAATCCTTCAGTGCCCGGAGCGGATCGGGGAGATTCCAGATGACGTTCCGGGAAAGCACGGCGTGAAGCGTCCCGTCGGGAACGGGAAGTGCCGCTGCGTCGGCTTCAATGAAATCCACTGCGAGACCGAGGGCCGCGGCATTCTTTCTTGCCTCATCGAGCATCCCGGGAGAAGCGTCGAAGCCGACGGCCTGCCAGCCCGCTCGGGCTGCGGCGAGCGCGAGAAACCCCGGTCCGCACCCGGCGTCGGCAACCCTCGCCGAAGGCGGAAGGTCGAGAAGGCGCGTGAGGCGTTCAACCCAGCGATCGCCCTCGCCGGAATCAAATTCATCGATCGTTCGCAGGCTGTAGCCTTCGGCGCGCGTGTCCCAGTAGCCCGAGATGCGCGAGGGGAGGGAGGAGGTTGGAGTCATGGCGTGCTTTGGGATGTGGATCGTGAAAAGAGAAATCAGGAATGGGCGTGGGAGTGGTCGTGATCGTTGTGGCCCGTGTCGACGTCAAGCGGTTTCTCGGGGATCACGACGACGCGCCCGCCCGAAGTCCGCTCCACTGCCGCCTCAACGCGGTAGACCACCGAAAGCTCGTCGGGCGTGAGCACCTTTTCGGGCGTGTCGTAGCGGCGAACGGTGCCGTCGGCGAGCATGAGAAGGCGCGTGGAAAAGCGAGACGCGAGCATGAGGTCGTGGACGACCGCGAGCGCGATGGAGCCCGTGCGCTCTGCGTAAGCGCGGGCGGCTTCCATCACGATCAGCTGATGCCTCAGGTCGAGGGCGCTCGTGGGTTCGTCGAGAAGCAGCACCCGCGGACGGGAGACGAAGGCCTGCGCCATGAAGACGAGCTGCTTCTGGCCGCCGGAGAGCGAGGCGACCGGAAGATCCGCGAGATGGCTGATCTGCATGGCATGAAGCGTCTGATCGACCTGCTCGAAAACGTCCGGCGTGACGCGCCAGGATAGGCGCCGCCCGAGGCCGAGCATTACCATTTCGAAGACGGAAAGGCGGCTCGCGACCTGCGTGAGTTGCGGGAGGTAGGCAATGGCGCTTTTGGAGAGCACCTCTCCGCTTTCTTCGAGGATCACGTCGCCCGTGCGGGGCTCGAGCCCTGCGATGGCCTTCAAAAGCGTCGTTTTCCCGGCGGCGTTGCGCCCGGTGATGGAGACGAGCTCTCCGGCATCGACGTCGAAGGAAATGTCGTGAAGGATCTTTTTCGGGCCGAACTCCACCCCGAGACTGCGGACTGTGAGCGTGAGCGCCATCAGAAGTCCCTCCGGCTTTTAAGGAGAAGTGTAAGAAGGAAGGGAACGCCTGCAATCGACGTGACGATGCCGATCGGGAGCATCGCGCCCGCGGAGAGCCACTTCGCAATGAGGGAGGAGAGGAGCATGATGAAGCCGCCCGAGAGAATGCTTCCCGGGATGAGCCAGCGCTGATCGTCGCCGAGGAGCAGCTTCGCGCAGTGGGGCGCAACGAGCCCTACGAAAGCGATCGTGCCGATGAAGGAGACGGCGGCGGCTACGAGAAGCGACGAGACCGCAAAAACAAGGATTCTCAGTCGCGCGACGGGGACGCCGAGGCTCTTCGCGCGCTCTTCGCCGACCGAGAGCGTCGTAAGCTGCCAGGCGGCGGGGGCGAGCATGAGGAGCCCGAGAAGGAGCGCCCCGCCCGCCGCGGCGGCCGAGAGCCAGCCGGCGCGCTCAATGTTCCCGAAGGTCCAGCCGTTGATAAGCTGCGCGGTCTCGGGGGACGCAAGGTAGATGAGGAGCTGCTCGAGCGCGATGAAGAAGAAGTTCATGATGATGCCCGCGAGGATCAGGGTCGAGGGCGTCATCCCGCGCATGCGTCCGAGCGCGAGGATCAGGCCGCAGATGAGGAGCGCGGAGATGAAGGCGGCGGCAATGGTGCCGGTCCAGAGCTCCCCGGCGATCGTGAAGCCGGCCGTGATCGCAAGCGCCGCGCCGAAGCTTGCTCCTGAAGTGATGCCGAGGGTCGAGGGGCTCGCGAGCGCGTTGGCGGTGATCGTCTGAATGGAGAGGCCCGCGAGCGAAAGCGATGCGCCCACGAAGAACGCCGTCACCGACATGGGAAGCCGGAGCTCCCAGAGAATGAGCGCCTGCGGGTTGTCGGCCGAGGGCCCTGCGAGGAGCGATGCGAGAAGCTCCCGGAGCGGAATGCCCGAGGACCCGGTCGCGAGGTCGAGCGCGAGAAGGAGAAGCGTCGTTGCGGCAATGCCCGTTGTGACGGCAAGGCGGCCTCGCTGGCGCTCGCGGTAATGAATGTGGCAGGACATGGGAGGCTGGAGGGGAAACGTATGATGATTTCGAAAATCATCATACTGCCATTCCCGCTCTCCCGCCTACTCAAAAAGTTGCAGAAAAATGCCTTTTTCAATCAAGGCGTGCGGCGTAGTCCTTTTGGATCTTGTCTGATTCTTCCGGACGGCAGCGTCAGAGTTCCCGGCCGCGCTTGAGGAAGTTTTCGAACTGCTCCATCCCCTTTTCGGAGAGCACCGATTCCGGGTGGTACTGCACGTTTTCAATCGGGAGAGTCCGGTGGCGGATTCCCATGATTTCGCCGTCGTCCGCCGCGCGGGCGGTAATTGCGAGCTCGGCGGGAAGCGTCTCCGGGTCGAGCGCGAGCGAATGGTAGCGGATGACGGAGAGCCTCTAGGGGAGCCCTTCGAAAATACCGCGGCCGTCCGTCGTGATTTCAGTGGCTTTGCCGTGCATCACGCGCTTTGCGTAAATGACCTTCATCCCGAAGACTTCACCGATCGCCTGATGACCGAGGCAGACGCCGAGAATCGGGATCCGCTCTCGGGCGCCCGCCCGGATGAGGTCCGTGAGGATTCCGGCTTCCGAAGGCTTCCCCGAGCCGGGAGAGAGGACGAGCGCATCGGCGTCGAGTCCGAGCACCTCCTCCGGAGTTGTGCGGTTGTTGCGGAAGGTCAGAACATCGGCCCCGGGTATCTGCAGGTACTGCACGATGTTGTAAGTGAAGGAGTCGTAGTTGTCGAGCATGACGAGCTTCATGATTTCTTATCCAACGGGCCGTAAAACCCCGTCATTCATGGCGGGGATATAAGGCCCATCGATCGAAGATGGATTACTTTCA
>CAKQON010000067.1 GCA_934255515.1 uncultured Sutterella sp.
TAGTTGCCTTAAATCAAAACTAAGCCGGGATATGAATTTCTTTCAGACTCTGTTAACGGATTCCTGGGAATTCACGAGTTTTATCGAATGAGGAACACCATGAAAACCGTATTGATTGTCAATGCCGGCATCCGCGCCCAGGGAAAGAGCGGGAAGCTCAACGAAGAAATGACTCGGCTTGCCCGCGAGGCCTTTGAAGCGGCCGGTGTGAAGATGCTCCTCACGGACCTCAATAACGAGTGGACGCTTGAAGAGGAAATTGAAAAAATCCTGGCTGCCGACCTGATTCTGGTGCAGACGCCGATCTGGGCGATGTCGACGCCCAGGCACTACACCCGCTGGCAGGACGAAGTGCTCACGCACCCGAAGATCTGCGGCACGGACGGCAGAACGCGCACGGACCCGGATAAGAAGTATGGCTCAGGAGGGTTTCTCACCTCGAAGCACTACTGGCTGAGCACGACATGGAATGCTCCCAAAAAGGCGCTCGACGAACCGGGCGAATTCTTTGATGCGAGAGGCATTGAAGAAGTGCTTCTTCCGCAGCACAAGCAGTTTGCCTACATGGGCATGAAGCCATTCCTCCCGACCTTTGCCGTGCACGACGTCTATAAGAACCCGACCGTGGAAGCGGTTCTTCTTCGCTGGGAATCAATGCTCGAGGAAGCCGTGAAGAAGCTCGCCTGACGCACAAGCGAACAGTCCGGCGCGATGCGCTTCCAACCACGTCACCTGAGTCCAATCAAACAGACGGCCGCTCCGGGAACTCCCTAAAGCGGCCATCTCTTTTGCGTCTTTCTCCTGCTGAAAGCTTCAATCGCGCTCGTCGAGCCACGCCTGAAGAATCGCTTCGAGAATCCGCTCGTTCGACTTCTCAGGATCATCCCCGAAGTCGGGAAGCTTCACAATCAGGTCGTGGAGCTTCACGAAGGAAAGCGTCAGAGGATCGAGCTCGGGGTACGCGTCCGCGAGCTCTTCACCGATCATCTGAGCATCAGACCACCTGAGCATCTCGGTTATTCCCGTTCGCCAACGACGTTGCGGTTGTACTTCGGGATCTCGATCGTGATGTCCTCGTCGCCCATCTTGGCCTGGCACGAGAGGCGCGATTCCTGGCAGGCGCCCCAGGCGGTGTCGAGATGATCGAGCTCGTTGTCGGAAGGCTCGGAGAGGGAGTCGTAGCCCTTGCGCACGATCACGTGGCAGGTGGCGCAGGCGCAGTTGAATTCGCAGGCGTGCGGTATCTTGACGCCGTTGGCGAGAAGCGCCTTCGCGACGGTTTCGCCCTTCTGGGCTTCAAAGGTAACGCCCTGCGGGCAGAGTTCCTCATGCGGGAGAACGGTAATCTTCGGCATTATTGTTTTCCTAGAGTAGTGGGGGTCAGCCTCGGCCATGGGAATGTCGGGAGGCGCAACCTAAAGATTGAAATGAATTATTTGGATTCCGGGTCGATCGAGAACATATCGTCGTTGACGGACTTCCCGGCGAGCGCCGCGCGAATCGAGCGGTCCATGCGGCGTTCGGCAAAGGTTTCCGTGCCCTTCGAAAGAGCATCTGCAGCGGCGTGAATCGCGTCGGCGTCGGTGCCCGTCACAAGAGCGGCGAGCGTGTCGCCGAGGGTCTCAATTTCAGCGCGCTCCTTTCCTGACAAAAGGTCGCCGTCGGCTGTAAGGGCGCTCCGGGTGCTTTCAAGGAGGCGCCTTGCCTCAACCTGCTCTTCGCGGAGCTTCCTCGCGGCCATATCGGATTCAGCGGAGGAATTCCCTTCCTTCAGCATCCGCACGATATCGTCGTCGGAAAGCCCGTAGGAAGGCTTCACGACAACGCTCGCCTCAACGCCCGTCGTCATCTCGCGGGCGGAAACGGAGAGGAGCCCGTCGGCGTCGATCTGGAAGGTGACGCGAATGCGGGCGGCGCCCGCCGCCATCGGCGGGATGCCCCTGAGCTCAAAGCGCGCGAGCGACCGGCAGGCATCCACCACCTCGCGCTCGCCCTGAACGACATGAATCGCCATGGCGGTCTGGCCGTCGCGGAAGGTCGTGAAGTCCTGAGCGCGCGCCGTCGGAATGGCGCTGTTTCGCGGAATCACCTTTTCGACGAGCCCGCCCATGGTCTCAAGACCAAGCGACAAAGGCGTCACGTCAAGCAGAAGCCAGTCGTCGTCGGCCGTGGTGTTGCCGGCTAATTTATTCGCCTGCATGGCGGCGCCGACCGCAACGACGCAGTCGGGGTCGATCCCGGTCAGGGGCTCGAATCCGAAGTATTCCTTCACTTCGCGGCGAACAGAGGGCATCCGGGTCGAGCCGCCCACAAGGACGACGCCCTTGACGTCCGACTTCGAAAGCTTCGCGTCGGCAAGCACACGCGTCACGGCCTCGATCGTTTCATCGACGAGCGCCTTCGTCATCCGGTCGAACGCCTCACGCGTGAGCGTGGTCGAGAATTCGCGGCCCGAGGAAAGTGTAAAGCGCACATCGACAGAATCCGCGTCCGTGAGCGATTCCTTCGCGCGCTTCGCGCTGTCGAGCATCTGACGGCGGTCTTCGGGCGACAGTTCCGTTTCGCTTCCGATCTCCGCCGCAAAGGCGTCGTAGACCGCGTGGTCGAAGTCGTCGCCCCCGAGGGCAGCGTTGCCGCCCGTCGCGAGGACTTCAAAGACGCCGCACGAGAGCTTGAGGAGCGACACGTCGAAGGTGCCGCCTCCCAGGTCATAGACGAGATAGATGCCTTCGGCCTCGTTGTCGAGCCCGTAAGCGAGGGCCGCAGCGGTGGGTTCCGAGAGAAGGCGCAGAACCGTGAGGTCGGCAAGCCTTGCCGCATCCTTCGTCGCCTGGCGTTGCGCGTCGTCGAAGTAAGCGGGCACCGTCACGACGGCGCCGGTAAGTTCGCCGCCGAGGCGCTCCTCGGCGCGGGCCTTGAGGGCCTTCAGAATCTCGGCGCTCACCTCAACCGGAGACTTCATCCCGGCCGCGGTGCGGATGGCGACCCCGCCCGGCGCATCATCGATCTCATAGGGAAGCGACGGAAGGTTCTTCAGATCCGCACGGCTTCTGCCGATGAGGCGCTTCGCGGAATAAATCGTATTCTGAGGATCCTTTTCCGCGGATTCGATGGCCTTCCATCCCGTCTCCACCGTCCCGTCGGGAAGGTAGCGCACGACGGAAGGGAGAAGCCGCCGGCCTTCTTCATCAGCGAGCACTTCGGGAGAAGCGGAAATCACGGTGGCGACAAGCGAATTCGTCGTTCCGAGGTCGATCCCGACGGCAAGGCGATGCTCATGGGGAGCGGCAGAAAGTCCGGGTTCGGCGATCTGAAAGAGTGCCATGATGAAATCTTTGGTTAAGAAAAGGAAAATCCGAAAAGTAGGGGCTTGGGCTTCAAAGCATGGGCGAGGACTTTGCGCTCGTCTGCTCGAGGAAGCGCCCGATGAACATGAGCCTGCGCGTGAGGTCGACCGCCTTCGTCCAGTCCTTCTCAGAGTCGATGGCGGACTCGAGCTTCGACTCGCATTCTGCGAACCTCGCCCGCGCTTTGTCGCGGACGGCTTCGCGGGCGCTCTCGTCCTTCGCGTCGTCAAGATCCTCGCGCCAGGACATCTGCTCCATCAGGAAGTCGGCAGGCATCCGGGTATTCGTTTCGGCGTCGACCGGGTGGCCTGCGGCTTCGCAAAGGAGCGCCGCACGCTTCACCGGGTCCTTCAAAACATCAAAGGACTCGTTGATGCGGGCGCTCCACTGTTCAGCAACGCGGCGCTCGGCGGCGGGGCGCCCGGCAAAGCGGTCCGGGTGCACCTTCAGAATGGCACGTTCGTGCGCTTTTTCGAGCGCTTCGAGATCAATCGCGAACTTTTCAGGGAGCCCGAAAAGCTCAAAAGCGGAAAGCATAGCCATCGCGGTAAAACGACCCTGGGAAAAAATCAGACGTGGAACGACTCGCCGCAGCCGCAGCGGCTCTTCTCGTGAGGGTTCTTGAAGCGGAACCCTTCCTGAAGACCCTCGCGGGTGTAGTCGAGCTCGGTGCCGTCGATGTAGGGAAGACTCTTCTCGTCAACGATCACCTTGACGCCGTGGCTTTCCCAGATCTGGTCGTCGGGCTCGGTCGAGTCGGCGAATTCAAGCTTGTAGGCCATGCCGGAGCATCCGGAGGTCTTCACACCCACGCGCAGGCCGATGCCCTTGCCGCGGCGGTCGATGTACTTCTGAACGTGCTTTGCAGCCGCTTCGGTAAGCGTAACAGCCATTTTCCTTACGCCTCCTTCTTCGCTTCGTGCTTCGAGCGGTAGTCGGCAATCGCCGCCTTCACCGCGTCTTCGGCGAGGATGGAGCAGTGAATCTTGACGGGCGGGAGGGCGAGCTCGTCGGCAATTTCGGCGTTGCTGATCTTGCCGGCTTCGTCGAGGGTCTTGCCCTTCACCCACTCGGAAACGAGCGAGGAAGAGGCGATCGCGGAGCCGCAACCGTAGGTCTTGAACTTCGCGTCTTCAATGACGCCCTTGTCGTTCACCTTGATCTGCAGGCGCATCACGTCGCCGCAGGCGGGAGCGCCCACCATGCCGGTGCCGACGTCGGCCGCATCCTTGTCGAGCGTGCCCACGTTGCGGGGGTGTTCGTAGTGGTCAAGCAGTTTTTCGCTGTAGGCCATTTTTTTGTCTCCAGATTCCTTTCCGGGACGGAACGAAGAACCATCGCCCCGGAACGCACTTCTAATTCTTGTTGAGTTCTTTCCGAACTTAGTGGTTCGCCCACTTGATCGACTTCAGATCAACGCCCTGCTGATGCATTTCCCAGAGGGGCGAGAGCGCGCGGAGCTTCTTCACGGCTTCCGTGAGAACCTTGACGGCGTAGTCGATTTCTTCCTCAGTGGTGAAGCGCCCGAGCGTGAAGCGGATCGAGCTGTGCGCGAGCTCATCGTCGCGGCCGAGCGCACGAAGAACGTAGGAGGGTTCAAGCGACGCCGATGTGCAGGCAGAGCCCGAGGAAACCGCCAGGTCCTTCACCGCCATCATGAGGCTCTCGCCCTCGATGAAGGCAAAGCTCACGTTGAGGTTGAAGCAGACGCGGTGCTCCCAGTCGCCGTTCAGGTACACCTCGGGGATGTTCTTCTGAATGCCTTCCCAGAGGCGGTTCCTCAGGGCGCGCAGACGCGGCACCTCAACGGGCATTTCCTCGCGGGCGATGCGGTAGGCTTCGCCCATGCCGACGATCTGGTGCGTCGGGAGCGTGCCCGAGCGCATGCCGCGCTCGTGGCCGCCGCCGTGCATCTGGCACTCAATGCGAACGCGGGGCTTTCTTCTCACGTAGAGGGCGCCGATGCCCTTGGGGCCGTAGACCTTGTGCGCCGAGAGGCTCATCAGGTCAACGTGGAGCTTGTCGACGTTGAGGTCGATCTTGCCCGCGGCCTGCGTCGCGTCGCAGTGGAAGACGATGCCCTTTTCGCGGCAGAGCGCGCCGATGCGCTCGATGTCCTGGATGACGCCGATTTCGTTGTTGACGGCCATCACGGAAATGAGGATCGTGTCGGGGCGAATGGCGGCAAGGAGGTCCTCCCACTTGATGAGGCCGTTTTCCTGCACGTCAAGGTAGGTCACCTCAAAGCCTTCGCTCTCGAGGTGGCGCATCGAATCGAGCACTGCCTTGTGTTCGGTCTTCACCGTAATGAGGTGGCGGCCCTTGTCGCGGTAGAAGTGCGCGGCGCCCTTGATGGCGAGGTTGTCGGCTTCGGTAGCGCCGGACGTGAAGACGATCTCGCGCGGATCCGCGCTGATGAGCGCAGCGATGTTGGCGCGGGCCTCTTCAACGGCCTTCTCCGCTTCCCAGCCGTAGGAATGGCTGTGAGAGGCAGGGTTGCCGAAGTGAACGTTGAGGTAGGGCACCATCTTTTCCACGACGCGGGGATCGCACGGGGTCGTGGCGGAGTAGTCGAGGTAAACCGGAAGCTTCATTTTTAAAGGTTCCTGAAGATTGAAAGTTCTTGATTGACGGTTCTAGAGCGGGAGCTTCAGGCCGACGTAGTCGGTCCGTGCGCCTCTTGTTGCCTCACCGGAATCACTGCGGGTATCTGAGCCGAATGTCCGCTTCCCGGATGCTTTTCCGTTTCGGCCGCGAGGGACGCGAGCGAAATGCCGGCGAGGAAGCGTTCAATGACGCCGTTAAGGTCTTCCCAAAGATGGTGCGTGAGGCAGGAGGCGCCCCCAAGGCACGTGCCTTCCCCGCCGCACTGGGTGGTATCCATGTTTTCATCGACCGCGAGAATGATGCGGTCGATGGTGATTGACTGCGCGGGCTCGGCAAGCCGGTAGCCGCCGCCCGGACCGCGGGTGCTTTCAACAAGCCCTGCGCGGCGCAGACGACAGAAAATCTGCTCGAGATAGGGAAGCGAGATCTTCTGACGCTCGGCCACCTGCGCGATCGGAATCGGCGAATCAGACTCCTCAGCCTGAATCGCCAGATCGAGCATGGCCGTAACGGCAAAACGCCCTTTCGTCGTGAGCTTCAAGTTCTCATCCTCCGATTACCCGGGGAAACCCGTAAAATCAATCCTGACTAAATCAGTCAATTTTGCGAACGAATTCTACTCTGCGAATCCTGACAAAACAAGTCAGGTAATGATTGTGAATCTTTCAGGCGCAACAAAAAGAAAACGGACGCCTAAGAGCATCAGACATCCGTTTGATGTTTTCTGAGTTCCGGATCTTCCCGGCGATGCGGGAGGGGACCGATGGACTACTTCTTCGCCGCAGCCCTTTCGGCGCGCAGCTGCTTCGCGCGCTTCTCGAAGAATTCAATGAGTCCCTCGCAGGCGTCGGAGCAGTAGTCGAAGGCCTGCACGAACCCCTCGTTCACGCCGAAATAGGGATCGGGAACGATGGCTTCATCGAACTCATTGGCGTAGCGCATCATGAGCTGAATCTTGTGACGGAACTGCGCGGGCGAGCGCTGCTGGAGCTCCGTGAGCACTTCCCAGTCCATTGCGAGGATAAGGTCGTACTCCGCGAAATCCTCGGGCGTGATCTGACGGGCGCGGTGGTCTGCAAGCTGCACGTCACGGCGGCGGCAGGTGAGCACGGCGCGCTGATCGCACGGATCGCCCACATGCTCGCCGGAGGTGCCTGCGCTCGATGCGGTCATGACGTCGTCGTAGCCCGCTTCCTTCACCTTCTTCTTGAAGATGGCTTCAGCCATGGGACTGCGGCACACGTTGCCTGTGCAGACGAAGAGAATTTTGATCAGCTTGTCATCCATCTTGAATATTCCGATCCTCGCGAGAATCCGGGGAGAAGCTCAACCTGAGGGAAAAGTGGATTTTGTCAGACCTATCCTACTGCAGGGTGTCTGATTTTCCTAGAGGCGAATACCCAAATCCCCGCGAATATTTCAAACCCTCTAAACCTTAGAAAGTCAGGGAGAGCGCGAAAGAAGACGCTTCTCAGGCATTGACGGACGCGCCGAAAGCGGACTTCCGGAGCGCCTTGATTTCCTCGCGCACCTTGGCTGCTTTTTCGAAATCAAGGTCGCGCGCATAGCCCATCATCTCGGCTTCGAGCTCCCTCAGGCGCTTCGCGAGCGCCTTTTCGTCGCCCGCGATCTCGATGTCGCGCACCGCTTCCTTCACTTCTTCCTGCACGTCGGGACCGCGGTAGACGCCGTCGATGATTTCGCGGATCTCCTTCTTGACGCCCCGCGGCGTAATGCCGTGCGCAAGATTGAAGGCCTCCTGCTTTTCGCGGCGGCGTTCCGTTTCGGTGATCGCAGCCTTCATCGAATCGGTCACCTTGTCGCCATAGAGAATCGCGCGGCCGTGAAGGTTTCTCGCGGCGCGCCCGATCGTCTGAATGAGGGAGCGGTAGCTTCTCAGGAACCCTTCCTTGTCGGCGTCGAGAATCGCAATGAGCGAAACCTCCGGAATGTCGAGGCCCTCGCGAAGGAGGTTGATGCCGACCAACACATCGAACGTTCCCGCACGCAGATCCCGGATGATCTCGACGCGCTCGACCGTATCGATGTCGGAGTGGAGGTACCTCACGCGAACGCCCTGGTCGGAGAGAAAGTCCGTGAGATCCTCGGCCATCTTCTTCGTGAGGGTCGTGACGAGCACGCGCTCGCCCTTCTTCACGGTTTCCGTGATTTCGGAAAGGAGGTCGTCCACCTGGGTCACGGCAGGCCTCACTTCAACGGCCGGGTCAACGAGGCCCGTCGGGCGCACGACCTGCTCAACCACTTCGCCGCCGCTCTTTTCGAGCTCGTATTCCGCAGGAGTGGCCGACACAAAGATCGATCGGCGCATCTTGCGCTCGAACTCGTCGAACCTCAGAGGCCGGTTGTCGAGCGCCGAGGGGAGCCTGAAGCCGTAGCGCACGAGCGTTTCCTTTCGCGCGCGGTCGCCGCGATACATGCCACCGAGCTGCCCCATCATGACGTGGCTTTCGTCAAAGAACATGAGCGTATCGGCAGGAAGGTAGTCGATGAGGCAGGGTGGCGGCTCCCCGGGCGGAAGGCCCGTAAGGTGCCTCGAATAGTTTTCAATCCCCTTGCAGAACCCCACCTGGTCGAGCATCTCGAGGTCAAAGAGCGTGCGCTGCTCGAGGCGCTGCGCTTCAACGAGAAGATTCTGGCTGAGGAGCTCTTCCTTTCTTTCCTTCAATTCCGCCTTGATCGTCCCGATCGCGCGCTGAATGTCCTCGCGCGGCGTCACGTAGTGGCTCGCCGGATAGACGACGAAGCGCGGCACCTTCTGAATGGCCTTCCCTGTAATGGGATCAAAAAGGAGAATCGCATCCACCTCGTCGTCAAAGAGCTCGATGCGGACGGCGGTTTCCGCGTGTTCGGCCGGGAAGATGTCGATCGTGTCGCCCCGGACTCTGAAGGTCCCGCGCGTGAATTCCATGTCGGAGCGCCGGTACTGCATGCGGACGATCTGCCCGATCAGATCGCGCTGGGACTTCCGGTCGCCCGCACGCAGGATGAGGCGCATCTCGGTGTAGCTCTCGGGCGCGCCGATGCCGTAAATCGCCGAGACCGTCGCCACGATGATGGTGTCGCGCCGCTCGAGAATCGACTTCGTTGCCGCAAGCCGCATCTGTTCGATGTGTTCGTTCACCGCAGCATCCTTCTCGATGAAGAGATCCCGCGCAGGCACGTAGGCTTCCGGCTGATAGAAGTCGTAGTAGGAAACGAAGTATTCGACGGCGTTCTCAGGGAAGAAGTCGCGCATCTCGGAATAGGTCTGAGCGGCGAGCGTCTTGTTGGGCGCAAAGATGATTGCCGGCACCCCTTCGCGCGCAATCACATTCGCCATCGTGTAGGTCTTTCCCGATCCCGTCACCCCGAGGAGCGTCTGGTACATGAGCCCGTTCTCCACGCCCCTGCAGAGCGCCTCAATCGCCTGGGGCTGGTCGCCTGCCGGGGGAAAGGGTTCATGAAGGATGAAGGGAGAATTCGGATAGGTGACGATCTGCAAGGGAAGAGCCTCACAAAAAAACAGACGGGAACCGGCTCATTCTACGAAAAGCTCCGGGCGCAGAGAAGCTCAAGGTGAAGACGCGAATCCTTAAATATCAACAATAAAATAATGGACCATCGTTTTGTTACACTTATTTACATTTAGAAATTTGGAAAAAAAAGAAATCCCTCATATAATTTACCTTCTTGATTCCCCGATAGCTCAGTCGGTAGAGCGACGGACTGTTAATCCGCAGGTCGCTGGTTCGAACCCAGCTCGGGGAGC
>CAKQON010000068.1 GCA_934255515.1 uncultured Sutterella sp.
TTTATAAAGGGTGTACTCGTATACGGCCTTTATTTAGCACTTTTCGTAAACCTATTTGGCGAGACTATTAATAAATGATGGAACTTTTTTGATGGTAGAAGAGCGTTTAGAAGGCAAAGACTTATTGTCCTTCAAAACGATGTGGAAAAGGACGCCCGGAGCGCTTCCTACCGAAACTGTGCGGAGTGCACTCCGCCGTTCCGAAGAAGCCAACGCCCGAAGCGACTCCGGTCCTTCTGGTCCTTCTTCAGAGATCAGAATAAACGAGTCTCCGACACCACGCAACTTTATATCCAGTGAAGCTTCATTGCGCGATAGGGCCGAGAAGGTAAAAAACGATGCAGTTATTCAAGAAAGCATCAGCGCCCTTCAGTCCGTGGAGGACACGCAAAACCATCGGTTGGCTATGGCGGCATTCGATGACAATCCCAACATGCTGATTCAGCTCGATGAAGGAGACGGATCGGCGGCTGCGGCAGAGTACCTGCAGAAAGAGCTCCAGAAGGCGGATCAGTTGAGCAAGGAAGCGGATCAGTCGGTTCCCGTCGCGGTTGTTTGCGCGTTCTTGAATGGAGGTTTGAATGACAAATAATCAGCAGTTGGCTGAAAAAATGCGCATGAAAAAGGCGTGCATGGAGCGCATTGCGCTCTCTCTAGGGCGTGAAATCTCAGCCTCAGAAGCCTCCGACATTTTTGAAGGTATACGCGCCGGCATGGTTAAGGTACGCCAGGCGGATCCCGACAAGTGGGCGACGATGACGCTTCAAGAGCGCGCCGATGCTGCGGGGAAGCTTTATCTATTCGGCTTGATGAAGTTGAGGATGTCGGCGTGCGGCACCGGCGGCCGCGGACGGAAAGGCCGTGAAGGCCAGAACGCCGGCAGCGGCTGAGCCGGCAAAGGATTTCAGGGAAAAAACGGACATGGATCGGCTCCGGGAGGCGGTCCGTTGAAGACGCGTGCTGGCGGCGTGCGTGAGGTCGTGAGGCCCTGGTGTCTGGGACCGGAGGCTCTCAGTCTTCCCCAACACAACATTTCTCAAACAAGAGTCAAGAGTCGCTGGAGAAGCGAGAAGCAGTCCGGTTGAGCAGACACTCGAAGAACGCTTCGGAGCGGGAAAGAGGATTCCTGCTCCGAAGCCTTGCCGCAAAGGCCCCGCGGGCCGTCGGCATGAGGGACATATTGCCTGAAGGATGACTGCCGGGCGGCGGATAAAAGAACCCCTCCTGCGGTATTACCCGGGGAGGCGTGCATTTGAGCAGGAATCAGCTTTCAGGAGGCTCGAAGACCTTGACCTCCGGCGCTTTCCCCGTCCATTTGGCGACCTGAACGAGTGCAGTAGACGCGATGTTGCCGCAGGAGAGGGAGCTCGCGGGGTCATCAGGCGTGAGGACGTTGGATGATCCGTGAACGTCGAGCGCTTCGCCCCCCACCTTCTGCGGATCAAACCAGCCGCCGTGATGCACGACGACAGCTCCCGGGCGCACGGAATCCGTTACGAACGCTCCGGCAAGAATTGCGCCGCGCAGGCTCGAAACCCGGATCACGTCTCCCGTTGCAATATTGCGCAGAGATGCGTCTGCCGGGTTGATGAGGCAGATTTCCCGGCCGGCAATCTGGGACTTCCTGAGGGTAACGGCGTTGAGCTGGCTGTGAAGCCGAGCATCGCTTTTGGGCGATACGAGCTGGAGGTAGCCGCCTTCAGGATTTTGAAGCGCTGCAGCGTCCGCCGCATGCTCCGCATTCCCGTAGGCCTCGTAGGGCTTCAGATAGGCCGGGTGCGGCGGGCAGTCGGCGTAGCCGAGGCTCGCAATCCGCTCGGAATAAAGAACGATCTTTCCGGTCTCAGTTTTGAGGGGATGCGCCTCGGGGTCGCGGCGGAAATCCGCGAAGGCGACAAACCCTTCATTCTTCTTTTCGTGCGGGTAGAGAATAACGCCGGCTTTTTCAAAGGCTTCCCATTCGGGGAGAAGCGTTTTGAGGCCGGATTCGAGGCTGCGGCTTCTCGCGTCCTCGTAGAGCGTTCTGATCCATTCCGCTTCCGTCATCCCTTCGGTGAAGGGTTCCTCAAGGCCGAGGCGGCGCGCGAGGCCGGAGAAGATGGCGTAGTCGCTTCTCGAGTTCCCGATCGGGTCGATCGCCTGCTTCATGAGGACGATGCCGTCATTGATGTAGGTGCCGATCGGCGTGATGTCCGTTCTCTCGAGAAAGGTCGATGCCGGGAGAATGATGTCCGCATGCCGAGCAGTGGCGTTCCAGAAGCTTTCGGCAACGATCACGGCGTCGGGGCGGCGCCAGGCCTCCTCGAGCCTTCTCGTATCCGGATGGTGCGCAAAAGGGTTGCCGCCTGCCCAGAAGACGAGGTGCACGTCCGGGTATTCGATCCGGCTGCCGTTCCAGGCGATGACTTTGCCGGGGTGCGCGAGAACGTCCGCCATGCGGGCGACCGGCACGGCGCGGCTCCCCTTCCAGGGGTGAAGGACGGGAACTGCGGGAGGCACTCTCGACGGGATCTGCCCGAGCTGCGGGCCCGTTCCCGGCGGATATCCGCCGTTGCAGTAGTGGTAGTTGGTGCCGATGCCGCCGCCCGGGAGCCCGATCTGACCGAGGGCTGCCGCGAGCGCCACCGCCATCCAGGGCGGAAGCTCGCCGTAGCGGGCGCGCTGAGGACCCCAGCCGAACATGATCATCGTGCGGTGAGAGGCTATGTCGCGGGCAAGCGCTTCAATGTCCTCAGCCGGGACGCCGGATTCCGAAGCCGCCCAGGCGGGCGTTTTGGGAATGCCGTCCTCGTCCCCGAGAACATAGGATCTGAGTTCGGGCCAGCCGGTCGTACAGCGGCTGAGGAAGGCTTCGTCGGCAAGCTTCTCCTCAATCAGCACGTGGAGGAGCCCGAGCATCATGGCGCAGTCGGTGCCGGGCCTGACGGCAATCCACTGGCTCCCGATTTCCTGAGCGGTCCTGGGACAAACGGGGTTGACGGCAATCGTGCGGATGCGAGGGCGGTCCTTAAGGCTTCTGAAGATCTCCGTTGCCTCATGGAGCGTCGTCGTCCAGTCGATGTCGTTCGTGACGAGCGGATCGCATCCCCAGAGGATGATCCGTTCCGTATGTTCGAGAATCGTGTCCCAGCCCGTGGAGCGCGGGTCCTTCATGCCGAGCGCGTAGGGGAGAATGGTGCCGATCGCGGCCGTGGAATAGCTGTTCCCGGTCTCAATGTAGCCGCCCATGAGGTTGAGAAGCCTCTGAAGGAGCGCAATCGAATTGTTGACGCTCCCCGGAGACTTCCAGCCGTAGGAGCGGCCCCATACGGCGCTCGGCCCGAAATCTTGGTAGGTGCTTCGAATTGCATCGGCCGCGAGGTCGAGCGCCTTCTCCCAGCTCACCGGAACGTAGGAATCATTTCCGCGGTTCGCGCGGCTCTCTGCTCCCTTTTCGAGAAAGCCCCGGCGCACCATGGGCTCAAGGATTCTGGCTTCTGCGTAGGGGAGGTTCGCGATGTCCTCAAGATTGGGCGAAGGCGCACGGTCCTTCTCGAAAGGCCTTGCGCCTGTCAGGCGGCCTTCCTTGGTCAGGGCGTAGAAGAGTCCCCAGTGAGAGGCAGTTAGAGTTTCTCTCTCAGACATGATCCAGAGTTTCTGTAGATTGAACGAGACGCCGGAAGCTTTGATGAACGGGTTCCGACTCTGTTGAAAGGCGATTATGGGCGGAAAAAAGAGCGGTGCAAAATCGTCTTTGTGATTTTTTCGCTTCCAGGGATTGTTCGATCCCGGAATCAGCTCATGAGTTGATTCCGGGCAAAGTAAGGCTCGATCAGACTGCTCGGGCCCGAGTATGTAGGTTTTCTCTGCGCGGTTATCCGCGGCTGCGGTACTTGCGGATGCGTTCTCCGTCTTCCCGGCGGGCGGATTCAAAGTCCTCCCCACGATTGAGGAGGCTGTCGATTGTTTGCTGAGAGGCGCGGAGGAGGAATTCCGCGTATTTGCGGACGTTTCCTCTCTCGCAGCAGGAGAGGGCGGCGCCCGGATAGCTGCTGAAGCCGCTTTCCTCAGGGAAGAGAGGCGTGATGCCGTGATTGACCAGAACCGCGGTCTCCCTGAGCCGGGCGGTGCGGCGATTCCCGTCCGTGAAGTACCTGAGGCGAAGAAGACCGCAATGGTTGCCGGCGACCTTTTCAAACGGATCATCCATCCGGCGAGCCGCTTCAAGGCAATGCTCGAGTTCGGTCTCAAGTTCTTCTCTCGAGCGCGAATTGCTGCCGATCGCGTGGTGCTTCTTACGAACGGTTCCCTGCTGCTTTTCAGGAAGCTGATAAGTCCCGGCAGCTTTGGCATGAAGTTCGCAGAGAAAGTCTTTCGTCAGCACGTTTCTCTCCTGCGCAGTCGAAATGACGTACCGAAACGCTGCTCCGATATCGCAGAGCATCAGCGCGTCGGAGAGCGGCTTCTCGTCCGTAATGCTGTATTTGAGAAGAAGAGCGGCGGATTTCCTTGAATACGTGCTGCCTTCAAGTCTGCTCGTCAGGAATGCGTATTCGATGGCACGGTCTTCCCAGGGTGCGCGGATTGTCGAGGAGCTCCCGCAGCGAGTATTCGGCGGCGAGATGAGCGAGCCTGCGGCGCTCGTCCGGAGAAAAGAAAGCACCGGGCTCGAGGCAGATGGGCGGGTTGCGGAACATGCCTGGGCGCGGCAGAAAAACAGAATGAAGAGTCTTTGATCGGCAAAAGCCTAAAGAGCCGGGACGGCGGAACGCAATTCTAAAAGGATGTTCCGGGATCGGGACCCGTATGCGGCCGATATGCTCTCTGGCCGGCGGGCACAGAAAAAGCCGGCGGACTCATCAGAATCCGCCGGCCTCAGGGACTCGGTTTAAAAGTCTTCAGAAGACTTCAATCAGAGCTTCCCTTCTTTCTGCGCCTTGACGTGTTCGGCAACAGTCATGCCGAACACGCCTGCAGAGGTGAGCTGCGCGCCGCCGACATAGTTGTCGTAGAAGAGGCCGCCGGCAGCATTGCCGATGCAGAAGAGGCCGTCGATCGGATGATTTTCTGTGTCGAGCACCTGAGCTTCGGTGTTGATGAGCGGGCCGCCGAAGGTGGCCGTCATGCCGCCCTGGAAGGGCACGATGTAGAAGGGCGCCTTTTCGATGAGCGGAGCCTTCGGGAGCGTGTTGACCGGGCTGAGCTTCGAGGTTTCGCCGGACTTCACGGCGTCGTTGTAGTCTTCAACGGTCTTCGAAAGGACCTTCGGGTCGAGGCCCGCGGCCTTGGCGGCTTCCTCGATGGTGTTGCCGGTATAAACCGGAGCCTTCGTGCGGCTGTAGGACTCCCAGTCGTTCTTCAGAATCGGGATGTCGTGCGTCGTCTGGTCGCAGACCATGAAGGCCCAGTTGTCGGGCGTCTTGGCGGCAACGTCGCGTGACATCTGAACGTAGGTCTGGCCTTCATCGGTGAAGCGCTTGCCTTCCTTGTTGACGCAGATGCCGTTGTTGACGATGTTGAGCGGGTTGGCGCCGGTGGGGCCGTAAATCGGGCCGCAGTGATACTGGTCGACGTTCACGACCTTCGGGAGGAACGGAGCCGTGAGGACAACGTTTTCGCCCGCGATGATGCGCGAACCGCGAATCGGCATCTTGGCGCCCGCAGAACCGATGTACTGCGTGACGAGCTGCTGGTTGGCGGAGTAGCCGCCGGTGGCGAGAACGACGCCGAACTTCGAATAGACCTCAGAGAGGCCGTCCTTCGTCTTCACGCGCACGCCGTTGACGTTGCCCTTTTTCGGGTCGGAGAGGAGCTCGACCACCTTGGTGTTCGTGCGGACTTCAACGCCGATGGACTTCGCCTTGTTAAGAAGCGTCATGGCGAGCTGGCCGCCGCCTGGCTTGACTTCGCCGGTAACGAGGTGCGCACGTGTGAGCATCGGCCACACGAGCTTCGCGCCCGTGTTGAAGTTGACGCCGCAGTAGGAGTGGAGCCACTCAAGGAGCCTCGTGCAGTTGTCGACCACCTTGTGCGTAAGGGCAGGGACGGCCTTCTGCTGCGAAACCTTCATCATGTCGTTGAAGAAGGCTTCGTTCGTATCGTTTGCCGTTCCCTTGGCCTTCTGGAACGAAGTGTTGAGGCCGAGCAGGAAGCCCGCGGCATAAATCGTGTTGCCGGCAGGCATGGGCATCTTTTCAAGAAGGAGGGGCTTCAAGCCAAGCTCGGCAGCGTGGACTGCGCAGACGAGACCGCCGCAGCCGGCGCCGACGATGATGAGATCGTACTTGGCGGACTTGGGCGAACGGGCTTCAGCAGCCGCAACGCCGCCCAGCATGCCGGCAGCGCCTACCGCACCGGCCGCAGCCGTGCGGAAGAATTCACGACGATTTGCAAGCGTCATTTCTTTTCTCTCTTTTCTACTTTGTTTAGGGTAAGACCCTCAAAGCGAAATTGTGCTTTCGCAGCAGGGGTTCCCCCAAACTGGTTATCCTATCCCCATGAAAACCCGAAGAGGTGCCGGAAGACAAAATTGTTGATCTGAGGCGCCAGGATTTACAAACTGGGGAATCCTTGCCGGATAAGGGCGCAGATGAAAAAGCGCTCCCCGCAGAGTGCCCGGAAAGCGCTTTTCAGGTTGCCGGGACTGATGGGCCCCGGCGGTTTTCATCAGGCAGAAGTCTTACGCCTTGGCGGCCTTCTGACCTGCAATGCGGCCGAAGACGAGGCAGTCAAGAATCGCGACGGAGCCGAGGCGGACGGCACCATGCACGCCGCTCGTGGATTCGCCGGCGGCATAGAGGCCCGGGATGGGCTTGTCGTTGCGCACGTCGATCACCTGGCAGTTGAGGTCGGTGTAGAGACCGCCCATGCAGTGGTGAACCTTCGGCTGGCATTCGCCGATGTACCAGGGGCCATCAACCATCGGGACCTGGTCATTGTTAATGTAGCGGCCGAAAGCCGGATCCTTCTTCGTCTTGACGGCTTCATTGAAGGCGGCGATGGTCTTCTTCAGTTCGTCGAGCGGAATGCCCGCGCCCTTGGCCATGGCTTCAACGGTGTCGTACTTGTCGAGAATCTTCGCGTCGAGCATCTTTTCAAGGAAGCCCGGGCGCTGCTTCTTGAGCGGCTGCACGTTGGGTTCGTTGCAGATGGCGAAGGCCTTGAGGCCGTTCTGCTGCTCAACCATGATGGCGTCGGCGCGAACCTTGCGGTTGGCGAGTTCGTTCACGAAGCGGTCGCCCTTCGAGTTCACCCAGATGCCGTATTCAGCGGCAGCGGTCTGGTTGAACTGCCAGCCGATGCCCATGCCCTTTTCCTTCGGGTTGCCCCACGGGCCGCACTGAATCCAGTCGTTCTGAACCTGCAGGCAACCGATGGCGGAGGTTTCGCGCCAGAGTTCGGACGTGGCCGAAGGCTGGTTGGTCGTATCGAGCGAAGCGTCAAGCTTCGGATCCTGATACATGCGGAACTTCACGTCGGCAGCGAAGCCGCCGTAGCAGAGGATGACGCCCTTCTTCGCGGCGATGCGCTTCACGGTGCCGGAGGTCTTGTCCGGGAACTTGTAGTTTTCACGGACTTCGAGGCCTGTCACGCGGCCGGACTCATCGCGCACGATGTGTTCGACATAGGTGCGAAGACGAACGGGAATGCCGAGCTTCTTCACGTATTCAAGTTCCTTCATGACAATGCCGGAACCCGAGCCGTTGGTGGTGGTCACGTAGCGCGGAACGCTGTGGCCGCCTTCCTGACCGATGGCATCGGGGAGGAACTGAACGCCGAGTTCATTGACGCACCACTCATAGTTCGAAAGAACCTGAGAGACCATCTGATGAACTTTTTCACGGTTGTTCATGTAGGCGCCGGCAACCAGGATGTCATGTTCAAGAAGCTCCTGAGAGTCCTTGATGCCATGCATCTTCTGCTGCGGGCAGCCCGTGGCGGTCATGATGCCGCCGTTAATTGCGGAGTTGCCGCCGGCAAACGTCATCTTCTCGAGAACGATGACGTTGGCGCCGGCCTTCTTCGCTTCGATCGCAGCGGCAAGGCCCGCGAAGCCCGTGCCGACCACGATGACGTCGACAGTCTCATCCCACTTGGGAGCGGCTTTCGCAAACGCGGGAGCGGCAATGGCGGCGGTGCCTGCGATGGAACCGGCGATGAGGCTGCGGCGCGACATGGAAGTGGTCATAGGTTTCTCTCCTTTCTAAGAGCTGCCTGACCGGAGATAATTTTGAATTTGAAATGCTGAAATAAGCATTGCCCGATCAGGCGTTGTCTCTACTTTGCCGCGTTATTTCGAGAGGCAGTTTGATATTTCGCAAGGAAAGGAAGGGGACGCGGAAGGGGAAGGGAAAATTCGTGAAAAACCCCGATAAACAAGGAGGTTGAGAAACCTGCAGACTTTCCCTGATTGACAGAATTGAATTCTGCAATACAGGAAAATGCGTTTCCCGGGCGCCCTCAAACCCAGGAAACGCGAACGCGTTACTGTCTCAGCTCGCGCGGGGAATTGAGCGGAATTTCCCGTACGTTCGAGCGGAAGGGATTGATGTCGATGCCGCCCCTCCTCGTGAAGGCGGCCTGCACTTCGAGGACCTTGAGATCAAAGCGCGACCACAGGTCGTGAAAGATCTGCTCGACGCACTGCTCGTGGAAGCCCCGGTGCTGACGGTAGCTCGCGAGGTACCTGAGAAGCGATGCCGGATCGACGGCTTCGCCAGCGAGATGAACGGAAACGGAGGCGAAGTCGGGCTGCCCGGTAACGGGACAGAGCGAGCGGAAGATATTGGTCGACCAGTAGACCTCGCGCTCACCTGCGCCCGAGTCACTTTGAAGAAGATCCGGCGAGACTTCGTAGGCGTCAACCTTCGTTTCGGGAAGCATTTCTTCCAGATTGTCGCCCGGCATCGGAGCGACCCTTGTTTTCCAGAAGCGTAGCGGGTTCACTTTTGCCTGAACGGCGCCTCCGGCAGCTTGAGAAAGATCGCGCGTGAGAATCGCCTCAGCTTCCGCGGCGTCCGCAAGCTTCGTCATCGCAAAGCTCATTGCGTAGAGCTTCAGCGATTTCGACTCGATGATCGAAGGGGTCGAGGCGGGGACGGCGAGCTCCACTTCCGCCGCATGGGGAAGGCCCCTGTGGTCGAGCCAGGAGAATTCATAAAGGCGCCAGATGTCGGCTCCCTGAAAATCATGGTCGCCGATGGCGTCGCGTCCGAGCGCGCGGGGAATAGGCTGAAGAAGATCCGGGGAATAGTGTTCGGCATAGGTCGTCGCCTGGCCGAGCCTGGTCCCCTTGGGTTCAGGCATGAGAACGGTCAAATGGTCACCTTTGATTTGAAAGTCAGTGGGAGCGGCCGGTTCAGGATCCGCGCGTTTAAACGCATGAGTCCTTCGAGTTTGCCGCCTGCTCCGTCAGAAATGTTTGGATGAGCGAAGCCTTCAGAAATATGCGGCTGGAAATATTAGCCGTCTCTCTGGCGGTTCAGGACTGTCTGAGCCATTTTCCTGAGGAAGGTCAAGAGCGCTGTGAGAACGGGGGTTCGGGCAGTCTGACAGCCAATGTATCGGGCGGAACAAGCGCAAGCGGTTGGATGCTTTCCGACAATTCGGCCTTCGTGAACGGCAACGAAGTAAAGTATCTGGACTATAGGTGCAAAAACCCCATGGATGCGGGATGCCCTTCAGGCAGCACCAGCAGCCGCCGGTTTCCCG
>CAKQON010000069.1 GCA_934255515.1 uncultured Sutterella sp.
TAAACAACCGAATTTATGTGTTGGGTCCGGATTTTCCGGTTGCAGTCATAAAAATTGGCACTTGCTCAGACCTTCCCTTGTCGCCTCGCCTAATGTCGGCTGAGGCTGCCTTCTGGAGATTCAAAGTCATTTGTGACATAAGCTGGTTATTGGCCTCTACAGCATGAATAATGCTCTCCACAGAAGAACCCGTAAGTCAAGGCTGAGAAAACGCGAGCATCCTGAAGTGCGCAGCCTGCGTTATCCGCAACGCAAACACGCCGAAGTGCGGCTCTCCTGATATTGGCTCAGAAGGATACCGGGCTCGAAGCATAGCCGAGGGCTTCGTGATGGATCACCTCCTCCCGGGGCGTACGTCCGAAGTATCGTCGGAAGTCGGTCGTAAACTGACTCGCACTCTGATAGCCCACTGACTGAGCCGTAATCGCTACGCTTCGCTTTTCTGCGGTCAGCAGCCGCCGGGCTTCAAAGAGTCTCAGATTCTTTTGGTACCGGATCGGCGAACAACCCGCGAGTGCATGAAAGTGTCGGCGAAAAGTAGCGGGCGACATGTGTACGGAATTCGCAAGCGCATCGGCTTCAATGTCCTCGCGGTAATGTTCCCGAATGAAATTCATCGCGTTCATGATGCGCCGCGAACGGGATCCTGAAGCATAGAGGCTCCTGATCCTGGGGCCGAGTTCGGAGATCAGGAGCCGCGCATAGATCTCGCGCTTCACGATCGGCACGAGCACCTGGGCCTCAGGCTTCCCCGAGAATGAAAGCAGCCTTTCGAAGGATTCGCAGATTTCATCGGAACAGTCGATGACGAAAACGGGCTTCGATTCCGTTTCCGCAGGAAGGAGGCTTTCCGGCATGGTCGAAATGATGTACGACAAGACTTCCGGCTCGAGCTTTAGTACCAGCGAAAGGAAGGGCTTATCCGGAGATGCCTCTTCAATAACCGTTTAGGAAGGTCGGTTGATGCAGTTGACGACGCACTTTCCCCTTCCATAAACGAAGCGTTCGCCGGAGACGGTCGTGCTTTTCTGGCCCTGGAGAATAAGGGCGGCAAAGAGCGATACAAAAGTTCTGCGCTCGCCCGATCCGGTTGTCACCACAACGCTCAACCCCTCAATTCCGGTGTCGTGGTAGCCCTCCCGAAGCGCATAGAGCTTGATCAGATCCAGCATTTTCGGTTCAAGGAGCTTCATAACGAGAACTTTCCAAAAGGAATGCACAACTTTCATCATGAAGCTTAGCGCGGGACTCTGCTGAAAGATTTCAAAACTGCTCTCATTGATCATTTTCAGAGCATTGATGCGCGAAAACAGAATAGCCTGAAAATTATAAAAAAATATGATGATTTCAACAGGGTAAGACCTTTCAAGAATTCTGGCTCGGGGAGATTGGGCGGGGTGTGTATTCGACGACTTTCAGGGTCAAAAGGTGCACTTCAAGGACCGCTACGACCTTGAGCTCGAGGGCGACATGTATCTCCCGAAGGGCTTTGATGTCGCGAAGGCTTCCGAGTACGCGGCGATCATCGTGGGTCACCCCTTCGGCGGCGTGAAGGAGCAGACCTCGGGCCTTTATGCTCAGGAAATGGCTAAGCGCGGCTTCGTCACGCTCGCCTTCGACCTCGCCTGCAGCGGCGAAAGCGACTGCACGCCGCGTCAGACCGTCTCGGCAGAAACCTACGTAGACGACTTCAGCGCTGCGGTTGACTTCATCGGGACGCGCGCCTTCGTGAACCGCCAGAAGATTGGCGTTCTTGGCATCTGCGGGAGCGGCGGGTTCGTGATGAGCGCCGCGGCGATCGACCCGCGTATGAAGGCCGTTGCCACGGTGAGCATGTACGACATGGGACGCCAGCGCCGCCGGGGATTGAACGACTCAGTTTCGCGCAAACAGATGAAGAAGAATCTCGAGTCGATCGCTGAGGAACGCTGGAAAGATTTCGAAGGCGCGGAGCCTCAAATCATTCCGGGAACGCCCAGGGTCCTACCGGAAAATCCAAACCCGATTGCGAAGGAATTCTGGGAGTACTACCGCACGACCCGCGGCGAACATCCCAACTACATCGGGCTTCGCAGAACGAGCGACGCCTCGCTCATGAATTTCTTCCCGTTCGCCCAGATCGACCTGATCTCGCCGCGCCCGATCCTCTTTGTTGTGGGCGAGAAGGCGCACTCCCGCTACTTCACGGACGACACCTTCAGCAAAGCCCGGGAACCGAAGGAACTCTATATTGTTCCCGATGCCGGCCACGTGGATCTCTACGGCAACATGCAGAAGATCCCGTTCGACAAGCTCGAAAGCTTCTTCAAAACGAATCTGAAGTAATGGTCCGAACCTAAACTCCAGTTGATTGATTGCGGAAAGGACCTGATTCCTGCAGATCAGGTCCTTTCTGCTCAGCGGAAGCTCCTGAAAAAATCAGCGCAGCGTCGTCACCTCGGCCGACATTTTCCCGAGCTCCACGGCGACCTCATGGGACTTCATGAGCGACTCCACCGGGAGACATTCGTATACGCCGTGGAAGTTGAGCCCGCCCGTAAAGAAATTAGGCGTGGGCAGACCCATCTCGGAGATGCGGCAGCCGTCAGATCCCCCGCGGACCGGATTTTCCACAATATCGAGACCCACCCGGCGGAAGGCTTCGCGCGCGATGTCGCAGACCTTCGGGAAGCGCTCGAGATAGTTCCTGAGGTTGTAGTACTGGTCCTTCACAGTGAGCGTCACGCGTCCGCCCCAGACCTTGTTCATCTCCTCAGTCACCTTCCTCGCGTAGGCCTTCCGGTCCTCAAACTTCACGTTGTCGTGGTCGCGGATCAGCATTCTGACGTCGACGCCGCGAACGGCGCCCGTGATTCCGATCGGGTGAAAGAACCCTTCATACATCGATGTCTTCTCGGGGACGCTTTCGGACGGGAAGCGCGAGAGGAAGTCCATCGCCATCCGGATGGCGTTCACCATCTTGTCCTTCGCGGATCCCGGATGAACGTTGAGGCCTTCGAAATGCGCCGTCACCATGGCCGCATTAAAGGTTTCAGTATCAAAGCCCCCTCGTTCGCCGCCGTCAACCGTATAGGCATAGGCGGCGCCGAATTCCTGCGGATCGAATTTTGCCGTTCCGCGGCCGATTTCCTCGTCAGGCGTCACGCAGAAGCATAAGCGCGCATGCGGAATCTCCGGGTGATCGACAAAGTACTTCGCCGTTTCAACGAGCACCGCAATGCCTGCCTTGTCGTCGGCGCCGAGAAGCGTCGTGCCGTCCGTGACGACGAGCTTTTCGCCGGCATATTTCCCGACCTCGGGGAAGCGGTTGAGCGAAAGGACGATGTCCTTTTCCTTGTTGAGGCAAATGTCGCCGCCCGCGTAGTCGATCACCTTCCATTTAGCCGGCGCGCCGCTCGCCTCTGGCGACGTATCCATGTGCGCGATGAGGCCGAGCGCGGGCGCATCTTCATAACCCTTCGTCGCCTCGATCCAGCCGTAGACGATGCCGTAGGGCGTCACGCGGGTTTCGCGGACGCCCACAGACTGGAATTCCTTTTCGAGAAGCGCCGCATAGGCAAGCTGCGCTTTGGTAGAGGGAAAGTCGGGCGACTGCGGGTCGCTCGTCGTGTCGTACTGCGTATAGGAAAGGAAGCGCTGCAGGATCAGGGGCAGCGACTCAAATTCGGATTTCGAATAATTTCCGTAATAGCTCATTTTCAGCATGAACGACTCCCGAACAGAAAATGTTTTCCCGAATAAAGGGAAATGCATCGAAGTTTAGTCCCGGCATAAGTATTCAACGCAGCGAAAAACAGCGCGCACCGCCCTACATTAGTGCAAACCCTCTGTCACAGCGGTCTGATACCTTCCCGCACTAGGGAGATGCCCCTATGGATAGTACTGTATTCATTATTAGAATACGCAAAATAACTTACATTTCAATAATGTCATCTGAAAATGTTTATTCATTTTCATATGATGTTTTCTTATACCACCAGGAGACGAAATTCATGACATGGGAAATGTGGGCGGCGCTCGCCGTAGTCTGCGTAACCGTATACGGACTCTTAAAACGCTGGGAAACGCGCCTTGTGCTTCTTTCCTCGGGCTTCGTCATGTGCCTGCTGTCGCTCAACCCGATTGCAGCCTTCCAGCAGTTCGACAAGTCGATGACGAGCGCCTCGCTTATCATCGTGATCTGCTCGGCAATGGGCTTTGCCCGCGTGATGAACATCACGAAGTGCGACCTGCATCTCGTCTCGCTCCTCACGAAGCCCCTCAACAAGCTCGGCATTTTCCTTCTTCCCTGCTGCATGATCGTAACGGGCGTCGTCTCGATCGCGATCTCGTCGCTCGCCGGCATGTGCGCCGCGATCGGCCCCACGATCTGCGCCCTCATGATCCGCGCGGGCTTCCGTCCGGCCATGGCCGCCGCCACGGTGATCGCCTCGACGCTTCCCTCCTTCTGGTCTCCGGGTTCATCTCACAACGGGTTCGTCGCGAAGCTCGCCGACTGGCCCATCATGGATTACCTCACCTACACGGGCACCCGCACGCTCCTCATTTCGATCGTCTGCATTGTGCTCATGGTCGGCTGCTGCCTGCTCTTCGGCGACTTCAAGAAGGGCGGTTTTGAGAACGACGGCGTTCATGACGCCGCCAACAAGGTCGACCTCCCCGAACACCCGAACCTCCTCTGGGCTTTCGCGCCTCTCCTTCCCGTAGTGCTCCTCTTCGTGGTCGCCGTCTGCTTCCCGCAGGTGAAGATTTCGGTTGCGACCGCCATGCTGATCGGCGTGATCTACACGCTACTCGTCACGCGCTTCAATCCTGCCGACATCACCCGCAAGTTCTTTGACGGCATGGGTCACGGCTACGGCAGTATTCTCGGCCTCATCATTGCGGCGGGCGTCTTCGCGGCGGGCCTGCGCTCCTGCGGCGTGATCGACGTCTTCGTCGAGGCGCTTAAAGGCTCTTCCGACCTCGCGAAGCTCGGCGCTGCCATCGGCCCCTACGTTCTCGGCGTGATGACGGGTTCAGGCGACGCTGCCGCATTCGCCTTCAATGAAGCCGTGACGCCGCATGCGGCCGCTTTCGGCCTCACGATTCCCGACCTCGGCTACCTCGCGAGCGTCGCCGCAACGTTCGGCCGCGTTTCCTCGCCTCTCGCAGCCGGCGTGATCGTTATCTCCGGCATCGCCGGCGTTTCCCCGATCGAAGTGATCAAGCGTTCCGCGCCGGTGCAGATCTGCACGCTCACGTTCCTCTTCCTCATCAGCTGACGACAATTGCTTTCAGCAATATCCGGACGCAGTGAAGCCTGAGTCCGGATGCCGCCGGCGATCGGATTCGCTTCAGAAGGCCCGGATTCCTCGATGGGATTCCGGGCCTTCTCTATTCAACCAGGACTGCGCGAACAGTGATTCTTTGAGGGAAAGAGGCATATGAGATCGAGGTCCCGCTTCTAGACTTTTCCTCAAGTTCAAAAGGTTCTTCAGGAGAAGAACATGACGAATCGGACTTTTCAGCGCAGAACCTGCCTCAGGGCATTTGCCGGACTTCTCGCCGCTGCGACCGGCTGCCGCGCCACCCATGCATCGGACCCGAAGAAGATGATCGTTCTCTATTTCTCCTGATCGGGGAGCACGCAGAAGGTCGCTGAGGAAATCCAGCGCCTCACGAGCTGCGGCATCGCGCGGATCGAAACGGTGACACCCTACCCGCGCGACTACCAGGCAACGGTGAAGATCGTCGTGCCCGAGCGTGAAAGCAAGGCGTGCCCGCCCATCCGGCCGCTTCCAGATCTCTCCGCCTACGACGTAATCGCGATCGGCCACCCCATCAGGGGCGGTCAGATGCCGATGGCATTTCTATACCTTCCTTGAAAATACGGATCTTTCCGGGAAGATGATCTTCCACTTCTCCACGAGCGGCGGAAGCGGCCTCGGCAACAGCCTGCAGGAAATCGCGAGGCTCGAACCCAATGCAAAGCTTCTCCCCGGCCATACGGTCTACGGCTGGGGAGGCGTGAGGGACCTTTCAGTCGTCCGCGGCTGACTTGAAGCCGACAGGATCGCTCTGAAAAGCGGGACTTAACTTTTTCTTTTTCATCAAGAAGCCTTCAATTTTTCAGAGAGACAGCCTGAGGCGGCAATGCACGTGCCGCCTCAGGATTCGTGAAGCATCACGCGGATGATTTCACGGTCCGTGTCGACCATCCCCTGGCTCGCAATGCGACCGACAGCGGCCGCCGTATCGTCGGTCGTTTCCTGCACGATGCCGTCACCCGCCCGGAAGGTCTTCTTGTGCTTCACCATATCGAGCGCAAGGAGCGCGCCCTCAACCGACATGGAGATCTTGGCCGCGCACGATGACTTCGCTCCGTCGCAGAGTAGCCCCGACGTAATCGCGAGCGCATTGCTGATGACGGCCTCAATGTCCTTGTCTGAAAGGTGCTCGAGCATCGCAATGCCCGCGCCGCTTCCGCACCCTGCACTCACCGCGCCGCAGTAGGCGGAAAGCTTGCCGATCCCCTGCTTGAGCGCAATTGTGACGAGGTTTGAGAGAAGGAGCGCCCGGATGACTTCTTCATCCGTCGAATGAAGCGCCTCGCCGAAGATCGCCACCGGAACGCTCGCCGTAATTCCCTGATTGCCGCTTCCCGACACAATGACGACGGGGAGTTCGCAACCGTTCATGCGGGCGTCGGATGCCGCTGCCGCCCAGGCGCGCGCCTTTACGGCCGGATCATCGGCGTCTCTCGAAAGGAGAATCTGACCGATGGTGGCACCCCAGCTGCCCTTCAGTCCTTCTCTGGCGATAGCGAGGTTGCATTCCATCTGACGGCGAAGGAGCGCTTCCGCTTCGGTGCCCTTGAGAGGCATTTCGCGCGAGGTGCGGATAAGCTCCGCAATCGACCAGTTCTCTTCGGGGGCGTCCTCCTCGCAGGCGTCGCCATCAGAGAAGATCCGGCGGCCGTCCTCTTCGATGCAGGTGATGTTCGTGTGATAGGTGCGGATCGTGACGGAGGTGGTTTTGCCTCTGAGCGTTCCCGTCACGCGGATGAAGAAGACATCGGGCTCCGTCGACTGACGGATCGTCATGGGTTCACGAACGCGCTCTCCGATTTCGTTGCGCTCCGCGTCCGAAACGGATGCAAGCACCTGAAGCTTCGCCTCCGGACGACGCGAAACGAATCCGGCCGCCACCGCGGCTTCAATGCCGTAGAGGCCGCCCGTATTCGGAACGATGACGCTCTTCACGTTCTTTACGATGTTGCGGGAGACTTCAACGTCGATCGACTCCGGGAAGCCTCCGAGACGCTTTCCGGCTTCTGCGGCGGCATAAGCGAGCGCAATGGGTTCGGTGCAGCCCATTGCGGGAAGAAGTTCCTTGAGAAGCGCTTCGCGGTAGGGAGTGTAAGAATCCGTCATGGTCGCTGGGGTCCCGAAAGAGATAAGCAAAACAACTTAGCCAATCGGATCAGGAAAAGCAACAGAGAAGAATCCATTAGGCGTAAACAGGGATCTGTGGGAACGATGCTGTCGCCGCGGCGACTTGCGGTCGGCAGACGCCGAAAGTGTCGTTATTTGACATTTTGTGACGCACGGGAACCGAGCTCGCTCCTGACGAATGCCTTCACCTCATTTTCAAAAGCCTCGAGCGAGAGGCGCCCGGCCTCGACTTCCTTCAGTTTCTCCTCGAACTGCGCGGTGAGCACTGCGCTCCTCATCCTCGGACTCACCTTGAGAAGAAGCGCCCTGCCTTTCTCAGAACAGTGGAGCTTCTTCCCTTCCGTCACGAGAAATTCGCGGCGCTTCAATTCCGAAATAATGGCGGCGCGCGTGGCTGGCGTTCCGATACCGTCGGCTTCCCTGAGGCGCGCGCGGATTCTCGGGTCGTCGTAAGCCCGGTGAATGCTCTCCATGGCCGCGATGAGCGTGCCTTCTGTGTAGTAGAGGGGCGGCTTCGTCTTCGCCTCGACGCCCTTCACTTCCCGGACCTCCACCTTGTCGCCGGCCCTGAGTTTCGGGAGCTCCTGCTCGTCGTCGGCGCCGCCCTCTTCCTTCCGGGCCTTCTCCTTTTCCCGCCGCTCGGCCTCGATCTGCTTTTTGTAAAGCACCTTCCAGCCTTCTCTCTTCGGAATGTTCCCCGTCGCTTCAAAGGTTTCACCGCCGATACGCAGAAGAATCTTCGTCGACTCATATTCATAAGCCGGGAAGAACTGCGCGAGATAGCGCTTGGCGATGAGTCCGTAGAGCTTCTGTTCGTCGACGGAGAGCCTCGACCAGTCGGCGGCAAGCCCCGTCGGAATGATGCCGTGATGCGCCGTCACCTTGCCGTCGTTCCAGACGGGAGACTTGATCGCGGGATCAGCCTTCCCGCAGATGCCTTCGGCTCCGGGGATCGTCTTCGCAATCGCAGCAATGACCTTCGGCGCATCCGCATGCTGACTCACGGGAAGAAACTGGCAGTCCGTGCGCGGGTATGAAATGCACTTATGCTTTTCGTAGAGCGACTGACAGAGGCTGAGGGTCTTTTCCGCCGTGAATCCGAAGGCTTTGGAACCGGCCTGCTGAATATCCGCGAGCGAAAAGCATCTGGGCTGCGCCTGGCGCTTCAGTTTCGTTTCGGCAGAAATCACCTCGCCTTCACGGCAGCTCTGAAGCTGCACGACGAGCTTCTTCCCGAATTCGAGGTCAATGAGGCGTCCTTCCTCGTCGAGACCCGTCTGATTCTCCCCGGGCTTCCATTTCGCCTGGAAATCCTTCCCGCCGCCGAAGCATGAGGCAAGGATATTGAGGTACGGCACGGGCTTGAAGTTTCTCACGGCGTAGTCGCGCTGGGCGACAAGCGTCAGGGTCGGCGTCTGCACGCGCCCGACGACGATCAGATTCCTCGCGCCCTTCGCCTCCTCGCGCAGCGTATAAAAGCGCGAGAGATTCATGCCGAGAAGCCAGTCCGCGCGGCTCCTGCCGCGCGCAGCATCGCGCATGCCGACGAAATTGCGGTTAGGCTTGAGCTGTGAAAGTGCCTTTCGAATCGATTCCGGATCAATCGCCGACGCCCAGAAGCGGTCAACGGGCTTGCTGCACCTGAAGTGCTCAAGCACCTCGTCCACAAGCAGCTGCCCCTCGCGGTCCGGGTCGCCCGCGTTGACGACGCGCCGCCTTGTTGACTTGAGAAGCTTCCCGATGGCGGCAAGCTGAGCCTTCGCGCCGCCGTCGGTTTTTCTCACCATCTGCCACGCTTGCGGGAAGATCGGGAGATCCTCCATGCGCCAGGGCTTTCGACCGCTTTTGAGGGTCGGAACGCTATCAGGAAGATAAACGTCGGGTTCTGCCTGCTCGAGAAGATGTCCGAAGCACCAGGTGACGACCGTCCCGCTGCGGCAGATGATGAAGGACTTCTCCCTTCTTTCAACGCCGATTCCCTCGGCGATCGCGCGCGCGAGGCTCGGCTTTTCGGCGATGTAGAGCGTGTCGATGTCGGTCAACGGTGCAGTCCTCCAAACAGGAATTATTGCAGTATAGGCAGATCAGCCATGGATTCCTCTAACCTTGATATTTCATCCGGCCTCGGAGCTCCGATCTCCGAGGCTGTATTGAGAATCGATCTCATCTAGTCACCAT
>CAKQON010000070.1 GCA_934255515.1 uncultured Sutterella sp.
CATCAGCGGGAACCACCCGGAGTACGAGTTAATCGTATTCAGGAATCCTCGTCCTTCAGGGCGAGGAGGAAGTCAAGCGAGGAAAGAGGCTTCCGTTACATGTAGCGGATGAGCGAAATAATGAGGACCGCAACAAAGCCCGAGAGAAGCGGCACGGCGGTGCGCTTCACGACCATGAGGGGATTGACCTTGACGACCGCCGAAACAATGATCACCACGGCCGAAACGGGCGAGACCGCGCGGATGAGGTTCGAGGTGTGCTGCATCGGGAGCGCCACCATCAGGGGGTCGATGCCGGCCTTCTCCGCGAGCTGCGGGATGAGTTCGATGAAGCTGTAGAAGACCGCGTTCCCGGAGCCGCTGATGAAGGTGATGAGCGCCGTGATGCCCGAGAAGGCGAGCATGAGGCCCGCGCCCGCGTTTTCAACGCCCGAGACCGAGGACGAAATCATGCTGATGAGGCCCATCGCGGAGAGGCCCGCCACCATGGTCGAGGCGGCGACGATCAGCACGACGACCTTCGAGAAGCCGTCGCCCATGCCGCGGAAGAAGAGGTTCACGTCCTTCATCGAGCCCTTCATGTTCTTCTTGCGCGCGAGTTCGGCAATGAAGGCGCAGAGGAAGGAGAAGAGCGTGATTTCAACGAGGCCGATCCTGACCGACTTGAAGAAGGCCCAGAAGAAGATCGTGAGAATGAGGGGCAGAACCGGGAAGATCGCATACCAGACAGGAGCGTCGGTTTCATCCTCCTCGAGCTTCGATTCGTCGATGGAGCCCGCGAGGCCCTTACCGGATTCGAGGTCCATCTTGTCCTCCCAGCGCTGCCAGAAGTAGTGCACGATGCCCATGATGATGATCGCGGGGATCGAGATCGGCGCATGGTGGTAGAAGACGTAGTCGACCACGTGTTCGAAGCCGAGGACGCGCGCCGCAACCACGTTGTCGCCGCCCAGGGGCGTCGGCACGATCGTTGCCGTCGTGGCGATGACGCCCGCGGCCGTGAGAGGCGACATCTTCGCGGCCTTCAGAACCGGGTAGAGCGTTGCCATCAGGATCACGGCAAGCGACGCCGCGCTCGGGATGATGATCGAGAGGAGCGTGCCGAGATAGAAGACGAGCGGTACGAGCACGTAGGGCGAGTGGACGTGCGCGAGCGGCCGGCTCATCACCCTGATCACCATGGCATTGGCGCCGATGTGCGACATGTAGGCGGCAAAGCCGAAGAGCGTGAGGATGATGAGGCCCGCGTTCGAATACTGACGAACGAAGAGATCCCTGATCGCCTTGAAGGGATCAATCCAGGAAAGGCCCGAGGACGCCTTGGCGGCGAGCACGTCGTGCCCGAGCAGGAGCGCGGCGTACATGAGGATCAGCCCGGCGGCGAAAAGCACGACTTTTGCGTCGTAGTTCTTGGCAATGGCCCAGCCCGCAAGGACGAGCACGACGATGGATATCAGTGCAGCAAGCATTTGGGGAGAGAAATCGTGAGGGGAAAAACGGGAAGCCGGGAAAATATACCGCTACCCGATGCGCTCTGCAGGAAAAGTGCGCTAATCTCTCCGTTTTCCCGGGCTCCGGAGGCATCCCCGATGCGGGCCCGGCTCAAAAGCTTTCCCCACCGCATTCAAAAGAAGTCCCGAGGCACTCATGCGCAGCACAAATCCCGGTTTTGTTCCTGACTCCCCCTTCAGCCGGAAGCTACCGGCGGAGTGGATGAATTTCTTCTCCGAATTTCCGAAAGCGGAGCTCCACTGCCATCTTCTCGGCACGACGAGCCGCGAAACCTTCATCGACCTCGTGCGCGATTCCTGCGCCCCGGTTTCCATGGAGGAAATCGAAAGCTTCTACACCCGCGGCGAAAAGCCCGTGGGGGTGCTCCGCATCTTCCGCGCGCTCGAAGCCCACATTCTGAAGAAGCCCGAATACCTGAAGCGCATTACGGTCGAGCACATGGCCTCCGTTTCAAAGCAGGGCGTGCGCTACATCGAATTCTTCTGGAACTGGACGGGCCTCAAGCACTTTATGACCTTTGAAGCCGCTCAGCGCGCCATCTGCGAGGGGCTCCGCGAAGGCGAAGCCCGTTACGGCGTGATCGGGCGCCTCGTGCCATCGATCGACCGCGAGGCGACGCCTGAGGATGCCGTCGAGCTCGTTAGCGAAATGATCGCGCACCGCGAGCCTGAATCGATCGGTCTCGGGATCGACTACCGCGAAACCAACCACGAGCCCGAGAACTTCTGGAAGGCCTACTTCATGGCGCGCGATGCGGGATTCCACATCACGGCGCACGCGGGAGAATTCGGCGAACACTGGCGAAACGTCGAAACGGCAATGGACCTCCTCAAATGCGAACGGATCGATCACGGCTACACGATCATCGACAACCCCGAGCTCGCCGCGCACGCGAAGGCGCTCGGCATGCCTTTCGCCGTGGTGCCTACCAATTCCTACTACCTCAGAACCTTCACGGACGGGGAGTGGGCTAAAAAGCACCCGATCCGCCGCATGCACGAAATGGGTCTCAGGCTCTTCCCCAACAGCGACGACCCGACCATGCATCACATCCGGATCAGCGAATCCTGGTACCTGATGTTCAATTTCCTCGGGTTTTCGCTCGCCGATCTCCGCGCCATGGTGGAGAACTCCATCGATGCCGCCTGGGTGACTGAGCAACAGAAGGCTCAGTGGAGGAAGACGTGGCTCGCCGAGTTTGACCGTCTCGCGGCAGCGCTCCCGCCGCTCGACTAAATTGAACTGAAGCGACGTTGAAGCAACAAAAGCCCCGGAAGGGTCCGATCGGTCTCCCGGGGCTTTTTCGCGCTCAGGAATCAATCCCAGCCGCGGACGTGCTCGAGCACGTCGATGATGATCCCGTTCTTCACGAGAAGAAGGTATTTGTAGGGCGCCGCCGTCGGGCAGGCGTGATTGGGGAGGATCCGCAGCCGTGTGCCGAGCGGGAAGTCGTCGAGCTTGAGCGCGGAATCCGGCGGGAGCGTGAGAATGCCGTGCTCCTGATTCGTGCCGGTGAGGATGATGCGGCTGCCGTCAAGCGGCACCCCGAGCGCGTCGCAGACGAGTCCGTAGCCGAAGTCGCGCTTCTGGCGCGCGGTGCCTCGGTCGCGCGACATGGCGAGGAACCCCGAATCAAGGATCAGCTGGTTCTTCTTTGTCTGCCTCCCGATGACGGTTGCGAGAACTGAACCCGCGATGTCTTCTGACTCGCAGACGCCGAGGTTCGTCATGAAGAGGTCGAATAGGGCGCAGACGCCCGCGCGGATTTCCGTGACGCCCGCTTCGCTCTTTGAATGCATGAGCGTGGGGCTTGAACCCACGGAAACGATCGGGACCTCAAATCCGGCCGCCCTGAGGCGCCCGGCCGCCTTCACGATCCCTGAGCGTTCGCCTTCCGCGGCGGCGACGATTGCTTCAATCGTTTTGCATTCATAGCTGTCGCCCGCGTGGGTGAGAACGCCCGCAAGCTTCGCGCCTCCCTGAAGCGCTTTTGCGGCTTCCAGAAGCTCGCCGCACTCGGGAGGAAGCCCCGAGCGGTGGCCGTCCACATCGACTTCCAGAAGCACCGGAATTTCCGTCTGATGCTCCCGGCAGAAGTCTGAAACGGCTTTCGCAGCTTCCGCGCTGTCGAGGATGATCTTCAGATCAACACCCAACGACCGGATCCTTGCAACTTCCGCGAGCTTCTGCGGCGCAATGCCGACGGCGTAGATCAGGTCCCGGACGCCGTTCGCGGCAAAGTAGCGCGCTTCCGAAAGCGTGGAAACGGTGGCGGGGCCTTCGGGCGACGTCATCTGCCGCCGGGCAATCACGATCGACTTGTGGGTTTTGAGGTGCGGGCGGAAGGCGACGCCGAGCTCCCTGGCGCGGGCTCTCGCGCGTTCAAGGTTCTTTTCGAGCTTTACGTCCTCAATCAGAAATGAGGGCGTCGGGACGCGCGGGTCATTGACGGAGAGGCCGATCAGGGACTGAGCCGGATCGGGCGCGAATGTGCCGATGGCTTCGGGCGAAACGATGGGAAGAGCGTCGCTTTGGATCATTGCGGAAGACTCCTGTTGAGTTGTATAAAAAATTCTATCACCAGGCAGGTTTCTGCGAGGATGAATGTGTTGTCATCCTGTTAACTTCTGAAATAACCGTTGAATTTTATAGAGTTGCAATCCATAAAAAATTATGGAATACTGCTCGCTGTTCTTTTCAGCCCTCTTCGGGATGCACGCAGCGGATATGCCTCAGAACGACACCTCTTCATTTGCGACGCCGGTTCCGGCCTCGCTCGCCCCCTGGCGGATGACTGCCGAGCTGGTGGCGCATGTGGGCGGCACGCAGACGGAGGTCGTGCTCCACGATCTTTCAGACCCCCTTCATTCCGTGGTCTACGTCGTGAACGGCCATGTCACGAATCGAAAGATCGGGCAGGGCGTGAGGCACCTCGTCGAGGAGATGCTCCTTCGGGGCGAACACCCTGAAAAAGGCGACCTGCTTCCGGTCTGGTGGTTCCGGCATAAGGACAAAGACGGAGTTGAGAAGCTGATCCGTTCGGTCACGATGCTGATCCGTGGGGCCGACGGGAAGCTCGCAGGCGCCCTCTGCGTCAATCAGGACGTGACGGCCGACGTAGCGGAGCTCGAACGCCTCGACTGGCTTCTTCCTCCGGAAATGAAGGCTCAGTTCGGGGAATCCTCCCTGTCCGCAGGCCCGGCGAAGAAGAGTGCCCGCGAAGAGGGCCTCGCCGCAGGTGAGAGCGTTGCCGACGCTGTATTTGATCTCATCGACCGCATGGTGGATGAGGCGAAGGCGCAGGCAGCGCCGTCCGATTCGCCGCCTTCGCGCCCGGTGAGAAAGGCTTCGTGGACGCGTGAGGACCGGGTGAAGCTTCTTGCCTTCATGGAGAGCCGCGGCATCTTCCTCATGAAGGGAGCGCTTGAGCACGCCGCCGACCGGCTCGGCGTCTCAAAGGTAACGATTTACAGCGATCTCGACCAGATCAGACGTCTCGCATAATTCGGCAAAACACCATACTGGAGGGGAGAAGAATGAAATTCATTGATCCAGGCTTCAAGGGAACCAATCCCGGCCACTACAGCGCTGCCGTCGTTTCGCACGGCATGCTTTATGTTTCCGGGCAGCTCTCCATCAACCCGGACACGCGCGAACCCTGCACGGGCGGCATCCGCGAGCACGCGGCGCTTGCGCTCGACAACCTCGACCGCATTCTGAAGGCCGCCGGCGCCCGCCGCGATCAGGTGGTTTTCTGCCGCGTCTACACGCCCTCGAACGAATACTGGGGCGCGATCAATGAGGTCTACCGCGACTTCTTCGGAGCACACAAACCCGGCCGCGTCGTTGTCTCGACGACGCCCCTTCATTTCGGATGCCTCGTTGAAATTGAGGCGGTTGCTGAGCTCAATGAGGAGTAATTCCAGAATGCTCAACTACATCTGCACCTGCTGCGGCAGGAAAACCCCGGTGACGACCCGCGAGCCGACATGTTCCTGCGGAGGACTTTTCGAACTCGACTTCACGCCTCCGAAGTGGGACGACGAGATAATCGACCGGAAGGAATGGAGCATCTTCCGCTACCGCGAATTCATGGCGCTCGACGGCGACGCCTGGCGCGGGGTTTCGCTCGGCGAGGGCCTCACGCCCACCGTGGAGCTGAAGCCCGGCATGTTCGTGAAGGTCGACTATGCCATGCCGACCTTGTCCTTCAAGGATCGCGGCGCCGCGGGTCTCGTCTCCCACATGAAGTCGATCGGCGTCGCTGAATGCGTTCAGGACTCGAGCGGCAATGCCGGGAATTCCGTCGCCGCCTACTGCGCCCGCGCCGGCATCAAGTGCGAGATCTACGTGCCTGAAGGGACGAGCCCCAAGAAGATCGCGATGATTGAATCGCACGGCGCCAAAGTCCATGTGATTCCGGGCTCTCGCGACCACTGCGCCGACGTCTGCCGCGCCCGCGTGAAGGACGAGGGCGTCTATTACGCCAATCACGTTGTGAATCCCTTCTTCTATGAAGGCATGAAGGCCTACATCTACGAGGTCTACGAGCAGCTCGGACGCATTCCCGAACACGTGGTGCTCCCGGTCGGAAATGGCACGCTCTTCATCGGTGCGGTGAAGGCTCTTGAACACCTCCATGCCTCGGGCGCGATCAGGAAGTTCCCGAAGATTGTGGCGCTCCAGAGCGAATTCTGCGATCCGCTCTATCAGGCGAGGAAGGAAGGAAAGGATGATCCCGTCTCGGTCGACGTGAAGCCCACGATTGCAGAGGGCATCGCGATCGGGAAGCCCCTTCGCGGCCATGAAATCCTCGACATGATGAAGCGCCACGACATCACTGTTGCGACGGCGCCTGAGGACAAGATCCTCGCTGCGCGCGCTGCGCTGGCTCGCGAGGGCTACTACATCGAGCATACGACGGCCGCCAACTTCGCCGCCTGGGACCGCTACTGCGAGCTCTACGGAGCGGCGACCGACGTCCTCATTACGCTCTGCGGAGCCGGTATCAAGTCGGATCACTGAGTCCCTGAGTTCAGTTTGATCTGAGCATTTCGAAGCCCGGTGCTTCTCTGCCGTTTGGTAAGGATCCCATCCGTACAAAAACGCACAAATATTTTGGGCGCTCGGTAGAGCGCCCTTCCGCTTTTAGGTGGATCAGTCTGCGCTGCGCTTACGCCGGTACTTGTCAACGCATCGAGCGGGGAGCCATGCGGCAAAGTCAAAGCCCTTCTGCAGCTCTTCCATGTCGTACTTCATGATCCGGCGGTTCGGGTCCTTTCCATCGGATAGCGCCCGACTCCAGGCTTCCTCCACGCAGTACAGGTAGAGTGCACGGCTGTAGTCGAGCAGCCAGCGTCGTACGTCGAAGTCGTTCAGGCGCGCGGTCTGCACCACGGAAAGCGCATGGGCGAATGCCTTCATGCCCTGCACGGTCTGCATGAAGTAGATGTTCTTGCGCAGCACTGTCAGCGGCCGGATGCGTCCCTCCACGATATCCGAGGAGGGCGGCACACGGGAGTCGCTCAGAAAGACCCTGAGGTTCTCTATCTGATTCATGTAGTAGCGGCAGGGCTCGGCATATCGATCTGCTCTGCTTGCGGCTCTCCAGCCGCCGCCCCGCTTGTTCTGAATCAGCCGTCCCTTGCTCAGCTCCATCATGAGGTTGTCGATGTCATTCATCAGGTCGGCAGACATGTCTTTCCGTTCTGTCTCTCTGCGTTTGAGCCAGTCTGCTTCGCTTTCACCTTCCTTGCGGCTGCAGCGCTTCTCCAGGGCATAGATTTTTCCGATCCCCGCAAGCACGATCAGCAGAAGCCGGTCCGGGTTATCTTTCTTCAAATTTTCGGCGCTGATCTTCACGAGCTCCTCGTCGCTCATGGCTTCGGCCTGCTGCCGCAGGAGTTCGGAGCCGAGCGCCTGGCAGACGACGCGGCGAAAGTGCGTGAGGCAGCTTTGGCGCTGCGCGCGGTTCTCTCGTCCGAAGCCCTCGTTGATCATGCTTTGATAGGCCGAATACCCATCGCTTACGAGTACGTCGCACTTCAGGCCGTTCATGAGCTTGTGCAGACTCGCCTTGCTCCTCGTGCGCAGGAATGAGTAGTGCACGATCGGATTGTCAACCTCTGCCGGCGTGGTCATTGCAAGCAGGTAGCACTGCGAGGAGTGCGATTCCTCTTCTGCGTCGTTTTCCTTTTTGTCGGTGACCGTTTCGTTTTTACAGGCGGCCTCTGTACTTTCTGAATCCTGCTCAGGCTCCTCGGCGGCCTTGTCTTTCTTATTCGAGACGTGCCCGCCGCCCTGAGCCTCCTTGTTGTCGAAGGTCGTTTCGTCGGCACAAACTACTGCACTGGTTTCGAGGTCCTTCCGGAATTCCTCGTCCAGCGGCTTGAGATAAATCTCTGCAAAGTCCCGGAAATTCCCGGGAATAGTGTCGTTGCCGAGCTGCCCGGCTTCCTTCATTTCATTGGTGCTCCGCGCCAGCGGCGTGCCCTGCGCCAGCTCGAATGCGCTGTCCACCATCTGCGCAATGGCAATGCTGCGGTTGGGCACAATCGGCAGGGGCAGTTCTTCGGCCGTCACAATATGCGCATGGCCGCAAGCCCTGCAAACCATGAGGTCCTGCCGGGTCTCAATCTGCTCGATTCGGGCTCCCAGCGCCGCATGCTTCGTCAGCAGCCGTTCCTTGATCTCCGCAATCGGTTCGAGCTTCCCTCTGCCGCACTTGCGGCACTTTTCATGGGCTCCTGCCCGGGCCTCCCGCGTCTTATGCGGGATATCGGGGTACGTAACCCGCCTTCCCGCAGGCTTCTGAGGGATGAGCGCCGCCGGGCGCATCTTCATGCTCTTTTCTATGTCGGCCGCAGCGCGCTTAAGCGTCGTATCTGCGGGCAGTCCTTCGGCGGCCTGGATCGTTGCCTGCACCTGCCACCTCATCTGCCTCATGCTGTTCTCAAGGCTGCTGAAGGTCTTTCTGGCCTCATCAAGCACCGCCTTGCCTTCCTCCGGTTTAGGAGCAGGCTTCAGAGCCTCGCTGCTCCTGCCGAAAATCTGCCGCCGGTACTGGCAGGCATCCTTGCAGAATCGCACGAGATCTTTGCAGAGCGTGCGTACCTGCGACAAAATATCGAGGCTGAGGAAGTCGCCGTAGATGCCGACAGAGCGATCAAACTCCCGGACTGCCGTTTGACTGGCAGGGAGATTCTCAATCATGACCTCCCGCCAGGCTGCGGCTTCTGCCGTCAGCCCTTCAACTTCCTTCTCCTTGGCGTGCACTTCACCCTGAAGCTTCTGCACCATGGCAATCCTGTTCGTCGCAATGCATGATCTTGCAGATGCCTCCCGATTTCGAAACGAAGACGACGTAGTCCTCGCCGAGGGAAACGTCGATGTTGAGGACTCCGGGAAGGCTGAGCTGGCACGTCTCGAAAAGTACTATCTGGTGGATCTCGGCCTTCGTCGAACGGTGTTGGGAAACAAGGCGATGGATGTCGGGCATACGCTGGAAAACGTTGTCTATCTTGAACTGCTGAGGAGAGGATTCGAGGTTTACGTAGGACGGGTGGAGGAAACGGAGGTCGATTTCGTGGCCAAGTCGGCGGAAGGTTTTCAATACATCAAGGTGTCGGCAACTGTTAGGGACGCCGACACGCTTGCGCGAGAATTGAGGCCTTTGCGGAATATTCAGGACAATTATCCGAAGCTCCTTCTAACCTTGGATGATGATCCTGATATGGACTACGACGGGATTGTCCGGACCAATGCGCTGGGATGGCTGTTGAGGAACTCGCCTCAGTAGAGTAGACCTGCGTGGTTGTTTGTTGAGGCGGATTGTGTGGTATTCCAAAGTTTCTTTGTTTGATGTCGTGATTATCACGCCTTGAGCTCGACTCTCTGCGGGATCATTTTTGCTTTTTTTCTTTGGGAAGGTCTGAGCAAGTGCCAATTTTTATGACTGCAACCGGAAAATCCGGACCCAACACATAAATTCGGTTGTT
>CAKQON010000071.1 GCA_934255515.1 uncultured Sutterella sp.
ATGAAAGTAATCCATATTCGATCGATGGGCCTTATATCCCCGCCATGAATGACGGGGTTTTACGGCCCGTTGGATAATGGGAGCACCCTGAAATTCAGATTTCCTTTTCTCGAAGGAGCTTTCCCCTGATGCCACGCACGCTTGAAGCGCTTCTCGGTCGCAAGGATGCCGAGCGCATTGTTGAATTCCGCCGCGATCTTCACTGCCATCCGGAAATCGGCATGGATACCGCCCGCACGGCAGAAAAGCTTGAGGCCTTCCTCTCGTCCTTCCCCGTTGACCGCGTGGAGCGCGTTGAAAAGAACGGCGTCGTTGCGCTCATCAAAGGCCGCGAGGACGGGCCCATGATCGGACTGCGCGGCGACACGGACGCGCTTCCCATTCAGGACGAAACCAACAACCCCTGGACGAGCGAAGTCGAAAAGTGCGCGCACCTCTGCGGCCACGACGGCCATACGGCGGGGGCGCTCGCAACAGCGCTCTATTTGTCTAAGCACCGCGACTTTGCTGGGTCCGTGGCCGTCATCTTCCAACCGGGAGAAGAAGGCTGGGCGGGCGCCGACCTCATGATCAAGGACGGGCTTTTCAAACGCTTCCCCTGCAAGGAGGTCTACGCCATTCACGGGGATCCCTCGCATGACCTGGGCACCATTCTCCTTCAGCCCGGCCCCATGACGGCGTCGGTCGACATCGCCTACATGACGGTCGAGGGCCGGGGCGGCCACGGCGCGCGTCCACAGGAAGCGATCGACCCGATGCCGGCAGCGGCCGAACTCATCCTTGCGCTTCAGACCATCGTCTCGCGTCGCGTCGACCCCAACGACTCCGCCGTCGTCTCCTGCTGCTACGTGCATGCGGGCGACCCGCTCGCCCCCACCGTCATTCCGCAGCGCGTGGAGCTTTCCGCCACGATCCGCACGTTCGACGGGAAGGTGCGCGATCTGATTGAAAAGCGCTTCAACGAAATCACCTCCGGCATCGGCACCACCTTCGGCGGCGTCGTGAAGCTCGACTACCAGAGGCGCTATCCGCCGCAGATCAACGACGAGAAGCTCGCGCTCGCGGCAATCGACGCTCTGGAGCCCGTCTTCGGAGACAAGAACGTCGTCACGAACGCCAAGCCCTCGATGGGCGGCGAGGACTTCGCCTTCATGAGCGAAGCCGTCCCCGGGGTCTACATGAAGGTGGGCCTGAGAGACGAGGGCCACCAGGCGGCGCTCCACAATCCGGGATTCGACTTCAACGACCTCGCGCTTGCGAACTCCGTTGAAGCCTTCCGCGCGATTGTTGAGGCGCGGCTGCCGCTCGAAAAGTAATTAAGGGAAACAATCTGACCCGCAAGGCCCGGATGACGATGGCTCTCCGGGCCTTTTCTTTTGAGCGCTTTCGCGATGAGTTCCTGCAGGGAATGACAACGGCAACGCTTCCCGCGGCGATGATGAGCACAGTCCCGAAGGCGGCTGCGATCGACACGCTCTCGCCGAAAACGAGGAATCCGATGCCTTCAGCAAAAAGAATAGCGGAAGACTGCAGAATGCTCGTAACGAGCGGATTTCTTGCACCCCCGGGAAAGCGTGAACGAAAGTTGCGAGAGCACCGCGCAGACGCCCATCCCGAGAAGCGGCAGGATGTTCTCCGTCGTGATGCGCGTGAGGCCGCCCTCGAAAAGGAGTGTTCCCAGAAGGCCGAAGCCAACGCCGAAGAGAGAAAAATAGAAGACGATCCGCCACTCCGGTTCTCCGTCGCGAATAAGCGCCCGGATCTGCAGATAGGCTGCAGTCGAGAACATCCCTGCCGTAAGGCCGATCAACGACGGAAGCGCCTCGGCAGACGAAAAATCCGGCCGGAGAACAATCAGAACGCCCGAAAACCCGACCGCCGCCGCGGCAATCAGCCTCAGGTCGGGGCGTCTCTTCAGCCTCAGGGCCGCAAAGGCGGCGAGCGCAGCGACGGCAAGGACGGATCGCCAGAGAAGAAGTTCGCAGGCGCCGAAATCCGCTGCGCCCGATTTGGCGAAGGCAGCCGTGAGTGCCGTGAATAAGGCTGCCTCCAGCATCCAGAGGCTCTGCATAGACGTTCTTCCAAAGCAGAAAAAACAGACTCTGACTCCAACGCGCCCTTTCGGGACACGACCGGACGCTCCGGAGTCAGAGAGCAGAAGGATTCTGTTTGTCTTCTCCCCGAAAATGACCCGGGGGAGAAGACCAAAAACCTGAAGGAAGAAAAGGAGACCTGTCAGCGATTACGCGGTCTTCCCGCCCTTCGCGCGGGCAAGCGCCTCATGCGCATTGACAGGAATGAAGCGCCGCTCGGGCACTTCGCCCCTGCCTGCGAAGGCGCATCACTTCAGCGGGAGCTCCCGCCGCCCGCATTTCTTCTCCCCGATGCCGACGCGCGCCTTGAGGGCGCCCGTACGGAAAAAGGCCTTGCCGCAGGGCTCCCGAGGATTGATGCCGAAAGAGCGCTCGCATCGGGCGAACTCATTCAGATTCTGCCCGAATGGGTATTTCCTCTGGAATATCTGGCGGTTGAGCTCAACGGGCGCAGGGATGAAGCAGAGGCGCTAGCGCTTGAGGTTTCAGATTTTTTTGAGAGAAAGGCTTCAGGGCACAGGCGCTGAGGGAGCCTGCGCGCCTCTTTTCACCGCTTCCCGCATGGCAATTGAAGCGGCCGCCATGCCGAAGGTCGCCGTCACGACGATGCCCGAGCCGTACCCGGAGCAGGCAAGGCCCGCCGTCGTATCCATGCTGCAGGCTTCGTCACCCAGGGGCTTTTTGACGGGCTCTGCCGAATAGACGACCGGAACGCGAAAGAGGGGCGGCAGGGGTTTCCCGGGCTTTCCGGCATCGGGCGAGGCCTTCGGGAACCCGTATTCCTTCCGGAGCCGATAGCGCACCGACGCAAGAAGCGGGTCGCCCGAAATGCGCCCGAGGTCGCCAGCCTGAATTTCAAGGGGATTGGTGCGCCCCCCGCCCGCGCCCGAAACCACAATGAACTGCATTCTCGCGCGGCAGCGGGCAATCATCGCGGCCTTGGCGCGCACCTGGTCGATGCAGTCAAGAACAATTGCGTCCGAAGGAATCAGGTCCGCGGCATTCTCTTCGTCCACGAAATCCTCAACGCAGGAAACTGCGGCTCTCGGATTGATGAGCGCGATGCGGGCTTTCAGGGCCTCCACCTTCGCCATGCCGTAGGCTTCGCCCAAGGCCTGAATCTGGCGGTTGGTGTTGCTTTCCGCCACGTTGTCGAGGTCGATCAATGTGAGCTTCTCAGCACCCGTGCGGGCGAGCGCCTCCACCGCCCAGGAGCCGACGCCTCCCACGCCAACGACGCAGAAGTGCGTCTCCCGGATGGAAGCAGCGCCCTCTTTTCCATAGAGGCGCGCCACGCCTCCGAATCGTCTTTCAAAATCAATGACGTGTCGCTCGGTCATAATTCGCATGAGGAGAAAAGAGGAAAAAATAGGGGACATTCCGCTGCCATTGCGGGTAATTTCGGGCGAATCATCCGGGTGAGTACGCCTTTTGGCGGACGCGCCTGTCATGGAAACGTCACACAATTTAAAGCAAACCTTAATGGCCGGCGGGAAGAATAACGGGCGCCCACAGTGTCCAGGCACCGTTCTTCAAACCCCGAACCCGTCTTTATATCACCGGACACGCCATTTTCAAGGAATCCCCCATGGCCCAATTCCCCAAAGCGCACCCGTCGATTCTCGCCGGTGCCGTCATTGCCGCGAGCCTCTTTGCCTCTCAGGCCTGGGCGAGCGCTCAGCACATGGTCGTGGCCATGCCGCAGCTGCCGACCATCATCGAGCCGCAGGGCAAGAACCACAATCCGCTCGAGCGCGTTGCGTTCTCGATCTTCGAAACGCTCATCCACGCCGATCAGAAGACGGGCGAACTTCAGCCGGGTCTCGCGGTTTCCTGGACGCGCATTTCGCCTGAAACCGTCGAATTCAAGCTCCGTCAGGGCGTCAAGTTCCAGGACGGCACGGACTTTACGGCCGACGACGTGGTCTTCTCCTTCGGCCCCGAACGCTTCCTCTCCGACACCGCCCCGGGCCGTCCCGCTGCGGTCGAGTTCCTCGGAGGCCTCAAGTCCGTTGAAAAGGTTGACGACTACACCGTGCGCGTCACGATGAAGACGCCCGACCCCCTGATTGAGCGCCGCTTCTCCGCGCGCATGTCGGAAATCATTTCCGAAGACGGCTGGAAGAAGGCGGGCGGCTGGAACAACTGGATCAAGCACCCGATCGGCACCGGCCCCTATGAAATCGTCTCCTTCAGGACCGGAAACCGCCTGGAACTGAAGCGCTTTGACGGCTACTGGGGCGAAAAGGCCCCGGCCGAGAAGCTTTCCTTCGTCGAAGTGCCGGAACTCTCCTCCCGCGTGGCGGGCCTGCGCTCCGGCGAATTCGACCTCATTACCGAAGTCCCGCCCGACCAGGTGAAGCCCTTGTCGAAGGACGGCCGCATCGACGTGGTGGGCGGCCCGATCGACAACATCTACTCCCTCGTCTTTGACGATAAGTCGAACAAAATCATGACGAAGGAGCTTCGCCAGGCATTCCTCTACGCCATCGACCGCGATCTTCTTGTCGAAGCGCTGATGGGCGGAAAGACGACGCCCGCGAACAGCTTCCAGTCGAAGACCTTCGGCGACCTCTTCATCCCTGAACTCGACAAAAAGCTCTACAACCCGCAGAAGGCGCGCGAGCTCGTGAAGGCCTCCGGGTACAAGGGTGAGCAGATCGTCTGGCGCATCCAGGCGGGCTACTACACGCAGGAGCTCACCGTTTCCCAGGCGATTGCCGGCATGCTGAAGGCGGTCGGCATCAACGTGAAGATCGAGGTGAAGGAAAACTGGTCTCAGGTTGAAGCCCCGGGCGCCACCCGCATGATCAACAATGCGTCGCTCTCGGCCTACTTCCCTGATCCCGCCTCGCAGCTCTGGCGCCGCATGAAGCCGGGCGCCTTCTGGGATGCGAGCGGCTACTTTGTCCACTCGCCCGAATACCAGAAGTTCGGCGACCTCGGCAAGATCCTTGAATCCTCGACCGACCCGGCCGCACGCAGGACCGCCTGGAAGGAAATGCAGGAAGTCTTCTTCACCGACCCGCTCGCCTGCCCGATCTACGCGCTGCCGATGATTTACGGCAAGCAGAAGAACGTGATCTGGGAGCCGGGCACCCAGGGCGCGCTTGATCTTTCGGCGAGAAACCTGAAGTTCAAGTAATCCCCTGACTCCTGACCCCGAAAAAGACCAGAAGAATGAAGGAAACTGACTTATCCTCCGATCTCCGTGAAGGCACGGAGCCGCTCCTCGCGATCCGGGATCTCCGGGTCGCCTTCAGCGGCGTTGAAGTGCTTCACGGAATCGACCTTGATCTTCCGAAGGGCGAGACGCTCGCCCTCATCGGCGAATCGGGGTCAGGCAAATCCGTCCTCGCAAGGTCGATCCTCGGCCTTGCGGGGTCAAAGAACACCACCACCGGAAGCATCCGGTTCGAGGGCCGCGAACTCGCCGGCGCCCCTGAAAAGGAGCTCCGCCGCATCCGCGGCGCCGAAATCAGCATGATCGTGCAGGACGCCATGGCGGCTCTGAACCCCATGCGCACGATCGGCGACCAGCTGATTGAAACCATCGTCTACCGTCATCCCGACTATCGGAACCGCGCGAGCGAACGGCTCCTCTTCGAAAAGAAGAAGGAACTCACTGAGCTCGCGATCTCATTCCTAAAGCAGGTCGGGATCACCGCGCCCGAAAAGCGCATCTCGAGCTATCCCCACCAGCTCTCGGGCGGCATGCGTCAGCGCGTGCTGATTGCGCTCGCGCTCATCGGAGCGCCGAAGCTTCTGCTCGCCGACGAACCCACGACCGCGCTCGACGTGGTCGTGCAGCGCGAGATTCTCTCGGAACTGAGGGATCTCGTGCGCGCCCGCGGGATGTCGATGCTTCTCGTCACGCACGACCTTCACCTCGCGCGCGACGTCGCCGACCGCGTCGCCGTCATGTACGCAGGCACCCTCATGGAAGTCGGGCCCTGCGAAAAGGTGATTCCCAATCCCTCGCACCCCTATACCGAAGGGCTTCTCAATGCCATGCCCGACATGGAAAGCCCACGGGGGTCCCTGAAGCCCATTGAGGGCGAGGTGCCTTCGCCCTCTGAACTCGGGAAGGGCTGCCCCTTCGCGAGCCGGTGCGTGCTCGCGGAAACCCGCTGCCGCGAGCACCTCCCCGACATGATCGCCATCGCGCCCGACTGGTCCTCGCGCTGCGACAATGCCCATACGCGCACGGCCGACCTCGAAAAGCTCGAGGAGCTCGCGGCTGCGGCTCCGGAAGGCGCGGGGTCGGTCAAGATCGAAAAGGAAATCGACCGGAAGGGGTTCGGGAGCGTTCAGAAGAGCGACTTCCCCGTCATCGTCGACGCCCGGATCAAAAAGCACTGCTACTACGCGCGCCGCGGGTTCTTCGGGCGCAAAACCCCCTGGAACGTGCTCGAGGACGTCGATCTTCAGATCAAGAGCGGCGAAGTTTTGGGGCTCGTCGGCGAATCGGGGTGCGGCAAATCGACGCTCGCGCGCCTCATGCTCGGCCTCATGCGCCCGACCTCGGGTTCGGTCAAATTCCGCGATGAGGAATATCCCGAACCCCGGACCGCTCCCTGGAGAGCGCAGCGCGCCGCGGCGCAGATGATCTACCAGGACCCCTTCAGCTGCTTTGACGAGCGGATGAGCGTCCTCGACCAGATCGCCGAACCCCTTGAGGTACACCTCCATCTCTCTCACGAAGACGCCTGCGCGAAGGCGCTTCAGGTCCTTCGGGCCGTGGGTCTTCCCGAACACAATGCGAAGAAGCTCCCCGGCGTCATGTCGGGCGGGCAGCTTCAGCGCGCGGCGATTGCCCGCGCGGTGGCGCTCCGGCCCGCGCTCCTGGTCTGCGACGAACCCGTGGCGTCGCTCGACGTCTCGATTCAGGCCCAGGTCCTCGCGCTTCTCAATCGCCTGAAGGCCGCCACCCACATGGCGATGCTTTTTGTTTCGCACAACTTGAACGTCGTGCGCTACCTCTGCGACCGCGCGGCGGTGATGTACTTGGGGCGCATCGTCGAGCTCGGGCCCGTCGACGAAGTCTTCCACCATCCGCAGCATCCCTACACGCGGCTGCTGCTCGCCTCAACGCCCGGCGCCGAGGACGACGTAATCCGCTTCTATCCGAAGGGCGTGATGCCAAGCCCGATGGAGCGCCCCGAGGGGTGCGTCTTCGCCAACCGCTGCCCCGTCGCGTGCGACCGCTGCAGAAAGGAGGTCCCGCAGCTCGAGGCCGTGAACGACCATCACCAGACGGCTTGCTTCGTGAAGCACTCCTTCATCACCGATGCGCCGCTTCCCGGCCCTTCGCAGCAATCGGGAGACTGATTCATGTTCGCACTCATTTCGAGACTTGTCTTCCGCTCGGCCCTGACGCTCCTCCTCCTTGCAGCCTGCGTCTTCTTCGGGCTTCACATGACGGGCGACCCTGCGCGCCTCATGCTCGGCGATTCGGCCGACCAGATCGCGCTCGACGCCTTCCGCGAGCAGTGGGGACTCAATAAACCCCTCTGGGAGCAGTTCATCGTCTACATCCAGAAGGCGCTCACGCTCGACATGGGCGTGAGCTACGCGACGAGCCAGCCCGTGAAGGACGTCTTCCTCGAGGCGCTCGACGCCACGATCGACCTCATGGTGCCCACTGCCATAGTGACGCTTCTCATCGGCATCCCGTCGGGCGTCGTTGCGGCGCTCCACCGCGACACCGCCCTCGACCGCGGCATGATGGTGCTGTCGGTCTTCGGCTACGCGGTTCCCAACTTCTTCATGGGCGTGCTCCTTCTTCTCGTCTTCTCGATCTGGCTCGGGTGGCTTCCGTCCTACGGGAACGCGACGCTCCTGCACTACATCATGCCGATCATCACGATGGCGACCGCAGAAGCGGCGATATTCTCGCGCTACGCGAGAAGCGCGATGCTTGAAGCCATGCGGCTCCCCTGCGTGCGCGCAGCAAAGATGAGAGGGCTCCCCAGGGCCCGCATCATCTGGCTCCATGCGCTCCCGAACGCGATGCTCTCAATTCTCACGATTCTCGGCTTTTTCCTCGGCACCCTCGTTGCCGGCGCCGTCATCACGGAAACCGTCTTCTCCTGGCCCGGCGTCGGGAAGCTCCTCGTTCAGTCGGTGGCGCTTCGCGACATTCCGGTCGTGCAGATGATCGTGCTCGCCACAGGCGCATCCCTCATTCTCGCCAACCTCCTCATGGACATTCTCGCCCTCGTCGTGAATCCGCGCCTGAGGAAGGAAAACTGACCGCCCGGGGGATTCAACAAAATGACTGCTGTCACTGAAACTCTCCAAAAGCCCGGGCTTCTCTCCCGGATCATTGCCGGAAGACCCCGGGGGCTTGCCGGACTCTCGGCGACAATCCTCGTCGTCTTCTTCTGCGCGGGGCTTCTCGCGCCGGTCGCCGCCCCCTACGGGCTCGAGGACATGGATCTGATGTCGAGGCTCGCAGCGCCCTTTACGTCGCTCGCGCACCCGCTCGGGACCGACGAGCTCGGGCGCGACGTGCTCTCGAGGCTCCTCTATTCCCTGAGGCTTTCCTTCGTTCTTGCCGTGACGGGCACGCTTCTCGGGGCCATCGTCGGCACGGCGCTCGGGTTCCTCGCCGCCCGGTTCGGGGGCTTCATCGACGACCTCGTCAATACCGGGATCGACTTTACGGCGTCGCTTCCCTTCATTGTGCTTGCGCTTACGATCCTTGCCTTCCTCGGCACCGACGTGAAGGTGATCATCGTCATCATGGCGGTCTACGGGTGGGACCGCTACGCGAGGCTCGCAAGAAACCTTGCGCGTTCGGCCTATACCGAGGGCTATGCAGGGGCCCTTGAGAGCCTCGGCATTCCGACCCGGCGGATACTGCTGAGGCACATTCTTCCCAACATTGCGAGCGCGCTTGTCGTCAACATGACGCTCAACTTCCCCGGGATGATTCTGCTTGAAACGTCGCTCTCCTTCCTCGGCGTGGGCGTGCAGCCCCCGATGAGTTCGTTGGGCACCATGCTCGGCTTCGGCCGCGACTACCTCACCACCGCCTGGTGGATCGCCGTCATTCCCGGCGTCGTCATCGTGATTTCGACGCTTTCCATGTCGCTTCTCGGCGACTGGGTCCAGCAGAAGCTCGACCCGCAGAGCCGATAAGGTTTTGTGATTTTGTCTGAATGAAATGCCGCACGCTGAAACCCTTTTCTGGCTCTTCGGAAATTACCGGGCAAACGATACCTATAGCGGAAAATCTCGGCTTGGTTGGGGTATAACTCCCCAACCAGGGGTCAAGCCAGCCTCATCAAGGGCTTGAGAGCG
>CAKQON010000072.1 GCA_934255515.1 uncultured Sutterella sp.
GGCAAGAGCTACCGCGAGATCATGACGTTTCTGCAGGCATCTTAGGTGCGAGTGTAACTTTTCATGGGAAGTTCAGGTTAAACTGGTCGAAAAGTTTCTTAGATTTTCTTGATTCTTCCGGTCGTATTATCCATGCGGTACTTCATGATGTCTCCCGCCACGATATGCTCGGCAACCGCTATGGCGGTCTGCAGATCAACTGAGAACCATTCAGTCGGCCTGTAGGGCTTCCCCTTTGAACTGATGAGCGTCATGTTGATTCGCTGTTTCGAAAGGAAGGCATAGATGAGATGTTCCACCTTCTGCGGGTTGAGATTAAAGCAGTCAAGCGAGGCGAGAATCCGCACCGGCGCTTCGAGGTACGTCGGATCCACCGCCGCATTCTTGGTTCGTTCCTCAACGCTCTGAGATGAATATCCGATCTTGACCAGTCGCCCCTGCTGTTTGAGATCCGCAAGTTCCGGAGCCTTGGTTTCGCTCGCCAAGATGTAGATGCATCCGGTCGCCTTGTCCTTATGCGATATGCCGGCAAATTCCTCTTCGAGGTTGACGTTCAGAGGAATCACTCGACGGCCGTTGTCATCTTCATAGAGCGCTTTTGCCAATGAGAGCTTCAGAATGTCGGTTTCCATACCGTTGTCGAAAATGACGCGGATTCTCGGATTGTCGCGGTTGTGTCGGTCGATCGATTCCTTCACAACGGAATCCACAAAGCAGAGAATCCCCTTGACGATGAAGAAGTCGCCAATGTTGATGAGCGAACTGTTCTTGAAGCGCTCCGTCTTCGCCTGGTGATTCTGAATATCGCGGCGAATATCGGCAAAGAGTTTTTCAAAGTTGTAGAAGTCTTCGCACTTCTTGCGGAAAGCGATTTCGTCGGGCAGATTGTGCGTCTCAGGCACCTGCTCCTGAACATTCTTCATTTCGAAGATCGAACTTTCGATGCCGCCGAGCAAGCCGGAAGCGTCGTTGCTGAGAAGGTCCGCAAACGAAGAGAAGGTCTTCGGCACTTCCGCCAGTTTGGTAGGCGTCTGCGCGGTCGGTTTGACCTCAAGCAGGTTGAATGCGTCGAGCGATTTCACGCTTGCCTTCAATTCCGGCCGCGTCCTGTAGGCGCGAAGACGAGCGGCGAGCTTCTTTTCCAAGAAGTCGGACGCATCAAGGCTCGGCTCATGCCCGGTGCGCTCACGGAATTCGACGATCTCTTGAAAGTTCTGCTCGGCGGGAGACATTGCCTTTGCCTTGGGCGCAGAAGGCCTTACGTCTTTGAGAAGCCCGAAGGGATCATCCGCGCCGGAAAGAAGTTCAGCAAAAGACGCAGGGCACGAAAACTTTTTGCTCATTCCGTCGTTCCCTCTTCCTGCTTGGCGATGGCTTCCGCCTTCTTTCTGCGCACAAAGGCCAGCACCTCTCCGAGTCTGCGCTCATACGGGTCGTTGGACTGCAGGGAAGGTTCTTTCTTGAAGTTCTGCACGAATTCAAGGATGTTCGGCCAAAGCAGCACGGCTTCCTCTTCGGAAACGCCGGAGCGATTCGAAGTGACGATGTCCTGAATCGTCTTCAGCATCGGAGCATTAACCGACTTCGAGAGGATTTCATAGGCCCCCTGGAACGGATTGATCGACGCGATGAGATCGACGTTGAGCTTTTCGATATTGATGAACTTTTCGCCCACCTTCAGGAATTCAGACGCACGTCTCGCAGGATCACGCTCGCCATCCTCTTCCTTAGAAGCTGAACCGCCCTCGTCGTCCGGATTTTCCGCATCGTCGACTTCTCCGTCTCCGGGCTGCACTTTGAATCCCGGCGGCAAATCGTTGCCTTCGATGAGGCCGCCGTTGCTGTGGATCACCATTTCCGTCTGAGCGGCCGCGGCAACCACCTTCGCTTCATCGGGCGTCAGATCCGGATAGAGGCGCGTGACGATCTTCGGAAGTTCCGATTCCGTGAAGAGCTTCGGCTCCTCAACATTCGTAATCATCGGTCCCACCGTCTTCACATCCTGAATTGCGGCGGTAATCACGTCCCTGATGCCGCCTTCGGTCAGGATTTTATGAACGCGGGCGGAAACGGGATTGTCCTCGTCGTCGATGATGATGGTGCCCGGCTCAACCTTTTCATTCCTGCCGAGCACGGATCGCGGCTTGAAGGTGATGTTCGGAGCCAGCACCTGTTCCATCAGGAGAGAAACCGTAATCGCCTTCAGCATGTTGTTGACGGAGGTTTTCACATCGTCGTCGTTGGCATCCGGCTGGGCGATCAGATTGGTGAATTGAGCGTGCGTTTTCCCGGGGCAGTCGCGCGTGGCGCGTCCGATGATCTGAATGATTTCGGTAAGCGACGAGCGGTAGCCGATGGTCAGAACATGCTCGCACCACGGCCAGTCGAAGCCTTCCTTCGCCATGCCGAGGGCAATGATGATATCCATCTGAGAGGCAATTTTGATGTCTCGGAGATATTTGAGAACATTCACGCGCTTAGCATCGTCCGTCACGAGATCGGCAACAAAGATCTTCTTCCCTTGGCGAGTTCTGACCGTATAGATCCCCGTATCCGGATCCTGCGACATTACGGTACCGATGGCGTCGAGAATGCGGTCGACCTCGTCAAGCTTCATCCCGGTCGATTCCATCGAATTGACGTTGGGAATATGAACGATCGTCTTCTTTTCAGGATCCAGCACTTCCTTGAGCGCATCAAAGTAGCGGCCTTGATAGAAGTGGTATCCGATGCCGAGCGACTTCAGGTACTTGTAGCCGTTCAGCTGTTCGTAATAGGTATACGTGACCTGCGTGAACTTGGCCTCGTCTTCGGGCTTCATGATGGGCACCGCATCTCCGCGGAAATAAGAGCCCGTCATCGCCACGATATGAGCGGAGGAATTGTTCATCAAGTCATCGATGATTCCGCCAAGAATGTTCCCCTCTTCCGCCGACGTATGATGGAATTCATCAATCGCAACCAAGGTCTTGTCGAAAGCGGAAGCATTGTTAATTCGCTCGTAGGCAAATCGGAATGTGGCGTGCGTGCAGATAAGGTAATGCTCCTTGGTCTGCTTCATGAACTCAACAACCCGATCAACCTTCCCGACATTCCCCGGCGTGCAGAGGTTGTAGCGGGGATCGACATGCCAATCGGCAAAGAAGCCGTAGGACGTGAGGTCCGTATCCTTGAAGGACCCGCCGATGGACATTTCAGGAACAGCGACGATGACCTTATCCAGCCCCTGCTTCATGACCTTGTCGAGGCCTAAGAACATAAGCGCGCGAGACTTGCCGGACGCAGGAGGAGCCTTGATGAGCAGATACTGGGCATCGCGCTTCTCATAAGCGCGAGCCTGCATTTCCCTCATGCCCATTGCATTGTCTGCAGTGCTTTTGCCGGTCTGCGCATAACGGACGGTAAGAATATCGGGCATTTCGGATTACTCCTGATTGAAAAGAAGGGAATCATCCTCGCCCTTCACAAGCTTTTCATAGCGGGCAAAGAGGTGACGCAAACGGTCTTCGTCATTGGCAAACGGCTTCTTGCGATAAAGCTTATCGACAGCAAGATCGAGTTCCTGGTGCGCTTTCAGCAAATCCTCAGGCATAAGTTCGGGATCGTAAAGATCGGCAAGTGTTTTATCGGGATAGTATTCCCGAATCATGAGAATTTTCTGAGCAAGATTCTCGATTGTCTTCTTATCTGATTCAGATACTTTCGGCCACGGGAATGTGTTGTAGCAAAGGTCTCGGGAATATCGATAATCACTTTTCAGTCGACCGCATACCGTGCGCATCCAGGTCATATGCAAGCGGGATTCGAGAATGCCAAATTCATACAGTGTTCCGTTAGGAACGATATGACAAAGGTTAGTTGTAATAGTGTCTTCCCCAATAAATCCCATAGGTATATAAGAACGACGTTCAGATGAAACGCCCGGGATTACAATAGCACTCTCTGGATTATTTAAATCTCTGAACTCATGGGGTCGTTGAGAAAGCTTCCTGCAGCCCGGGTCTCGGCTAGCCAATCGCATTTGCCGGCATTTTTCAATACGATCAGCAACAATGGGAATTTGCTTCACAGAATCGGGAGCGTTCACAAGCCAGAGGCAATATCGAGGAATATTATGAAGTAGCTCTCGCGAACCAATCAGTTTTTTGATATATGGTAAAAGGGCTTCTTCCCTCTCGAAAGACGAGAGATCTTCGGGTTCAATGATAAGGTTCCCTCCGTCCGTCGGTTGATTTCCTCGAACCATTGGATGAGGCGCCGAAATGTGTGCATTATGACTTGTACATATTAAGCGGACAGGGAGATCAAGTAGATAACCATTGATCGATGAAACAAAGGTTGCACAAGGATCGGATAACGGCGTTTCATATCTAAATAAAATATTTTTCTCGCTTTCCTGCTTGGAAAAGCCGATGATCACGCAGTAAACCCCAGCATTTTCGCGCGCTTCGTTCTGCCACTTGAAGGTCTGATGCGCAAAATTGATTCGGAGGCCTCGATCAAACAAAGTTCCCCACAACGGTTCAACCTGTTCGCCCTGACAAATGGAATTTGTCGATACAAATGCACATTGAATATTCGGGTTGACATCAAGGTACTGCATCGCCCGCCCGTACCAACCGCTTACGTAATCAAATATACCCGCGTTCTTGACTCCGTTAAATACGGATAGAATTTCGGCTTTCTGCTCTTTACTAATAACAGACGCGCCACCAAACGGAGGGTTCCCGAAAATAAAATTCAACTGGTTGATCGGCACGAATGATTGCCAATCTATAGTCAACGCATTTGCTTTGGTGATGTTGACTGAATCTCTTAACGGAATTGACGGGAACACATTCCCGAAGAACTTGCTGAACTCGCTGTTCATAACATGTTCCATCAACCACATCGACACACGGGCAACATCGACGGGGAATTCTTCAATTTCAATCCCATAGAACTGATTGATTGATACCTGCGAAATCTTGTTGCGCCAGTCGTCAAATAGAGATTGTTTCCTCTGCTCTTTGGTATAGATCTCCTTGGCGACTTCCAGCTCAAGCTTCTTGAGTTCCCGGTAAGTGACAATCAGGAAGTTGCCGCACCCGCAGGCCGGATCAAGGAACTTGAGCGAGGCAAGCTTCGTCTGAAAGTCCTTCAGCCTCCTATTGCGATGCGTGGATTTATCCGCAAGAATCTTTTCGAGTTCAGTCTTGAGATCGTCAAGGAAAAGCGGCCCGATCACCTTGAAGATGTTCTTCTCGCTTGTGTAATGAGCGCCAAGTTCATGTCGTGCTTCCGGATCCATTACGGCCTGGAACATTGCGCCGAAGATGACGGGAGAGATCTCGTGCCATGAGAGCCGTCCGCATTCGAGAAGGATGTTGCGGGCCTTGGTATTGAATGTCGGAATGCGGATCTTTTCGTGGAAGAGGCCGCCGTTGACGTAGGGGAAGTCCTTGAGCGTCGAAGTCTCAAGAGCACGGCCCGGCTGATCGGGAGCCATGTCCAAAATCCAGAAGAGACGCTCAAAGAAGTCAGCAAGATCAGAGCCATCCGCCTTCGTGATGGATTCAATGGCTTGGGTAAGCTGGCCTTCCTTCGGGAAGATGCCGGTGTCCTCCGCGAAGAAGCAGAAAAGGAGACGCGTCAGAAAGACGTTGAGGTCGTGGAGCTGGTCCTTTTCATAATGGTTCAGCGCGCGGATAACGTCGTAGAGCTTTCCCATCTTCTCGCAGGCCCGCACATCGGCTGGATGTGCGGAATAGGCAAGCGGCTTTTCATAGAGCCCGGTCAGCGGCAGGAAGAACTCATAGTTTTCCCGGAGGTCCTTGAAGGCAAAGGAGGTCCAGTCGTCAACGCGGCGGTCATAGGCGACCACGTTTTCGAAGTCCGTCGTCAGAAAGAACCTGATCTGATGCTTCTGCCAACCCGGATCATCGATCAACGTCTTGAGCGTTGCCTGCAGATCCTCTCCGGCCTTTGCCGGATGAAAGTAGATCTGCTTGGGCAGGCCGATATCGCCGGGGACCGTTGCGATGTTGCGGTTGTTGCCGGGTTGCTGAATACGCTTGATGGTTGCGGCCGGGAACTTGAGCGCCTTCAGGAAGCCAAAGAAGAACTCGCTTGGATTACTGTCCTCAGCGAGTTTTTCAAAAGCCTTGATGATGGTCGAATGATTGAGCGAAGCCATTGGTTTTTCTCTGAGGCTTCGCTGTCCCGTTCCGAAAATCTACCGGACGAGGCGACAGCGAAGGTGGGTATTGGTGCGCTTCGCTGACAACGGCGACGGACTGGGACGACCTTCCGGATCGACTACATGCTTTGATTTCTGCCTGCGTCGGCTCATTGCCAGCTCTGTCAGCTTCGGCTCCTCGCGCAGGAGACTTTGAAGCAGGATTCTGCTTCCCTGTCAATCGCGTTATTGACGAGCCGGCTAACTCATCAATGTAAATGAACTCAGAGCGGCTTTCAAAAGTTGCCATGGAGAAGCTGAAATCGTGTCGCTTCACCGCAATCAGAGCATTCGTAGAAACGCGTAAACGCCCCGATTGAAAGCGGTTATCCGAGAACCCGTTGCCCGCCGCAGGCATTCCATGCTCTATGTTTCGGGCTTCCTCGGGAGAATCTGCACATTCAGTCCCAGCACTTCACAGATCCTCATGACGAGGTCGAGGCTTGGGTTCCCGCCGACTTCCTGCGCCCGGTAGAGATGGCTACGATTGAGGCCGGTTTTGCGCGCAATCTCGGCAAAACCCTCCTCCCTGGCCGCTTCCCCGAGGAGTTCAATCGCCCGGTCCAGCGCCCCGATCTCCAAGGCATGATTGATGCGCAGGAGCAGGTCCTGCAGTCGTTTGGGCAACTTTTTCTCCTCTGTTGCCGCCGCATTGAGGGTGGTAGCACTCATTGTTCGTTCCCCCTTTACGAAACCGGGGCCGGACAGATACTGCCCGACCCCGTGATCATCCAGAGTCCTTCAGCTCGATGGAGTGAACGAACCGCTCCGCACTGCCCGAAGACGCACTGCTTCGGCTCCGGAATCAATGCAGGGGCGGCTCAAATTCCAACGGCGAGCCATAGAACTTGTAATTGACCTGCACGTTGCCGGACACGCCCTCACGATCGCCGGCGTAGCCGCTCAGACCGAGATCGAGCGAGAGCGAGGACTCGGTCGGCGCGATGGTGAGACCGAGTTCGAAGACGCCGCGATTGCCCTCAAGGGACGCGGAATTGTCGATCACGAGACCGGAAATGAGGCCGTCCGCATCGCCGTCGAAGACGTGCTCATACGCCGCACCGACGCGGGCCTTGACGGACTCGCTCATCTGAGCGCTCAGATTGAGTCCGGCGCGAAGCGTCTGCACGTTGACCGAGTCGATGTCGTACTTGTCGGCATCGCGGTTGTTGAGGTCGGCCGTGTCGCTACCGATACGCGTCCAGGAGTAGCGGACATACGGATCAAGGGCATCGGATTCGGTGACGTTCCAGACGTAGCCGGCACCGACCGCCGCGCCGAAGTAGGCGGATTCTGCCTTGTAGTCGGCAGAGTCTTCAGCGAAGACCGCGTTGAACTTCGTTTCGGCGAAGCCCCCGCGCAGAATCGCTTCGGCGTGCAGCCCGGATTCGTGTTCCCAGCCGGCGGCAATGCCGAGACCGTAGAAGTTGTGACGGCCGTCGCCCTTCTGATCGTTCGCCTTGGAGGTGGACGTGCCCCAACCGGCTTCGAAGTACGGCGCAATTGTCGCAGTGTTGGAGCCGAACTGCAGATCGGCCGCATAACCCGCTGTCACGGTACCCGCATTCATGGAGACGTGGGAGCCCGTCACGTAGCGGGAGGAGCCGCCCTGGATTGCGGCAAAGGCGGCCGAGCCGTTTCTTGCGGCGGCCTTGGCGGAGGCAAGACCGGTGCCGGCCATGTAGCTTGCGTTGTCGCTCACGAGAGCGGCGGTGCCGAAGGTGGATTCACTGAAGAGCTTCGCGGTCGACTGATCGAGCACGGCCTCGGCAAATGCGGCCTTGTCGGCGGGAATCGCGCCGGATGCGTCCGTAAGCGTTCCCTTTTCGAAATTCTCTGCGCGAACTGTTCGGCGCGGTGGCGGGAGCTGAAGGCGTAGGCCGCGCCGGTGAGGATTTCGTTCACCTTCGCGTAGGTGAAAATGACTTCCGAGCCTTCGGCCTGAAAGAGCGAGGCGTTCCTGCAGGCGATGCGGCCCGAAGACGCCGCATCCATCGCCTCGATCCGGCGGCAGTCGGGGTGACGGCGCTTCAAGGACGCGTAGTTGTCCTGCAGGAGCACCTCGTCGCCGATCCGGAACTTCCACGGGTCGAACTGAGTCAAAAAGCTCATGCTGGGGAAAAGAAACTTTTCAGCGGGCGGCGCCTTTGGGGCTCCGTCCGCGGCGGCGTTGTCGTCCTTCCGCTTGAAGACGATGGCCGGACGATGAAAGACCGGGTCGCTGGAGACGCTTTCCTCGGGCTTCTCCCTCAGAATGCCGCGTCCTGCGCTTGAAGAACCAGATGAATCCGTTCCGGAGTTTAGGGAAGCGGAGCCCGCGCCCCGCTCACCGATCGATCTCCCTGCAGCGCGGACGTTTTCTCCGGAATCCATTTTCGAATCGCGAGAGGCGGAGCGCCTCGGAAATCCCCGAAATCCCTGTTCACCTCCTCCCTGGTCACTTCCATCAAATTCCTCGAATTCTTCAAAGCCCCCGTTTCAAGGAGCTCAGGATCCGCAACGGCTTCTCGCGTAATGCGGCCTACGACATCGTTTATGACGGCGAGAACGGCATCGACGCGGTGAAGAACCACGATGAACTCCTCCCGGGCACGGACATCTTTACGGAAGACCAGCTTGCCGTCGCCGGATTCCTCTCTGCAGGCCTCGACTTCGCACTCAACCGCAAGCTCGACTGCAGCGTCACCAAGGACGGAACCATCCCCGAGCGCTGCGTGTACGTCGATGTCCGCGGCGAAAAGCTTCGTCATGAAGCAAGAAGCGGCGCCACGCTGCGCACGACCGGCACTCACTACGTGCTCGGCCTCAAGGGAAAGCTCAACGACCGCGAGGACGTTGAGAAGGACGTCAACGGCGCGATCTACCTCGAAGCCGGCCGCTCGAACCTCAGGGTCAGAACGCAATGGGCGAAGGGCGAAGGGCGACGGGGACGGCGAATACTACGGACTCGGCCTCATCGCGGAATATCGTCGTCATGAAGGCGATTTCAAGGGGAGCTACCTGCAGCTCCACGGCCGCATCGGCAAAGCCTCTTCGAACTTTGACTTCCTCCTCGCCCTGAAGGACGAGGATTCCTGAATACGATTAACTCGTACTCCGGGTGGTTCCCGCTGAT
>CAKQON010000073.1 GCA_934255515.1 uncultured Sutterella sp.
TCCTGCGCGTGCGCGACGACGACATTCCCGGACTCGTCATGGACGGCGTGGTCGACCTCGGCATCATCGGCGAAAACGTCCTCGAGGAAACGCTCCTCACGCGCAAGGGCCAGGGCGATCCCACGGAATTCCGGATGCTGAAGCGCTTCGACTTCGGCGGCTGCCGGCTCTCGATCGCGATCCCGCGCGACGAGGAATGGAAGGGGCTCTCAAGCCTCAACGGGAAGCGCATCGCCACCTCGTACCCGCAGCTTCTGAAGCGGTGCTTCGAGGCGAAGGGCCTCACCTTCCGTCCCTGCCTTCTCACTGGCTCGGTCGAAGTGGCGCCCCGCGCGGGATTGGCCGACGCCATCTGCGACCTCGTCTCGACGGGCGCGACGCTGGAAGCGAATGGTCTCAAGGAAGTCGAGGTGATCTACCGCTCGAAAGCCTGCCTCATTGCAAGGAAGGACGAAATGGATGCGGAGAAGGAAGACCTCGTGAAGCGCCTGTTGGTTCGCATGCAGGGCGTCGCCCGCGCGCGCGAATGCAAGTACATCATGCTTCACGCCCCGAAGGACAAGCTCGCCGAAATCACGAAGCTGCTGCCCGGCGCCGAGCACCCGACGATTCTGCCCCTCACGGGCGACGACAGCCGCGTGGCGCTCCACATGGTTTCAAGCGAAAGCCTCTTCTGGGAAACAATGGAGAAGGTGAAGGAATTAGGCGCCTCCTCGATCCTCGTTCTCCCGATTGAAAAGATGATGGAGTGATCCCCTTCGGACGGCGCAACTCCTTTCCAAAGAATTCACAAATTTTCCAAACAATCAGCACAACATTTTGGAGTCAATCAAAATGACCGAATTTGCCTTCAGCGACATCATCGACTGGGACTCGCTCGACGAAGCGGGCCGCACCGAGATCCTCCGCCGCCCTGCCGTCATGGCGGGCGAGCGCATCAGCGCCGTGGTGAAGGACATTCTCGACAACGTCGAAAAGAATGGCGATCAAGCCCTTCGCGAATATTCCGCGAAGTTCGACCGCACGGAGGTGAAGAACTTCCGGATCTCGAAGGAAGAAGTGGACGCCGCCTGGGAGCGCGTCTCGCCCGACTTCCGCGCCGCGCTCCAGAGGGCCGCAAGGAACATTGAAAAGTTCCACACGGCCGAGAAGCTCGAACCCGTCGTCGTTGAAACGATGCCGGGCGTGCGCTGCGAACAGGTGACGCGTCCGATCGAAGCCGTAGGCCTCTACATCCCGGGCGGCACGGCGCCGCTCTTCTCCACCGTTCTCATGCTCGGCATTCCGGCCCGCATCGCCGGGTGCTCCAAGGTCGTTCTCTGCACGCCTCCGCCCGTTGCCGACCAGATTCTCTGCGCCGCGCGCCTCTGCGGCATTGAAGAGATCTACCAGGTGGGTGGCGCTCAGGCGATTGCCGCCATGGCTTTCGGGACCGAAACGGTTCCGTCCGTCTCGAAGATCTTCGGGCCGGGCAACGCCTATGTGACGGAAGCGAAGCGCCAGGTGAGCCGCCGTCCCGACGGCGCCGCGATCGACATGCCGGCCGGCCCCTCCGAAGTACTCGTCATTGCCGACAAGGATGCGGACCCGGCCTTCGTTGCCGCCGACCTTCTCTCTCAGGCCGAACACGGCCCCGACTCGCAGGTCGTGCTCCTCACGCCCTCGAAGGAGCTTGCAGGAAAGGTGGCCCAGGAGGCCGCTGCCCAGCTCGCGCAGCTCCCGCGCCGCGAAATCGCGACGAAGTCCCTTTCCGCGAGCCGCCTCATCGTCGTCAGGGACCTCGAGGAATGCTGCCGCGTTTCGAACCGCTATGCGCCTGAGCACCTCATCATTCAGGCGAAGAATGCGCGCGACCTTGTACCGCTCATCAACAACGCGGGTTCGGTCTTCCTCGGCGAATGGTCTCCCGAATCGGGCGGCGACTATGCGACCGGCACGAACCACGTGCTTCCCACCTACGGGTGCGCCGCGGCCTACTCGTCCCTTGGTCTCGCCGACTTCATGAAGCGCATGACGATTCAGGAAATGACCGCGGAGGGCTTCTCGGGCCTCGCCGAAACGATCGCGATCCTCGCGCACGCCGAAGAGCTTGACGCCCACAGGAATGCGGTACTCGTGCGCATGGCGCGCCAGAGTGCCGAAAAAGCGAAGGGAGGCTGCTGATGGCAAGGCGCACTGAAGACCTGATGGAGAACCCGGAGCGCCTTGCGCGCCCCGAGGTTCAGGCGCTCACGCCCTACCAGTCCGCCCGCCGCATCGTGGCGGCTGCGGGCGGCCGCGGCGACGTCTGGCTCAATGCCAACGAATCGGCGGAATCGGACGAATACGCCCTCAGAAACGGGCGCTTGAACCGCTACCCGGACGCGCAGCCTGCTGAAGTCATCGCGCGCTACGCGGCCTATGCCGGCGTCTCCCCCGAATCGATTCTCGCCACCCGCGGCGGCGACGAGGGGATCGACCTTCTCGTGCGCACCTTCTGCACGGGCGGGCGCGACGCTGTACTGCAGTTCCCGCCCACCTACGGCATGTATTCCGTTTCAGCCGAAACCGCCAACGTGCGCGTCGTGAACCTCACGACGTCTCCCGAAAACGGGTGGACGCCCGACGTGAAGGCCCTCGAAGCGGCGCTTGAAAAGGACCCCTCCATTCAGGTGGTCTTTGCCTGCTCGCCCAACAACCCGACGGGGAATCTCCTTTCTCCGGAAGTCGTGAGCGGCCTCATCGACGCAACCCGCGGGCGCGCGATTCTGGTGCTCGACGAAGCCTACATTGAGTTTTCGCCCGAGAACACCGCGATCGACCGGCTCGAGCGGGCGCCGCACCTCGTCATCATCCGCACGCTCTCGAAGGCCTTTGCGCTCGCAGGCATCCGCTGCGGTTTCCTCATCGGAAACCCCGCCGTGATCGGGATGATCAGGAAGGTGATCGCTCCCTATCCGATTCCGGCCCCGGTGGCGGACATTGCCGAACAGGCGCTCTCCGACAAGGGCATCGCCCGCATGAAGACGCGCGTCGCGGCGACCCTTCGCCGCCGCGAGGAGCTCGCCCGGGCGCTTGCCGCGCTCCCCGGCGTCCTTGAGGTTTCTCCCTCGGCTTCGAACTTCCTCCTTGTGCGCTTTGCCGAAAGCGCCCGCGTCTTCACGGGCCTCTGGGACCGCGGAATCATTCTTCGCGACCAGAGCCGTCAGCCGACGCTTGCGGGCGCGATCCGCATCACGGTAGGCACCGACGAGGAGAATGCGCTTCTTCTCGCGGCGCTCACGGAACTCCTCGGAGAATACTGATGGCTGAACGAATCCTTTTTGTCGACCGCGACGGCACCATTCTCGAGGAGCCCGAGGACTATCAGGTCGACGACTTCAAAAAGATGCGCTTCGTCGAAGGCGTCCTCCCGGCATTGAAGGCGCTCAAGGACGCCGGCTGGAAGCTCGTCATGGTCTCCAACCAGGACGGCCTAGGGACGTCATCCTTCCCGACTGAAACCTTTGAGGGTCCGCACAACCTCATGATGCAGATTCTCGAAAGCCAGGGCGCGAAGTTCGACGAGGTCTTGATCTGCCCGCACATGCCGGGCGACGGCTGCGCCTGCAGAAAGCCCGGCACCGGGCTCGTGAAGAAGTACCTTCGCCGGGGCGCCATGGATCGAAAGAACTCCTACGTGATCGGCGACCGCGAAACGGATCTGAAGCTCGCGGAAAACATGGGGCTCGCCGGCATCCGCGTGGGTCCCGAGGGCGAACCCTGGCGCGCCGTGGAAGCGCGCCTCCTTGCAAGCCTCCCTCAGACGCCGAAGACCGACCGCCACGCGGTGGTTGAAAGAAAAACGAAGGAAACCGACATCCGCGTTGAAGTCTGGCTCGACCGCGAGGGCGAAAACGAGATTTCAACCGGCATCGGCTTCTTCGACCACATGCTCGAGCAGATCGCTCAGCATGGCGGCATGCGGCTTCACCTTAAGGCGAAGGGCGACCTCCAGGTCGACTGCCACCATACGGTTGAGGATACGGGGCTGGCGCTCGGCGAAGCCATCAGGCTCGCGCTCGGCGACAAGCGCGGCATCCGCCGCTTCGGGTTCCTCCTTCCCATGGATGAGGCCCTCTGCCGGGTTGCGCTCGACATCTCCGGCCGTCCCTGGCTCACCTTCAAGGCGAAGTTCAAAAACCAGTTCGTGGGCGACCTCGCGACCGAAATGATCGAGCACTTCTTCCGCTCCTTCTCGCAGGCGATGGGGATCACGCTCAACATGAAGGCGAAGGGAAAGAACGACCATCACGTCGCCGAATCGCTCTTCAAAGCGCTCGGGCGCACGCTTCGCGACGCGAAGCGCATTGAAGGTCATGAACTTCCCTCTTCGAAAGGAGTGCTCTAAAGATGCGGGTCGTCATTCTCGATACCGGCTGCGCCAACCTCCTTTCGCTTGCCCGCGCAGTATCGCGCCTCGGAATTGAACCCGAGGTCACGCGCGATCCGAAGCTCGTCAAAGCCGCAGACCGCGTGTTTCTCCCGGGCGTCGGCACGGCGCGCGCCGCGATGGCGGAACTGGAAAAGCGCGAACTCCCCGATCTCATCCGGTCCTTGACGCAGCCCGTTCTCGGGATCTGCCTGGGCGAACAACTTCTTGCCAAAAGAAGCGAGGAAACGGGCGGGGTCGACATGCTCGGCCTCATTCCGGCAGAAGTGCGCGAACTCAGAGTCGGCAGTCTCCCCCTTCCGCACATGGGCTGGAACCGCGTCTTCCCCGACGACTCGCCCATGGCGAAGCACCTCTTCAAAGGGCTCCCCGCAGGCGAGTGGTTCTACTTCGTTCACAGCTACGCGATGCCCCTCAACGACTGCACCATCGCCCGCGCCGAGTACGGCGAACCCTTCACGGCGGCAGCGGCCAGAGACAACTTTGCGGGCGTTCAGTTTCACCCGGAACGTTCCGGCAAAGCGGGCGCCAGACTTCTCGCCAATTTCCTCGGAGTTGAACGGTGATCATTCCTGCAATCGATCTTCTTGAGGGCCGCGTCGTGCGACTCCACCAGGGCGACTACAACGCCTCGAGGGACTATGGCGACGAGGCGCTCCTGCGCCTTCAGAGCTACGAAAAGGCGGGAGCGAAGCTCCTTCACATCGTCGACCTCACGGGCGCGAAGGACCCGGCACGCCGCCAGATTCCGCTCCTCAGAAAATGCCTCGCGGGTCTCAATGTACCCGTCCAGACGGGCGGGGGCGTGAGAACCGAAGCCGATGTCCGCGCGCTCCTTGATGCCGGCGCCTCTCGCGTCGTCGTGGGGTCCACTGCGGTAAAGGATCCTGAAACCGTCAAGGGCTGGATGAAGACCTACGGCCCCGAAGCAATCGTCCTCGCGCTCGACGTGAGGATCGATGAGGCAGGCCGCCGCCAGATCGCCGTGAGCGGCTGGCAGGAGAATTCGGGCGTTCTCATTGAGGACCTGATCCGCGAGTATCTTCCCGCGGGACTAAAGCACGTACTCTGCACCGACATCTCGAAGGACGGGACGCTTGCTGGCACCAATGCCGGTCTCTACCGCACGCTTTCGGAAGCGTTTCCGCAGGTGGCCTTTCAGGCTTCGGGCGGCATCGGGTCGCTTGACGACGTGCGCGAGGCGGCCCGCTCGGGCGCGGCCGGCGTGATTGTCGGACGCGCGCTCCTTGAAGGGAAGTTCACGGTGGAAGAAGCCGTTCAGTGCTGGAAGGAAGTACGCGGGGATTGATTTCTTCGCTCTTTGCTTCCGTCTATCTATGAGGCCGGTGATGTTTGGTGAAGCATTGCCGGCCTCTTTTTTCTGCTTTGTGGCTAGATGTGGCTTCAGCTTCATTTTCTTTTTATTATTAATTAAACTTGTTATAACATGTATTTTGGCTCGTAGCGGAATTGAAGTACTACAACCCTGATTGAGTACCCTCGTTTCCTAGGCTCGATCATCCTATGCATCCCTCTGAAAATCAGTGCTTTCGAGGACAAGTACATCATTTAATGACGCATTTCTTAAACCAAGGGGAGCGTAGCCCCAGGGGGTTTAACTGGAAAGATTTGGGAGGTTGCAGACCATCCCTGTCAATTTGCGAGGATGCCTTTACACCGCCAGAACTCCGTCTCATGACAGATCAATTCTCCATTCCGCTTAATGGATGTGTATACATAATTAAGTTGTCTATTGACGACAATAAGGTTATCTGATAATTCTCAAACGCTACTTACCGCAATTCCACGGTTTCCGGCAATGTTTATGCCGGATATTCCACCAGCGGCGTTGTGAAGAACAACACCGTCAGCATTACGGGCGCAAACGACCTCTCTGCGGCAACGCTTTACGGCAGCAGCACGAAGAACGCCGCCGCCTCCAGATCTTCCGGCAATACCGGCAACCGGCTCAACATGACGGGCTATTCCGGGAAGATGCAGAACATCGGCAATTTCAACTGGGTTGATCTGAGCCTTGACGGCGTTGCACTTAGTGAAGAGAAGCGCGTGGTCGAACTGACCAGCGGCAACACGGATTTCTCCTGGACCTCCGTCAACATTCATACGTCGGCCGACTACGGTGACTAGTCCCCGTCCAATTCTTCGAATTGGGCGAGGCTTCTCGCTTCTTCGGTCACAACCCGGATGTCACCGGGATTTACACGACCTCAGCGAGCATTGGGAGAGGATGTTTCTCTCCGCAGGACGGGTAGCCCCTGCGCCCTCAATTTTCTAATGCCTTCTGCCCGGATGTTGGCTGCAGCGTTGATGTCGCGATCGTGATGACTACCGCAGTGCGGGCAAGTCCATTCGCGCATCGCCAGATCAAGCTTCTCAAGCTTGAAGCCGCAGCAGGAGCACGTCTTCGAAGAGGGAAAGAATGTATCGATCTGCACGAAGTACTTTTCTTCCCGCTTCGCTTTAGTTGCCAGGGGGGATTCGCGATGGCTCCGATGGAAATGGCATTCAGACCGCGTACGCCGGAGGGGTTGCCTCCGGCGGTCTTTCGACTAAAACACGGACGCCGCGACGAATATCAGCAAGGCCAGCGCCGACAGAATTTTGTGCAGGCAAACCTCAACGTAACTAATTGAAGTTACGCCTGTTTTTGTTTTTCTGCGACGATGCTTGCTACGACCTTTCCATTGTGATATTGTGGCGTCACTAGGGAGTTTTCTAATGTGCATCCCTAGCCTCCAGAGGGCCGGTTCTGTTCGAGCAGAGCGGCCCTCAGTTTTTTCGGCTTGTGTTGTCAACGCCTGCTCAACGGAACAAACGCGATCCAGCGAACGCCGAAGAACGCCGAATCCAACCCCCGCCGCCTGACTGACTCAGGCCTCCCCGGCGGGTACGCAATTCTACGAAATTCCCAAGAGGACTACTGTATCGCCGGTAAAGCCGGATCAACCCTCTCCTCACCCGTCCTCTTCCGTCCCGGCCAGAAAAAGAGAATGAGGAGGAAGAGAATGTTGACGAGCGGCACCGACGTGAGGATGACCCACCAGCGGCTCCACCCCATATGCGCAAGCCTGCGTACAGTCGTCATGAGAATCATGACGAACATCCCGGTGAGCACCCAGCCGCCCGTCCACTGCCAGAGAATGACCGCCGCATAGTACGCGGGACCGACCTCCTCCTCGACCATGAGGAGCATGGCGGCCTCAACGCCGTAGTCGATCGAGTCCTCGAAGAGCTTCCAGAAATAGAAGACGAACGGCAGGAAATAGAGAATCGACATCGCCGTACCGGCGAGCCAGGTCTTCACGAACTGCATCCGGGTTGCTTCGCCCCGCCATTCGTACTGGCGGCCGAGCAGATCGTAGAACTTGTTTGTCATGGTGCCCCCTTCGGGGCCTCATGCCCCGGTGTTGTTGGAAACACCGGGAATTTTCGAAAGCCCGGAAGGAGCGTCATGAGGCGGTGCGCGCAGAGGTTGCGCACTCGCCGTCGGATTCCTTTTTCCCCGTGCAGGGATTATGGAGTTTGGCAGATGCAGCCCGGAAGTCCGCCGGCGGATTCGCTGGTTCTCCGAGGTCGAATCCGTCCCTTGGCAACTTCCTACTCAGATGAAGTCGTAGTCCGGGAAATAGACCGCGCACTCCGGCGAAATGTCGACCTTTTCGGCAAAGCTCAAATTCGCTTCCGCCAGAGGAGCCAGCGCGTCGGCGAGAATCTGCGAAACCATGTTCCCGCCGTTCTGCCAAATCAGCATGAGTTTTGAGAGTTCGATGTCCTCCATTTCCGGCAACTTCGCGCCGGGCGCGAGATGCTTGCGGAAGGATTCCGCGTCGAACTTGAGCTTCGGGGAGAATTCGATCTTTGCGACCGGGTCCCTGCCGCCGTCCATGAACACCATCTTCACCGGGGCCCTGTAGGCGAAGAAGTTGTGGACGACATTCCCGTAGGCGTCCTTGACCGCAACGGCGCCGAGACCGAAGCTGATGTTCCTCGGATCCTTGGAGTACTGCCGGTATATGTCGTAGACGGCGTTCGTTAGGGCGGCCCTGTCGAAGTAGTAGGCGCCGGTAAGCTTGTTCCCGTAGGATAAGCAATTTCTCAAGTCGGAGTAGTTGATATCGTCCGGAGCCTTTGACCGTGGAATCAAGGGAGAGTCGTCAAACGAGTAGTAGGAATGCTTTCCGACTTCCTCCTGCAGGGCCTTTTTAAGATCCTCGTCCCCGGTTCCCGGGAACGGGAACTTGTCGATTTCGGAAATGAGTCACAGTCCCGCCGGGTTGGAAAGAAGTGAATAGACATTTCCTTCCCAGATTCCGCAGAAGTGCCTGTCGAATCCCTGATGTCAGCCAGCTTCAGTACCTGATTGAGAAGCTCGCGGCGTACGGCTACCGTGCCGTCGGCATTGTTGTCGACCGCGGCTACTTCAGCCGCCGCAACATTCTTCTGATGGACGAAAAAGGCATTCAGTTCCTGCTGATGGTCAAGGGCTGCAAAGCTCTCGTGTCGTCGCTGATCACGGAGCATCGCGGCTCATTCGAAACGGATCGCGCCTGCCGGGTGCCGGGCACTAATGTCCTGAACTTCCAAGCCTGACTGCACTCCAAATTGGAATTTACTGAATTTTTCATCTGCAACAATTTAATTTTTCGTAAAAACTTTTGAAATTTTTCTTGATTTCACAATGAATTTCTACTAAAATTGAGTGTAGTCTCTACACTCAATTTTAGTCTCAGCATGTACCTCCCCAACCTCGTCAATGTTCCGACCGTCACCGGCAAAATCGTGCGT
>CAKQON010000074.1 GCA_934255515.1 uncultured Sutterella sp.
GTCGAGGTGAGGAACAGGGTGGCTCAGTACCGTTGGTCTACGGAGACGACGGCCAGAGACCAGATGTTCCTCGAGCTATTCTTCGACGAATCTGACTGAGTGTAGATTCCACGGTTTTCAGGTAAATAAAGATCCTGCATTTGAGCCCGATTTGCTTCTCTCCGTGCTGCAGTTCGTCATCGTCTCAAAAAGCCATTGATTTTTATGCTTTCAGGCTGTAAGCACTGAAGCGAGGAACCGCACTGGGAGGCCCCGGGCGAGGGCGCTTTTTGCAGGAATCTCCCGCGCAATTCCGCCTTTAAAGCAATAGTCTGCACATCCAGCCGAAACCCTGATCTAGGTCAAAGCGCCCCCGGACATAATCCGAATTGACTAAGCAGATTCTTTATTCATCGCGCTCATAGAATCGAAAGAACCCCAAGCCGGACAAGGCCCGGCAGCGATTTTCTGTTTACCGATTCTTTTTCCGGAGACACTCAACATGGCGCTTCAACTTCGTCTCAAGGTTCGCGACTGGGATTTCTGGACGCCGCTTCTTCTGGGCGACGTCAAATCCGAGAAGCTCGACATTCAGACCACCCGCGTTTCCTCCCTCATCGACAACGTTGCCGAGGACCCGGAAGCGGATGCCGCCGAGATGAGTCTTTCGCGCTACAACCTGCGCATCGACCAGAATAAGGCCCAGGGCATCGTCGCCGTACCCTTCTTCATCATGCGGGGCTTTCGCACCCGCAACATCGTGACGACGAACGGGAGCCCCCTCGAGCGCATTGAAGACCTCGAGGGGAAGACCATCGGGCTCTCGGGCTGGCAGGATTCCGGCAACACCTGGACCCGGGCGCTGCTGCGCCGCGCGGGCGTCAACTGCGACAAGATCAACTGGGTCCTCTCGCGCTGCACTGCCAAAGACAAGGTCGAGCCCGGCCGCGGCAAGGCCTTCTGGAACGGCGCCAACATCACGCACGAGGAAAACGAGGTTCCGCTCGTCGACATGCTCAAGAGCGGCCGCATCGACGCGATGTTCCAGGCCTTCATGCCGCAGGGCTACTGCGAAGGAAAGCTGGGGCTCCGCCCCGTCGTGCGCGACTTTAAGGCTCACGAAATCGCCTGCTTCAGAGAAACGGGCTACGTTCCGGGGATCCACATCCTCGCCCTCAAGGAATCCTTCGTGCGCGCCAATCCCTGGGCCGTGAAGGAGCTCTGCGAAACGCTCGACGCCTCGAGAAAGCTCTGGCGCGAAAAGCGCCGCCGCTACGCCGAAACGACGCCCTGGGTGCTTCAGGACCTGATCGACGAGGGCACAAAGCTCTCCCCCGACTACGACGCCTGGGGGTTCGAGGCGAATGAAAAAATGGTCGACGACTTCTGCCGCGAGGCCTATGAGCAGCACTTGACCGAGCACCTCAATACCGCAAGGAAGCTCTTTCCGGAGGACTTTGCAAAATGATTGAAGAAAAGAATTTCCGCGTGGCGCTCGGCCAGTTCTTTGTGAAGGAAACGAGTGAAGAGAATCAGGCGATCACGCGCGACTTCATTGATCGCGCCGAAAAGAAGGGCGCCGACCTCCTCGTCCTTCCCGAAGGCATCATCGCGAGAAAGCCGGGCGACAAGGACTGGCCGCGCCTTCACAGCGAACCGCTTGACGGCCCCTTCGTGACGGCGCTCCTTGCCGCTACCAAAGGCAAGCGCGTCACGGTCGTCTGCACCGTGCAGGCGAAGATTCCGGGCGAGGAACGCTACGCCAACGACCTTCTCGTCGTGAAGGACGGGGAACTGAAGCTCGTCTACCAGAAGCTTCACCTCTACGACGCCTTCAGCGCGAAGGAAAGCGACAACGCCGTTCCGGGCGATGAAGTCCCCGCGCTCGTCGAGGTCGGTCCCTTCAAATGCGGCTTCATCACATGCTACGACGCGCGCTTCCCTGAAATCACGCGCGCGCTTGCGCTCGCGGGCGCAAACCTCCTCGTGGTGTCGGCCGCCTGGGTGAAGGGACCGTTGAAGGAAATGCACTGGGATCTTTCGCTCAGAGCCCGGGCGCTTGAAAACACCTGCTTCGTCGCGGGCGTAAGCGAATGCGGACCGGTCAACATCGGCTCCTCGAAGCTCGTTGACCCCTTCGGCGTCGTCGTTGCCCAGTGCGGCACGACGGACGAGCTCCTCGTCGCCGACATCGATCCCGCCCGGGTTGAAAAGTGCAGGAAGGCGCTTCCCGTTCTTGAAAACCGCCGCTTTGCCGCACCCAGACTCCGCGAACCCGGCGAACTCTGACGCAACCGAACCCCTTAAGGAATAATCATGAAGCACACTTTCACTGCCGCGGCCGCTGCCGCCGCTCTTCTCTTCGGCGCGGATTCCGCGTTCGCCGCCGACATTCCCGTTCAGAAGCTTGATCCCGCGCTCAACGCTCAGCTCCCGCAGGCCATTAAGGATGCAGGCGTCATCCGTAACTGCGTGATCGGAAGCTTCTCGCCCTACACGATCACGCGCACCGACAAGACGATTGAAGGCGCCGCGATGGACCTCACCAAGGCCTTGGGCGAAGTGCTCGGCGTCAAAATTGAAACGACGAAGATCGCCGGCCATTCCGCCACGATGCTCGGCCTCAAGTCCGGGCGCTACGACGTCTCGCTTGAACCCGTGGGCGACTATCCCGACCGCGAGGTCAATTACGACTTCGTCGACTACGTGCAGGAATTCGTGGTCTTTGCCGTCAAGAAGGGGAATCCCCACAACATCAAAAGCATTGCCGACACCTGCGGCCTTCGCGTTTCCGTGATGGCGGCGGGAAGCGCCGAGCGCGTCATCAAGAAGCAGTCGGAAGTCTGCGTCAAGGAAGGAAAGAAGCCCGTCACGGTGCTCTCCTTTGAGGGGCAGGCCGCGCCCACGATGGCGCTCTCCTCGGGCCGCGCCGACGCCTTCTTCTCGAGCCAGGCGCCGCTCACCTACTTCGTGAGCCAGTCGGGCGGAAAGCTTGAGCTTGCCGCCGTGGGCGAAAAGAACGGCTTCAGCGACATCTTCCAGGGTGCGGTGCTCCCGAAGGGAAGCGCGCTCACGCCCGTCATTCTTGAAGGCATGAAGGTGCTCTTTAAGAACGGCACCTATCAGGCGGTCCTCGACAAGTGGAACCTCACCTACAACAGGCTTGAGGCCCCCGGCATCAACCTCGCTACCCAGAAGAAGTAATTTCCGCACGCTTCTCGCCCGGACGGAGTGCATTCCCCTGGCTCCCGTCCGGGCGGCATCATGCATTTTCCCTTTGAATAGAACAAATCAGAGCCTCCCCACATGACGACCACCAGCACTACGGGCGCGGCAGAGAAGCCGCGGAAATGGACATCCGAAGAGCTTGCCAGAACGGCAATCGACGTGAGCACCGCCGTTCCCCGCCGTCATCCCGTGCGGCTCGCAGTTACCCTCCTCATCGCGCTTCTCCTCGTCGCTGCGGTGGCCGTCTGCGCGGTCAACCCCAACTTCGGCTGGCAGACCGTGGGCGAATACCTCTTTGCGCCGAGCGTCCTCACGGGCATCAAGATGACGCTCTCCCTCACGGTGGTCTCGATGATCCTCGGCACCGTGCTCGGACTCCTCTGCGCGATGTTCAAGATGAGCAATATGCGCTTCTTCGCGTGGCTCGCGGACCTCTACCTTTGGTTCTTCCGCTCGACCCCGCTCCTCGTGCAGCTCCTCTTCTGGTACAACTTCGCGGCGCTCTTTCCCACGCTCGGAATCCCGGGCGTATGGACGGTCGCGACGAACGACGTGATCACGCCGCTCACCGCCGCGATCGTGGGGCTCTCGCTCAATGAAGGCGCCTACATGGGCGAAATCATCCGCGCGGGCCTCCAGTCCGTGGATCCGGCGCAGAAGGAAACCGCGGAAGCCTTCGGCATGAGCAAGCGCCAGATTCTCTTTCGCGTGCTCCTTCCCCAGGCCATGCGCTCCATCATCCCGCCGACCGGGAACCAGGTCATTTCGATGGTGAAGGCGACGGCCATGGTTTCCGTGATCGCCATGGACGACCTCCTTTATTCCGTCCAGACGATATACAACGAAAACTTCCAGATCATCCCGCTCCTTCTCGTCGCCGTCATCTGGTACCTCGTCATCACCTCGGTGCTTACCGTCCTTCAGGCAAAGATCGAGCGCTACTACGGCAGAAGCGAACGCAATTCGGGCTACGTGCCTGAAGCGCCCCAGGCCTGAGGCATCGTTAGGAATCACCGGAGAAGAAAAACATGGCAGCAGATCAGATCCTTGACGAAGCGACGGAAGTGCATCCCATCAAGACGGGCCCGGCGATCGTCGTCCGCGCAAGCAACGTTAAGAAGTCCTTTGGCCGGAACGAAGTTCTGAAGGGCATCAACCTTGAAGTCCACCGCGGCAAGGTGGTCGTCATTCTCGGGCCTTCGGGCTCGGGAAAGTCGACGCTCCTCAGAACCATCAATCACCTTGAATCCATCGATTCGGGCTCGATTCAGGTTGACGGCGTTCAGATCGGCTACGTCGAGAAGAACGGGCGCCTCGAGGAAGCGCCCTACCCGGTTCTCGCGCAGCAGCGCCGCCGGATCGGCATGGTCTTTCAGAGTTTCAACCTCTTCCCCCACATGACGGTCCTTGAAAACGTCATGGAAGCCCCCGTGCACGTGCACGGCGAAGACCCGGAAATTGTGAGAAAGCGCGCCTTGAAGCTCCTGAAGCGCGTGGGACTTCTCGAAAAGGCCGGTGAATATCCCCGCCGTCTCTCAGGCGGCCAGCAGCAGCGCGTCGCCATTGCCCGCGCGCTCTGCATTCAGCCCGACCTGCTGCTTTTTGACGAACCCACGTCCGCGCTCGACCCGGAGCTCGTGGGCGAAGTCCTCAACACCATCCGCGACCTCGCAAAGGAAGGCTTCACCATGGTCGTCGTCACGCACGAAATTCCCTTCTCGCGCGAAGTGGCCGACTGGGTGGTCTTCATGGCGGACGGCCGCGTCGTTGAGGAAGGAAAGCCCCGCGACGTCCTCGTCAATCCGCAGCAGCCGCGCACGCGCGAGTTCCTGAAGCGCTACATCTGAAAGGTTCTGAGCCGGCTCTCCGTCCGGCGCCCGATCTGAGAACAACTCCGCCAGCAGCAGCCCGGACGGAGCTGTTCTTTTGAGGGACTTCACTCCGCAAGCCCCATTCGGGAAGCCTTCGGTACGCGAAGAAGCGCGACAACGGTCGGCCTAATGCCCGATGCGGCGGGGGGCGACCCACGGTTAACATGAGGTCGACAGTACGGAGTCCCTGGCTCTCAACAAGATTTCTGCAGTTTTTTTTCATGACGCTTCTATCTCTCCTCATCGTCAGCTACCTCGCGCTCCTTCTCTGGTTCGGAATCCGGGGAAATACAAAGGACCGCACGCTCTCGGGCCTTCTCACGACGGGCGGCACCACGAGCGCGGCCCTCTGCGCGCTTTCGCTTGTGAGCACCATAATCGGGGGCTCGGCCACGCTCGGCATCGGCGGGCTCGCCCAGAAAATCGGGCCCGCCGCCTTCTGGTGGCTCGGGGTCGGGACGATCGGACTCTTTCTTCACGGGCTTTTCGTCGCGCCCGTCATCCGCCGCACCAAAGCCATGACGCTCCCGCATCTCCTCGGGAGCCTGGCGGGCGAAAACGCCGAACGCTGGGCGGGCTTCATCATCGCCGTCTCCTGGGCGGCCGTGACGGCCGCGCAGTTCACGGCGCTCCATTCGCTTCTGCTCTCAATTGTGGGCGGCATGAAGGCGGAAATCCTCTACGCCGCGCTCGCGGGCGGAATCATCCTTCACACGGCTGCGGGCGGTCAGCGGGGCGTCATCCGCACGGACGCCCTTCAGGCGATTCTCCTTCTCGTCGGCTTCCTGCTTGCAGGGGCCTGGTGCCTCTTCGACCGCCCCGGGGCCGTGGCCGCCCTTCCGAAGGTTCCCTTTACCGACGCCTTCGGCTTCACGGACTGGCTCAAGATGATGATTCTTGTCGGCATCACCTTCGTGATCGGCCCGGATATGTTCTCGCGCACCTTTGCCGCGAAGGATGCCCGGTCCGCGAGAGCCGCCGCCTTTGCCGCAGCCCCCGTCCTCGCACTCTTCGGCGTCATCGTGACGATGCTCGCGCTCCTCAACATCGACGCCAAAGCGCCCATCACGGACTGGCTTTCGCCCGAGTCACCCCTTCCGCTGCTTCTTCAGATCATGCTGGCCCTCGGGCTTGTGAGCGCGCTCTCGGGCTCGGCCGACACGCTCCTTCTTTCCGCAGCGGGCATTCTTGAAAAGGACGTCTGCGGGCGCGAGCGCGCCGGCGCCGTCCGTCTCTGGGCGGTGCTTCTCGGAACGCTCGCGCTCGCGAGCGCCTGGTTCTCCGGAAACATCATCGGGCTGCTCTTGAACGCCTATTCGCTCTTCGTGCCGGGCGTCGCCGCGCCGCTCCTCTTCCTCGTGGCCGGGCGCCTCAGAAGCGCGGATCCGAAGGTCTGGCTCTCGGGCGCCGTCGCGGGCGGCATTCTGGGGCTTGTCGGCAACCTCACGGGTGAAAATGCCTGGACCTTCGCCGGGATCGCAGTGTCTTCAGCAGGGTCGCTCCTTTCCGTTCGCCTCGCAGGCATGAAGTCCTCTGCGGCCGGCGCTTCAACCGGCGCCTGAACTTCTCCAAACCATCACGCAAAAAAACAAGGCGGCAGGAAGATCAGACTTCCGGCCGCCTTTCTTTTTCCTGAGAGCGGGATGCAATTCCCGCCCTCAGAGAGGCATCCGCAATCAGCGGCGGGCCTTCTTCGCTTCAGAGCGCGCAACGGCATCCGAAATCAGATCCTGAAGCTCGCCTTCCGTGATTTCCTTTTCGGACTGCGCCTTGGTGCGGTCCTTTTCCACCGCAGCGGAGATCAGATCCGAAAGTTCGCCTTCCGTGAGGCTGTGATGCTTCTGAAGAGCCTTTTGAACGGCGAAATCGATCAGATCCGCCATTTCGCCTTCGGTCAGTTCCGCCTGACGGTCGGCCTTTTTGCGGTCTTCCTCAACGGCAAAGCTGATGAGATCCTGGAGCTCGCCTTCGGTGAGCTCGCGGCGGCGCGCGCGGTCGCGGGCAACCGCATCAACGATGAGGTCCTGGAGTTCGGCTTCCGTGAGTTCGCCGTGCTTTTCGGCATATTTCTGAACCGCCTCGTTGATGAGGTCGGAGAGCTCGCCTTCAGTGAGTTCGGCCGACTTCTTCTCGCGCGGATCAAGGAGATGCTCGCCGAAGTTTTCAGCAGCGGCGCGCAGGAACGCTTCCGGCGTCGGATAACGAACCGAATGCTTTGCGATCACCGCATCGACGAGCTGCACGAGACTTTCATTGGCTTCAACGGTCCAGGTCCTGGTGGTCATAACGTTTCTCTCCCTAAATAGATGAGCTGCCCCGAGCCCCGGACTGACTGGAATCAGCCGCATGAGGCTCAGGGCTTCACGCTTCGGGGCAAGCCCTTCGCGTAAACCCTAATGCGATTCATCTTAGTCCGCCGCCTCAACGGCGGCTTGCGGGAGAGCGTTCTCTTTGGTCACAATCGTAACGCCCTGTTAACGAGTGAAGTTTCAGGCTTCGCGACTTCACAACCGGAGACCTCGCGCCTCTTCACCGGGCAATCTGCTTCAGCTCGCAGCCGCCGACCTCGCAGGTCTTTCCGCAAAAGGCAATGCCGTAAGCGAAATACCTGCTGCAGCGTATTCTTCGAAGCGCTTCCGGGTAGTCTTTTTTGTCAACCTGCCGAAGCGCCTCATCCACAGCATCAGGAAGATCCTCCTGCCGGGCAGCACGCTTGATTTCAATGACGACGCCGCAGCGATCCGGGCCGCTGCCGGAAGAGAAGAAAATGTCCGCATGCCCGTTGCCGGACTCCGCATTGGAGCGGAAATCCTGAATGCGGCTTCCTGCACAGGCAAAAAGCGCGGAAAGGGAGCCGTGATAATAATTTTCCGCCGGAGCTCTCGTCGCCGCATCACGAACGGAAACATAGGTGCGCAGAAGCGGCTCGAGCACTTCCGTCATGCGGGAAGCATTGCCGGCGACGGCAGCTTCGGCAAGCGAACGTCCCAGGGACAATAGACTTTGACCGATCCGAAGCGATAGCCGTCGTACCGCGCCTTTTCATCCTTGCTGCGTCCGTCAAGCCCGCAGCAATGAAGAAGCCTCTCGACTTCCGCTTCCGTAAAGCCGATGGAAGCGGATAAGCCTGCATTACCGCTCAGGACGGTATCGGCATGATCGACGCCCGGGAAAACGTCTTCCCCGCTGACGGGCAGACAGCCGGTGAGAACGGCCTTTTCCGGAACCGGAAGTCCTCCCGCCCTGGGAGCATCTTCCGGCTTCAGAACCGAGAGGAAGTCACTGAGAAAAAGGCGCATCTCCTCATAGTATCCGGACGAGGCCGCCTTCTCGAGCGGGACATTTCATCCATGCGGAGACCGCTCGTGCCCAGAAAAAAGTCAGTCTGGAGCCTTGGGAAGGTCTGAGCAAGTGCCAATTTTTATGACTGCAACCGGAAAATCCGGACCCAACACATAAATTCGGTTGT
>CAKQON010000075.1 GCA_934255515.1 uncultured Sutterella sp.
CTTGGTGGAGGATAGCGGGATCGAACCGCTGACCTCTTGCATGCCATGCAAGCGCTCTCCCAGCTGAGCTAATCCCCCCTGAATCGAGAAGGGAGATTATGCCGAAGTGTTTTCGATAAAGCAAGAGTTAGTTACTTTGCATTTACAATTTATTACATCTATGCATTTCCGCACGCACAGCGGAAGACCTCCGGACGCCCGCCCCGGATGCCGCGCCATAAGCTAGATTTAGGATCTCAGACTGAAAAGCTGCCACAAGTTTCCTTCAAGCAGATGACCCAGCAGAATTCTCCCTGCGGCGCCCGGGATGAAAGGGCGCCGGCGATCCGCATCCGCGGCGCCGAGCAGAATAATCTCAAGCACCTCGATCTCGACATCCCCGTCGGAAGCTTCACCGTCGTCACGGGGCTTTCGGGGTCCGGCAAAAGCTCTCTCGTCTTCGATACGCTGTATGCGGAAGGCCAGCGCCGGTACGTGGAGACCTTCAGCCCCTATGCGCGCCAGTTCCTTGACCGCATGGACCGCCCGAAGGTGGAGTCGATCGAGGGCGTGCCGCCCGCGATCGCCATTGATCAGAACGCTGTCATCCGCACCTCGCGCTCGACCGTGGGCACGATGACGGAGATCAACGACCGTCTGAAGCTTCTCTTCGCGAGAAAGGCGAGAGCCTTCTGCCCCAATGACGGCGCTCCTGTCCTCGACTTTTCGCCCGACTCCATGTGGGAGGACATCCTCGGGCGCCTCGCGGCGCGCGGGGAATCGGGCGCCCGAACGGCCGTCGCCTTTGAGCGCTTCGTCCCGAAAGCGCTCCCACTCGAAACGGCGGAGGCGGGGCTCTCCGCCCAGGGCTTCACGCGCATTCTGGCGCGCGAGGCGAGAAGCGACGGCACGCTTCTCGTCGTTGCCGCCGACCGCTTCCGCGCGTCGACTGTGGAGCGAAGCCGCGCGATTGAGGCAATTGAAACAGCATTGAAGCGGGGCAACGGGCACGTCGCCGTCTGGACGGAAACCCCGGGCGCGGCTCCCAGAAGATTCGCGCGCTACCAGCACGGGCTTTCCTGCCCGGAATGCGGACTTACCTTCTCGCCCCCGAAGCCCGCTTCCTTCAGCTTCAATTCGCCTGTCGGCGCCTGTCCGGTCTGCCGCGGCTTCGGCCGCGTCATCGGGACCGACCTCTCGCTCGTCATCCCCGACCGCTCGAAAAGTCTCCGGGAAGACGCCGTAAAGCCTTTCTCCACCAAGTCCTTTGCGGAATGCAAGGACGACATGCTCCGCGCCTGCCGAAGACTCGGCATTCCGACGGATGTTCCCTATGAAGACCTCCCCGAAGAAGCGCGCCGGATCATTGAAGAGGGGGAGCCCGGGTGGACGGGGAAATGGCAGACCGAGTGGTACGGCATCGGGCGCTTTTTCGAATGGCTCGAAACGAAGAACTACAAGATGCACGTGCGGGTCATGCTTTCGCGCTACCGCTCCTACCGGACCTGCACGGCCTGCGGCGGAGCGCGCCTGCGTCCCGAAGCGCTCTCCTGGCGCATCGGCACGAAGGAAGACCGTGAAGCGATCCTCGCGGAAGCGCCCGACGCCGGCATTTGCGCTCAGCCGGTCGGCTCCGGGCTTTCAAAGGAAGCCTATGCAGTGCTTCCCGGCTTCAACTTTCATGAGCTCATGCTCATGCCAGCAGCGGTGCTGAAGCATTTTCTCGAGCGCCTGAACGCCCAAAAGCACGACGAGGCCGAGGCGCTCATTCTGGGCGAATGCCTCTCGCGCATTACCTTCCTCTGCGACGTGGGGCTCGGCTATCTCACGATGAACCGTCAGGGGAGAACGCTCTCCGGGGGCGAAGTGCAGCGCGTCAACCTCACGACCGCGCTCGGCGCCAATCTCGTCAATACGCTTTTCGTCTTGGACGAGCCGTCGATCGGCCTTCACCCGCGCGACATGGACCGCGTGAACGGCATCCTGAGGCGCCTCACGGCTCAGGGGAATACCCTCGTCGTCGTTGAGCACGACCCGCAGGTCATGCTCGCGGGCGAGCGCCTCATCGACCTCGGGCCCGGCGCGGGCGCTGCCGGCGGCCGGATCATCTATGAAGGCTCCACGCGGGGCGTGCTCACGGCCAAAACGGAAACCGGCGCCTATCTCTCGGGCGAAAAGCGCATCACGCGCAAAGCGCTCCCCGTAACGGATGAAACGCCGAAACTAAAGCTTTCCCACGCGACCCTCAATAATCTGAAGGACGTCTCGGTCGACTTCCCCCTCGGGCGCCTCATTGCCGTGGCCGGCGTCTCCGGTTCGGGCAAATCCTCTCTCATTGCGGATACGCTTGTTCCCGCGCTTGAACGGAAGCTGGGCGGCGCCCTCGTCTTCTCGGCCGACGCGGAGAGCGACGCCCCGGGGAGCGCCTCAACCGCCCGGCTTTCGGGCGACCTGCCTGCCGGCATTGAATTCGTTGATCAGAGCTCCCTCGGGCGCACCACGCGCGGCAATCCCGCGAGCTATGTGGGCGCATTCACTGCGATCCGCGAATTCTTCGGCACCTCTCCGGAAGCCATCGTCGCCGGGCTCAAGCCGGGCGACTTCTCCTTCAATTCTGGCGCCGGCCGCTGCCCCCGCTGTGCGGGCACAGGCTGGGAGCATGTCGAGATGCAGTTTCTCTCCGACGTCTACCTTCCCTGCCCCGATTGCGGCGGGAAGCGCTACCAGGAAAAGATTCTGCGCATCCGGCCAACGCTCGACAACGGAAAGACGCTCAGCATCTCCGCCGTGCTCGATCTCACGGTCGATGAGGCGCTTGAAGCCTTCTCCCGCCATGCCGCCGTCGTGAAGCCCCTCAAAGTGCTTCAGCTCACGGGTCTCGGGTACCTGAAGCTCGGCCAGCCCTTAACAACGCTCTCGGGCGGCGAAAGACAGCGCCTCAAGCTTTCCGCGCGCATTGCGGAAGGGGTGCCTGCCGTGCGCGGTCAGAAGGGCAAGGTTTTCGTATTCGACGAACCCACGACCGGGCTTCACTTTGCCGACACTGCAAAGCTCGTCGACGTCTTCAACAGGCTCACCGCCATGGGCCACACCGTCATCGTGATTGAACACAATCTCGACGTCATCGGCGCGGCGGACTGGGTAATCGAAATGGGGCCCGAGGGCGGCTTTGCCGGGGGCAAGGTGATCTTTACGGGGACGCCGGAAGCGCTTGAAGCCGAAGGCACGCTCACGGGCGAAGCGCTTCTTGCATGGCGCCGCGCGCAGGCGCAGGACGCCTCGCGCGAAAGCTTCTTCAATCTCCCACCCCTGAGGAAGCCTAGGATCAATCCCGGGGAGGCGCTTCGCGAATCGCACGCCATCGTGATTGAGGGCGCGCGCGAACATAATCTTCGGGATCTCTCGGTCGACATCCCGCGGGAAGCCTTTACGGTCGTCACCGGCCCCTCGGGCTCCGGGAAGTCGACCCTTGCCTTCGACATCGTCTTCGCCGAAGGCCAACGGCGCTATCTCGAAAGCCTCAACGCGTACGCGCGCTCCATGGTCCAGCCGCCGCCCGAACCCGACGTCGACAGCGTCCGGGGCATTCCCCCGACGGTGGCGATCGAGCAGCGCACGACCCGGGGCGGCATGCGCTCCACGGTCGCTACGATGACGGAGCTCTATCACTTTCTGCGCCTCATCTACGTGAAGCTCGGCACCGAATACTGCCCGGACTGCCAGGTTCCCGTCGAAGCGCAGACGCCCGCCATGATTGCCGAAGGCATCGGCGAAGCGGTCCCCAATGAAGAGTGCGCGCTTTTCGTCCCCATCGTCACGGGAAGAAAAGGCATTTTCGAAAAGGAATTCCTGCGGCTTCGCCAGAAAGGCGTGAAGATCGTCCTCGTCGACGGCGAATACGCGTCCATTGAGACCACGGTACCGAAGCTCGCGAGAAACGTGCTCCATACTATCGAGGCGCTCGCCGGCCGCACGGATACGGCGGCGCCGCCCCGCATGATTGAGGTGGACGTGCGCGCAGCGCTCGCGCTCGAAAAATCCGCGCAGCTGCGCACCGTCCCCGCTTCGCAGGTCTCGCCAGGCGCCCCCGTTACGCACCCCGGCATCTTCTATTCTCTCGAGCGCGCCTGCCCGAAGTGCGGCCGGTCGCTGCCGGAGCTCGACCCGAGACTCTTTTCTTACAACTCCGAAGCCGGCGCCTGTCCGACATGTTCGGGCTACGGCGTGCTGACGGCCTCCATCCGCAAGGCGGTGAGGAAGGGCGAGGCGATGGAAACGGAGTTCTCCCGGACGGAGGACGAACCCGAAGTCGTCTGCCCCGACTGCGGCGGCGCGCGCCTGAATGAAGTCGCCCGCAATGTCCGCTGGGAAGGCAAGGCCATTCAGGAGGTCTGCCGCATGACGGCGCGCGAAGCCGCCGGCTGGTTTGCGGGACTGCGGCTTAATGCCAGAAGCGCCGCAATCGCTCACGATGCGCTCGAGGAGATCCGCTCGAGACTCGCCTTCCTCGCTGAAGTGGGGCTCGACTACCTGACGCTCGAACGGAGCGCCCCCACGCTTTCGGGCGGGGAAACGCAGCGCATTCATCTCGCGAGCCAGCTCGGCACCAACCTGAGAGGCGTCTGCTACGTGCTCGACGAACCGACGATCGGGCTTCACCCGAGAGACAACGGCATGCTCCTCTCGGCCATTGAATCGCTCACGAAGAAGGGCAATACCCTTCTCGTCGTCGAGCACGACGAGGAGACCATCCGCCGGGCCGACCACGTGATCGACATCGGCCCGGGGGCGGGCGTCCGCGGCGGCCGCCTCATGGGAGAAGGGACGGTTGAGGACCTCGAAAGAAATCCCGACTCCCCGACGGGGCGGCTCCTTGCCCATCCCATCGCACACACCGGGATCCCTGAGCGCCTCCCCGACGCGGAAGGCAAGCGCCTCACGCTCGAAGGCATCCGCTTCAGAAACCTCGATATCGGGAAGCTCGACATTCCCCTGAAGCGCCTCACCGTCGTCACGGGCGTTTCCGGTTCCGGAAAGTCGACGCTCTGCCGGGAAATTCTCTATGAGAACCTGAAGCGGCGGATTGAGAACCCGGAGGCAAAGCTCTCCGGCCTCTCGGGCATGAAGGGAACGGCGGCGGTCGGCCGGTTTCTCGAAGTGGACCAGACCCCGATCGGGAAGAATCCGCGTTCCTGCCCGGCGACCTATGCGGGCGTAATGACGCCGATCCGCGACCTCTTTGCCTCAACGAACGAGGCAAAAGCACGCGGGTACGGAGCGAGCCGCTTCACCTTCAACAAAACCGAAGGCGCATGCCCCGAATGCGCGGGCCAAGGCCTGAGAACGGTCGAGATGAATTTCCTTCCCGACGTGAAAGTCCTCTGCGAAGCTTGCGGCGGGAAGCGCTTCAATCCGGAAACGCTCTCCGTCGAGTGGAAGGCGAAGTCGATCGGCGACGTGCTCGCGATGGAAATCGATGAGGCGGTCGACTTCTTCGCCTCCATGCCCGCGATCTCGCATCCCCTCAGGCTCATGCAGGAAGTGGGGCTCGGCTACCTGACGCTCGGACAGCCCTCACCCACGCTCTCTGGCGGCGAGGCGCAGCGCCTCAAGCTCGTAACCGAACTCGCGCGCGTCCGTCCCGAAGGCACCTTCTCCGCACACTCTCCGCACACGCTCTACGTGCTCGATGAACCGACGGTGGGCCTCCATATGGCCGATGTCGCGAAGCTCATGCACGTGCTCTCGCGCCTCGTCGATGCCGGGAGCACCGTCGTCATCATCGAACACAACCTCGACGTTGTGGCCGACGCCGACTGGGTGATCGACCTCGGCCCCGAGGGCGGCTCCGAAGGGGGACGCGTCGTGGGCGAAGGGACGCCGAAGGATATTGCGGCGAAGAAGACGCCCACGGGGAAGGCTCTGCGGGCATTCCTCAAAGCCCATAAGCCGAAGAGGAAGACAAAGACGCAATAAGCGGCTTTAAGGCATCTTCGGCGCCAAAAACAATGAAGCGCGGCTTTCCCTCATTCGGAAAACCGCGCTTCGTCTTTTTGAGAAACCGCCTGCTCAGCGCTTTTCAACCCACCAGAGCATTACCCCGGAAAGGATGAACATCATGACCGAGGGCGCCGCCGCCATTACCGCCGGAGGCACTGCGGCGAAGATGGAGAGGTAGGAAAAAAGGTTGTTGAGCGCATAGAACGCAATGCCGATGAGGACGCCGAGGAAGATCTTGATCGCGACCCCGCCCGAGCGCGCGTTCATGTACGCAAAGGGCATTGAGATCGCAAGCATCACGAGGACCGCGAGCGGATAAAAAACCTTCGACCAGAAGACCGCTACGAAATGATCCGCGTCCTGATTGACCGACGTGAGGTGCTCGATGTAGCTCAAAAGATCCACCATCCCCATGCGGTCGGGCTTTGTCGTCATGACGCCGAGAATCTCGGGCGTAATAGTGGAGGGAAAGAGGAACTGCGAGAGCTTCTCGCTCGTTACCGGCGTCTGATTCGGATCCGTGCGGCTGTCGTTCATCACGGGATAGGTCACCAGGGTGACGTCTGAGAGCGTCCACCCCAGCCCCGGCTGAAAGAGCCCGGACTCGGCGCGGATCATGCGCTCGAGCCTTCCGGCATCATCGAATTCGAAGACTCGCCAGGCGCCGGTTGCATAGCGGTTCGACGCGCTGATCGAACGGATGTTGATGTAGCGGTCGATCGACTCGCCGTTTTCCGTCTTCGCGACGTCGCGGATCCAGGCCCCCGACACGTAGCCGCGGGCAGAGAGCGACTGATCGCCCGTTGAACGCACCTCCGTCTGATAGCGCTGCGCCCAGGGGGCGACAGCCTCGCCCATGGCATAGGTGCCGGCTACAAGGAGCACGCCCGGGAGAATGAGGGTTGCGGCAAGCCGCCAAGGCGAAAGGCCTGCGGCGCGAAGCACCGTAAATTCCGAGGTCGACGCCCAGCGCGACATCGTGTAGACGGCAGCGAGAAGAACGGCCAGAGGCGCCACCTCATAGGCGCGCGAAGGGAGCGTGAGCCCCGTCAAGAGAAACGCCGTCGCAAGGTCGTACTTGTTGCTTCCCACTTCGTCCATCTGACCGATCAGATCGAAGAACGCGAAAAGCGCAATCAGAATGACAAGAACGAAGACGGTCGAAAGAAGGATGTCCTTCGTGAACTGTCGGGAGATGACTAACATTTATCGGCCTCCCTCGGAACAACGCTGCTTCCAGTACCAGACGGACATCCATCTCGGGAGCCACCGGGTCATCCAGATGCGCCTCACGAAAAGAAGCACCGCAATCAGGAAGACGGATCCGTTTAGAAGGAGAAGCGCGGAAATGAGCGAAAGCCGCTCGCGCGTCACCCAGCTTTCCGCAACGGAAAGGCCGTTCAGGTAAAGAATGAAGATGAAGGCCGCCATGAGGAGATTGAGGCTCCTGCCGGCGCGCGGAGATGTGCAGGAAAGCGGTATCGCGAGAAGCACGAAATTGAGCGCTGCCAGCGGCCAGGAGAAGCGCCAGAGGAGCTCGGCCTGATTCTCGGGCGTCGGAAGCGCGAGGAGCACGGAGAGCGGCTGCGAATTGGCCCTTGTTGAGCGGAAGGCGTCGTCCACGCGGATGTCGAGCCTCACGCCGTAGTCCTGGAAGTCGACGACCCGGGTTGCCGCAGAGGCGTTCTCTGTCTCAATGCGGCTACCGTTCTTGAGAACAATGTAGCGGTCGCCCTCGGCGTTGATCTCAATCGCCCCTTTTTCAGCCGTAACGACGGCCTCCTTTCCGACGCCGGCCTCCGCCATAAAGACGCGGCCCACTTCGTTGGGCGTTTCGCCCGCAGATTCAATAAAGAAGACACGCTTTCCTCCCTGCGCCTCGATAAAGCGCCCGGGAGCAATGGCATTGACGTCCTCGCGCTGCGTGAACTGGTTGCGGAGCTTATAGGTCTCCGAGCGCGCCCAGGGCGAGATCACAATCGAAAGGAGCGCGATCATGATGACGACGGGAAGCGCAAAGCGCATCATGGGCTCGATCCAGGAGAGAAGCGAGCGGCCGCCTGAAGAGAACCAGACCACCATCTCGTTGTCCTGCCAGGAGCGCATGAGCGTCATCAGCGCCGCAATAAAGAGCGAAGCGGCAAGGAGCGGCGGCAGGTTCACCAAGGCGTTGTAGATGACGAGCTGCAGCACTGCGGAATGATCCACGCTCCCGCCGGCTGCCAGATTAATGAAGCGCACCATGGCGACCGCAAGAACGATCGTAAAGAGCACGGTGAAAACTCCGCCCGCAATGTTGGCGAGTTCAGAGATCAATGAACGCTTGAAGATCATGCTGGGTGTAGGAGTAGTGCTGAATGTAGCCGCTCGACCGGACCTGAAGAAGACGATTTTAACGGCTGGGAATCAGAATATGCGAAAGCCCCTGCTGACATCTAATCAACAGGGGCTTCGTTTGTAGGGAGCCTGGCGATGACCTACTTTCACTGGAAATA
>CAKQON010000076.1 GCA_934255515.1 uncultured Sutterella sp.
TATGACGGTACCTGCGCTCATGGGGCATGACGCCGCAGCGTCCGAAAAAGAAAGCTATTCAGCAGAATGATGCCGCGATCTTCTGGGAAGACGAGACCGCCGTGCAGCAGGATGCCAATTGGGTTCGCGGCTATGCGCCGCGCGGCCGTACGCCGACGATCCTGCATGATCGCCGTGCCTGCTATGGCGCGCCCGTCATGATTTCCGCGGTCAACAACCAGGGGCTTTCCACCTTTGCATTTCAGCGCTCCGCTGTGCGCCGCTATTCCTTCATTCGCTTTCTGCACCGACTGATCAAGGATTACCGCAAGGAGGCGCGCAAGCTCTTCTTCCTGCCCGCTTATTCGCCTGAGCTGAATCCGGATGAATTTCTAAACCGCCAGCTCAAAACGGAGCTGCGTCAGAAAGGGCCGAAGAATCACGAGGAGACGTTGTTTACGAAGGAAATCACTGCCAGCTTCAAAGAGCAGCTGGAACCGATACGAGCTTGCTTGCAAAATGAGAGCACCCTCTACGCGAGAGCCGCAGACATATGTCATGTATTTATAGATCTAGTTAATAAAAATAAGCCCGAAGAGATCAAAAAGGTCGGCCACGGCAGAAATACACCATGACCGACCTGTCAATTAAAGGTTAGTTTTGACCGAGCTTCTTAGTCGACCTTCCCCTGATGAAGGCTCTGCAGATCCCTCACCTTTTCGGAGAGTTCACCGTGGCGGATGCCTTCGGCAGCGGCGAGGCCGCCCGCCATCGTCGTGTAGTAGGTCGTCTGCTCAGCGAGGCACGTCTGGCGGATCGCGCGGGCGTCGTCGAGCTCGTTTTCATGTTCGGCAACCGACATGATGACGAGCTGGATTTCCTTATTCTTGATGAGGTCAAGAATGTTCGGACGCCCTTCGTGCACGCGGTTGACGCTCCGGCAGGGAATGCCCGCGGCCTGAATCACCTTCGCGGTGCCGGCAGTCGCGATGAGCTTGAAGCCCGCGTGGTGAAGCTCATGCGCGGCAATCGCCACCTTGGGCTTGTCTGAATCGCGGACGGTAATGAAGCAGAGGCCGCCCGCAGGAAGCTTCGACGCTGCGGCGAGCTGGCTCTTTCTCAACGCTTCGCCGAAGTCGCGGCCGATGCCCATAACTTCGCCCGTGGAACGCATCTCCGGCCCGAGGACCGGATCGACGCCCTGGAACTTCGCGAACGGGAAGACGGCTTCCTTGACGCTGAAGTACGGAGGCGCCTTTTCGAGCTCCTCAACCGTGAGGCCCTGGTCGGCGAGCTTGTCGCCCACCATGCAGCGGACTGCAATCTTCGCGAGCTGATGGCCCGTCGCCTTCGAAACGAAGGGAACCGTACGCGAGGCGCGCGGGTTGACTTCGAGCACGTAGACCACCGGGTTGTCGGTGTGCGCGTCCTTCACGGCAAACTGCACGTTCATGAGGCCCACCACCTTGAGGGCATTGGCCATTTCGCGCGTCTGGCGGCGGATTTCCGCGACGAGCGAGGGCGCGAGGCTGTAGGGCGGGAGCGAGCACGCGGAGTCGCCTGAATGAACGCCCGCCTGCTCGATATGCTCCATGACGCCCGCAACGGCCACGACATCGCCGTCGCAGACCGCATCGACGTCCATTTCAACGGCGTCGTCGAGGAACCGGTCGAGCAGCACGGGCTCCTCGGGGCTCACCTTCACGGCTTCATGCATGTACTTGAGGAGGCGTTCAGGCGTATGAACGATTTCCATCGCGCGGCCGCCGAGAACATAGGACGGACGCACCACGAGGGGATAACCGATTTCCTCGGCCTTCGCGAGCGCCTCATCCTCGGTGTAGGCCGTGCGGTTGGGCGGCTGGCGGAGGCCGAGCTTCTCAATCAGAGCCTGGAAGCGGCCGCGGTCCTCCGCGCAGTCGATCGCGTCCGGGGTCGTGCCGATGATGGGCACGCCGTGGGCTTCGAGCGCGCGGCAGATCTTGAGGGGCGTCTGGCCGCCGTACTGCACGATCACGCCCTGGGGCTTCTCGACCTCGCAGATGGCGAGCACGTCCTCGAGCGTCACGGGCTCGAAGTAGAGGCGGTCGGAGGTGTCGTAGTCGGTCGAAACGGTTTCGGGGTTGCAGTTCACCATGATCGACTCCCAGCCGTCCTCGTGGAGCGCCATGGAAGCGTGCACGCAGCAGTAGTCGAATTCAATGCCCTGCCCGATCCGGTTCGGGCCGCCGCCCAGAACAATCACCTTCTTGCGGTTGGTGGGGGCGGCTTCGGAAACGCGGCTTCTCTCGAAAGTCGAATAAAGGTACGCGGTCGTGGTCGCAAATTCCGCGGCGCACGTATCGACGCGTTTATAGACCGGTTCGACCCCGAGCACTCGGCGGGCTTCCCGGACTTCGTTTTCGTGGCAGTCGGCAAGAAGCTTCGCGATGCGCTTGTCCGAGAACCCGCGGGACTTCAGGGCCCAGAAGTCGTTCTCGTCGAGTTCGTTGAGGTTGTGCCCTCCGATCGACTTCTCAATCTGAACGAGCTCCTCGATCTGGCGCAGGAACCAGCGGTCGATCTTCGAAAGCTCGAAGATTTCGTCCACCGTCATGCCGATGCGGAAGCCGTCGGCAACGTAGAAGAGACGCTCGGGTCCGGGTTCGGCAATCTCGCGCAGGATCTGGTTTCTGTCGATCGTGATCGGGTCGAGGCCGCTCTTTCCGGTCTCGAGACCGCGAAGCGCCTTCTGGAGCGACTCTTCAAACGTGCGGCCGATCGCCATCACTTCGCCCACGGACTTCATCTGGGTCGTGAGCCGGTCGTCGGCAGCCGGGAACTTCTCAAACGCAAAGCGCGGCACCTTGGTGACGACGTAGTCGATCGCGGGCTCGAACGAAGCCGGGGTCTTCCCGCCCGTCATTTCGTTCTTCAGCTCGTCGAGCGTGTAGCCCACGGCCAGCTTCGCCGCGATCTTCGCGATCGGGAAGCCCGTCGCCTTCGAGGCGAGCGCCGAGGAGCGCGAGACGCGCGGATTCATCTCGATCACGATCATGCGGCCATTCTCGGGATTGACCGCAAACTGAACGTTCGATCCGCCCGTGTCGACGCCGATCGCGCGCAGCACCGCCATCGAGGCGTCGCGCATCGCCTGGTATTCCTTGTCGGTGAGGGTCTGCGCGGGCGCAACCGTAATCGAGTCGCCCGTATGGACGCCCATCGGATCGAGGTTTTCAATCGAGCAGACGATGATGCAGTTGTCCGCCTTGTCGCGGACGACTTCCATCTCGTATTCCTTCCAGCCGAGGAGCGACTCTTCAATGAGCACTTCGCTCGTGGGGGAGAGTTCCAGACCGCGCGAAACGATCGTGATGAACTCCTCCATGTTGTAGGCGATGCCGCCGCCCGTGCCGCCAAGCGTAAAGCTCGGGCGGATGACCGCGGGGAACCCGACGGTCTTCTGGATCTGGAGAGCCTCTTCGAGCGTATGGGCGGCGCCGGAGCGGGCGGACTCAAGTCCGATCTCGCTCATGATTTTCTTGAAGCGCTCGCGGTCTTCCGCCTTGTCGATCGCTTCGGGCGTGGCGCCGATGAGCTCCACGCCGTAGCGGCGCAGAACGCCGTGGTGCGCCAAGTCCATCGCGCAGTTGAGCGCGGTCTGGCCGCCCATCGTCGGGAGGATCGCATCGGGGCGCTCCTTTTCGATGATGCGCGCCACCGTCTCCCAGGTGATCGGTTCAATGTAGGTCGCGTCCGCCGTCTGCGGATCGGTCATGATCGTCGCAGGGTTGGAGTTGACGAGAATCGTGCGGTAGCCCTCTTCGCGCAGCACCCGGCAGGCCTGCACGCCCGAGTAGTCGAATTCGCACGCCTGACCGATGATGATCGGACCCGCGCCGATGATGAGAATGGATTGAATGTCTGTACGCTTCGCCATTTTCCTGAAACTCTTTTGTCTTGTGTTCTGTCTCTAGTCTTTGATGCGGATGCCTTTCGGGGCGCCTTTCATCAGCGCCGGCGGTAATCCGCAAGGCTCTTGGCGAACTTCTCAAAGAGAACGTCGAGATCGTGCGGTCCGGGGCTCGCTTCCGGGTGGCCCTGGAAGCAGAAGGCGGGCTGACCGACGAGTTCGAACCCCTGGAGCGACCCGTCAAAGAGCGAGCGGTGCGTGACGCGCGCATTTTCGGGCAGCGTCTCGGCATCCACCGCAAAGCCGTGGTTCTGGCTCGTAATGGCGACGCGCTTCGTCGCGAGGTTCTCGACCGGATGATTGGCGCCGTGGTGGCCGAACTTCATCTTGAGGGTCTTCGCGCCCACGGCGAGGCCCATGATCTGATGACCGAGGCAGATGCCGAAGAGCGGCACCTTCGCTTCGATCGCCTTCTTCGCCACCTCGATCGCATACGTGCAGGGGGCGGGGTCGCCCGGGCCGTTCGAGAGGAATATGCCGTCGGGGTCGTAGGCCATCGCGTCTTCAAACGGGGTCTTCGCGGGAACGACCGTCACGCGGATGCCGCGGTCGGCGAGGAGCCTCAGAATGTTAGTCTTGATGCCGAAGTCGTAGGCGACGACGTGGTACGGGAACGCCACGGGCTGGCGGAACCCGGCGGGGTCGCCCTCGCGCGAGGGCTCCCAGCTCCCTTCGGTCCATTCGTAGACTTCGTTCGTGGTCACCGTCTGAGCGAGATCCTGGCCCGCCATGGAGCCCCAGCTCTTCGCGGCGGCAAGCGCGCGGGCGACGTCTTCGTCGGAAAGCTCCTGCCCCGGCTCGGCCGTCAGGATGGCGCCCGCCTGCGCGCCCGTTTCCCTCAGGTGAATTGTGAGCGCCCGGGTGTCGATGCCGCAGATCGCCTTCACGCCCGCATCCTTGAGCGCTTCCGGAAGGGACTTCTTCGCGCGCCAGTTGCTCGCGATGTCGGTCGCGGCCTTGACGATGAGACCCGCCGCATGAATCGCGCGGCTTTCCATGTCCTCAGGATTGACGCCCACGTTGCCGATGTGCGCGCAGGTAAGCGTCACGAGCTGCCCGGTGTAGGACGGATCCGTCAGGATTTCCTGATAACCGGTCATGGAAGTATTGAAGACGACTTCGCCGGTCGTCATGCCGCTCGCGCCGATGCCTTCGCCGTGAAAGACGGTGCCGTCGGCGAGGACGAGCAGAGCTTCAGGCCGGGTTCTTTGAATAAGTGCCACGATGGATTTCCTCTCTGGGGTATCAAGGGATTGCAGAGGTTCTCGGAAACCGGCGGGCGTGCTCGGAAACGCTTGTGCAGCGCCTGAGACCTGCCGGGAGAAGCCCTGTTTAAAAGCATTTCGGGAAGTCTATCGGCGCCATATTTGCCATCATTTGGTGCCACCTAGGTAAAAAGACCTAGTCCGCTTCAACGCCATCAACACCCTCCTTAGTGTTGATTTTTTGTCGACAATTGAAGGGTTTACGGGCGAGCAAGGTTGGAGCTGACGGGGCCTTTTCCGCTCTGCACCTCAGGAGTGCACGCTTCCGTTTCCGCCCCTTTTCCAGCGTTCCCCCCCCCCCGGGGCTTTTCAACCGGCTGAGGATGCGCTTTTCTGCGTCTTCCGGCGTTCGAGCATGGTGGCCGCAGCCGATGCGCCGATGATGAGGACGATCCCGATCAGAGCTTCGACGCCGACCTTTTCGCCGAAGAGGAGGAAGCCGAGCATGGCCGCAAAGAGAATGCCCGAAAAGTAGAAGACGGAATTGACGAACCAGTTCCCGTACTTCCAGCCGCCCGCACGGCAGAGCTGCACGACGAAGACGATGAGGCCGATGAGAAGGACCTTCGGTTCCGTTGAGATGAGGCCCTCGGCGCCCCCGCGGTAGAAGAATCCGCCGATGAGGCCAGCCGCAAGGCAGAAGGTCGAGAGGAAGAAGGTCGTGCGGACCACCGGCTCCCCGCGCTTTCCGACGGTGCGCAGAAGCAACGTCGAGCAGGCGGCGGAGAAGCCCAGAATGCCGCCGAGGATGAGGTGACGGATCGTCAGGCCGTCCGCGGTCGGATTGAGAACGAGAATGCAACCCCCGAAACCGACCGTGAGAATGGCGGCGAGCGTTAGAAAGCTCACCCTGCTCTCCTGCTTCATTACCCGCATGATGAGGAGGATGAAGAAGGGAGAGGTATAGAGCATGCATTCGGCCGAGCAGACCGGAATCTCCTGCGCGAGGATGATGGCCGAGACGGAAGCGCAGAGTCCCGTGCAGCCTCTTGCGAGGTGAAGCCGCCAGCAGGAGGTAAGAAAGGGCGTCCTCGTTTTCAGCATCCAGAACGTGCAGAGAAGCGAGACGCCCAGATACTGCGCCGTCATGAGCTCAAGGAAATCATGCGTCGTGCCGATGCTGCGGATCAAGGCCGTCTCGCAGGCGCCGAAGAAGGCAGAGAGCAGAATAAGAAGGCTCGAGCTCATGGGTGGTCAGGGAAATCTTGCCGGAGATGGCGAAAGGCCATTCTATCGATTGAAAGTTCGAATTGACTACCTCCAAATATGTAAAGCCGTCGCCCCGGGAATTTCTCTTCTGGAAAAAGAGCTGCCGAGAGTTCATGATTTTTGCCATCCGCCATTCAGCTCGGAAAACTCAAAAGGAGAAGCTCAAGATGACGCAGGCAAACATTCCTCCGATTTCACCCGCGGCCCGGGATGCGCTCGAGACCATTGCGGGACTCCCCGAAGTTCAGAAAGCGCTCGAATACATTCACGACCGCACGGACGCCGCCATGCGGCTTCAGGTCGAGCTCTGCGAAATTCCGGCTCCCACCTTCAGGGAAGAAGTCCGGGCGAAGCGCATCGTCGAACTCATGCACGAATGCGGTCTTGAGGACGTCTCGATCGACGGCATCGGAAACGTCGTCGGCCGCTGGCAGGGAACGGACCCGAAGGGACCGCTTCTCGCGATCGGCGCGCACATGGATACGGTTTTCCCGGAAGGGACCGACGTCACGGTCCGTCAGGAAGGAAACCGCTATTACGGCCCCGGGATCGGCGACAACTGCGCGCGGTGCTCGAGGCCCTTCGCGCCATGAAGGCGGCGGGCATCCGCACGAAGGGGAGCATCCTCTTCATGGGCACCGTGGGCGAAGAGGGCTTGGGCGACATCCGGGGATCGAAGTACCTCTTCGACAAGTCGGGGCTTCCCGTCGACGGGCTTCTCGCCGTCGACAACACGGATGTGGGCCGCATTCTTTACGGCGCCATCGGCTCGCACCGCTGGCGCTTTACCGTGAAGGGGCCGGGAGGCCACAGCTACGGCGCCTTCGGCGTCACGCCGAGCGCCATTCACGCGATCTGCATTGCGGGCGCAAAGGTCGCCTACCTCAAGGTCCCCGATGAGCCGAAGACCGCCTTCACGATCGGCACGATCCGGGGCGGGACGTCCGTCAACACCATTGCCGCTGAATGCTCCGTCGACGTCGACATCCGCAGCCTCGCGATGGAGCCGATGCTCGCGCTCGAAAAGGAAATCCGCGAGGCGTTCGCCGCCGGCGTTGAGGAGGAAAACCGCATCTGGAGAATTACGGACCCCGAAAAGAAGCTCCGCCTCGTCGAAGAAATGATCGGCGACCGTCCGGCGGGTCTGCGACCCCACGACTGCCCGGTGCTCCAGGCTTCGCGCGCCGCTCAAGCCGAACTCGGGATTCCGCTCACCAACTACGGGTTCTCGTCCACCGACGCCAACAAACCCATGAGCATGGGGATTCCCTCCACCTGCCTCTCTGCTGGCGGGAAGCAGATGCGAACCCATACGATTCATGAATACTTCAACGCCGTCGACATTCATCTCGGGCCGCAGCTCATCATGCTTTCGGCGCTTGCCCTCGTCGGCACAGACGCGACCGAGCCGATGCTTCCTGTAAGGCATCATCAGAACTTAGATAATTTGTACTGAAAATTCAACAACATTTGCCGTGGATTCCCCAAAATCCACGGCGAATGAAAAGCTGATTATTATGTTTGCTATACAGGTTGTTCTCGCGGGTTGCTCCATTCCTTCAAAAGTAATGCGCGGCCCTGTCGACATCTGATTTGTCTCCAACACCAGCGGTGCGTTCCACACTGTCTCAGGGCTTACCGACGAACTCTACACGTCAGCCAAAGAACACTGTACTAAAATAGAAAAAGTGTTTATGATTCTCCAGCGCGGTGCGCAACAGGGCGCCTTCATGATGCACGAAACGACTTTAACCTTGATATTTCATCCGGCCTCGGAGCTCCGATCTCCGAGGCTCAATTGAGAATCGATCTCATCTGGTCACCATAAATCCGCGCAGCGGGTACAACACCCCCTTACCCCCGAGTTGACAACGAGTCGGGGACGCTCCATCAGG
>CAKQON010000077.1 GCA_934255515.1 uncultured Sutterella sp.
TTGACCGGGAACTCCTTCCGGGCTGCCATTTGATCTCCTTTGATAAGTGTATATGATTATATCATATACACCCATAAGGGTGCAAGAAAAAAGCCACGATTAATCACGGCTTTTAAGAGAAGTGTCTGCTTTGTTTCTGGGCTTTGAGTGATCTTTTGACGACTTGGAGGCTGCCGTACTTCGCCGCCAGATTGGCGTTCCCCGATGCCGGACCGAGATCAAGGCACCCGGAGGTTGCAATGAGTGCTGCCGCCGACGAAGTAGCTCAGGGCGAGCACGAGATACGGGGAATTGAGCCAGGAGAGCGGCTTCGAGAGGTAGTCCGCCATGCGGGCGGAGGCGCCGATCAGGGACATGTACCTGGCATAACCGGCTGCCGCCATGATGATGAGGCCGAGTCCGGCAACGCGCGAACGCATGATGGCGGTGATGCACTTGAAGGGGTCGAAGAGCTCGAAGCCCGTGGACGCGACCTTGTTGGGAAGGAGCTTCAGCGCGCCGTCAATCAGCCCGAACTTCGAAAGAATGATGGCGGCAAAGAGCAGAATCAGGCCGCCGCACAGAGAACGAACTGAGGCTTGAAGTGCTTGAGAAGGTAGCGGACCATAAATATGGTCACGAGGAGCGAGAGTATGCAGCCGGCCATGGCTTCCTCTTGATTGCTTGATTGGCGTGAACGCGATGCCTGGTGGAAGCATCGCGAGGAAGAGAAGCGCCGGACCGGCTCTATCGTCGGGAGTGTTCAGCCGGAACGGGCGTGTTGCGAAAAGTTTATTTACATTTCGCATGCGGCACGCTTCTTTCGCTCGCTTTCCTATTGAAAAGGAAGAAAGCTACGCCAAACAACTTAGTCTGCAGGATTTGTCAGTGTGCGCAGGAGGCGTGAGAACAAAGGCTTGATTCCTGCGCGCCGGCTCATTTTCTTCAGAATGCCTCTCTTCAGGCTTACCAAAATATTAATAACGACCGGCAGGAGAGCTTTCGTATTAAAGAAATCGGCTCATTTCTTTAATAAGCACGAGGCTTATTTAAATTTTGAGGACTCGCGGCAGCGCGAAGGTCGGCAGCGTCTTCCTCAGGACGTGCGTGTGGCTTGAGCCTTCGAGGCGGAATTCCTGAGGCTTCGCCGGACCGGCCGCCGGGATGAAGGTTACGGCCAGTAGTAGAAGCCGGGGGCAAAGCGCGGACCCCAGAACCAGGTGTTGTCCATGTAGAGGCGCATGCGGTCTCTTTCGGCCTCCGCCGCGCGGGCGCGCTCCTGAGCCCGGCTGAGCGCAAACTTCAGGTCTTCATCGAGTCCCGGCGCATTTGCCGGGCGCTTGAGTTCAATCTGAGCGCCGTAGCGGAAGTCCATCACGGTGTAGGGGTTTTCGGATTCCGCACGGGCGCCTGAAGGCCACGTCGCGATGAATCCGGGGATCCGGCCGCCCGAGGCTTCCAACGCATCCTTGTCGAAGGGAATGCTGACGGGGGCTCTGCCGTAGGTGGTCGAGCCCTCTGCACTCGAAATCAGGGCGCCTTCCGGGTCGCTCGATACCTGCACGTAGGTCGTGCAGCCGGAAAGCAGCGTGAGCGCGAGAACCGTGCTCGTGAAGAGAAGTGAGCGCATGGAGAATGCTCCGCAGAAATATGAGGCGAAAAGGAGAGACTCGCCTCTGAGCCCCAGCATACATCCCGAAGAACCCCGCGCTTTGCAAAATATGCAAGCAGAGGCAACGGCTTACCGGTCAGGCTTCTCGACAACGCCGAGGCGCCTTGCTTCCGCTCTGGCGCTTCCGACGATGACGCCCCGCACCCACTGCAGGAAGGGATCCGAATGCGTGCCCTTATGCCAGACGACAGAGGGCGTAAAGGCGCTCATCTGCTGAGGCGCCGGGAGCATGCGCAGTTCGTAGCGGTCGTCCCGAAGGAAGTTGAGGAGCGTGAGGACGGGCGCAATGTAGGTGAAGTCCGTCTCCATGAGCGCATAGGGAACGGCGAGATAGTAGGGCATGGCGATCCCGACCTCCTGCTGCGCATCAAGGGACGGCCCGAAGTCGGGCGCTCCCGCATTATTCATTTCCACCTTACGGTAGGGACGGAGATCCTCGGGGTTGAGGTGCCCCTTTTTGTTGTAGAGCTCAATCAGCGGGTGGCCCTTTCTCACGAGGATGCTGCGGCGGGAGTGGTAGAGCTCGACCACATGGAAGTCCTTGGGCACGGTTTTGAGGGGGTAGATCGCAATGTCCGCCCGGCCCGTGCGCAGGAGTTCGAGCATCTGCGGATCAATGGCCTTGATTTCAATCGTGGCGTTGGGGGCGTCCTTCGCGAACCGTCCGATGGCTTCCCGGAGGATCGTCATGACGGCATTGTCGACGCCGAGAATTCTGACGGTGCGGCGGGTGTTGGCGAGGTCGAAGGCGTCGCTGCTGAAGAGCGACTGGGTGAGCGAGAGGAGATTCAGAACTTTCGGAAGCATCGCCCTCATACGCGCCGTAGGGAGCATCTGCAGGCCCGCGCGCACGAAGAGTTCGTCCTGAAAGGCTGCGCGAAGCGATGAGAGGCGCCGCGAGGCCGCTCCCATGCTGAGGCCTCGGCTGCTTGCCGCCTGGGTGAGGCTCTGCGTCTCAAAAAGCGTAACGAGAAACCTTAATTCGTCCAGACTGAGGTCCGGCTGGGCCTTATCGAGCATTTCCATTTTCTTTTCCTCGCGCAGAGTCCTGATGAATACATCGTAGCGGAAGCCGCGAGGTTTACGCGCGGAGCGACTGCACGCATTCGCGGGTATTCTTTTCGTCTTGAAAGTCGGCAGGAGAGATTTTGAGGATGGAAGACCGCATTTTTACCGATGAAATCATTCCGAGGCATGAGGAGCGGCTCGAAGCCAGGCGGGCTGATGAAGGAGCCCTTCCCGAGCGCATCCGGAAAATGCTTGAGCTCGGCGCCCGGGCGGAGGCGAACGGCCAGGGCGAGGAGCGGGTCTTCAGGCTTCAGGCGGAATTCATGGCGGACTGGGATTTGCCGGATCTCCATCGGTCGTGGTTTTCGGCCTACTACCCGACTTACGCCCGCATGTCCGGGCCTCAGCTTCTTTCCTATTTTTCCTGGCGCACGCGCTGGAAGGCGGGCGAGCGGAAGATGGGGTCGCCAGTCTCCTTCGCCTTTGTCCACGTCTACGAGCTTCTGAACGGCGCTGGCGTCTCGGGGCCTCTGGATGCTTTTGAAAAACTTTCCGCCTTCTGGGAGGAGTACCGCAGACTCGACTTCACGCTCGACCGCTATGTTCCGCAGTGGCTCGACGACCTGGTGGTCTATGAGGGGCTCGACCAGAATCTGATGCGTCGCGAATACGTGCCGAAGGCGGACCGCACGACCGCCGACGTTGTGGCGAAGCTCGAGGCCGGCGTCGACTTTGATGCCGATCCGGAATTTGCGGAACAAACTTTCGAGCTTCTCAGCGCGCGCTCGTCCTACAAGCTCGAAAAATCCTCCTTCTGGCCGGGGCACGAAAGCGAACTGAAGCGGCTCGTGCTCGAAAGCTTCAGAAAGCTGAAGGACCGCCGCGCCTTCGGCACCGACCGCTGGTTCGGCACGCGCTATATAAGAGATGCAGAGCTTTTCGCTTCCGCCGTCTTTGATTTTTCGCGCCGCCCTGAAGACCGCATCTATACGATTTCGCCCTTCAAGCGCTGGATTTTCGAAAAGGGATCCTGGCGGCTTGAGGAGCTTTTCCCCGAGCGCGCGGCGCTGCCGGAGATCAGCGCTTTTCTGAAGGCGGCGGATGCGGAGCTCCGCAGCGCCCTTGGATGCCGGAGAAAGCTCTCCGTTTCCGATCCGACGGGCGAACTCACGCGCGCCTTGCGCGAGGTGCTGGGCGACTGGGATGAGGCGAGGCGAAAGGCCGCCAACCCCGTGCGGCAGCTCGATTTCGGTCGGCTTGCCGGCATTCGTGCGGATGCGCTTGAAACGCAGGAAAAGCTGATTGTTGAGGAGCCTTCCGAAGAAGCGCTTCCCGGGGTGGAAAGCGCTTTTCAGGAGGCGGCCGTGTTTGGAAGCGTCGACGAACCCGAAAAAAGCGCATTCGCTGCGACAAAATCCGACGCATCGATGGGCGATACTCGTGAAGGCACGCCTTCAGCCGATGAGCCGAAGGAAGTTCCTCAGGCGTCTTCGGAGGGGCCGGATGCGCTCTCCCCCGGGGACCGGGCGCTTCTCGAGAGCCTTCTCGCGGGAAGCCTCCCTTCGGATCTCCCCGGCGGGCTTTCTCCCGAAATGACGGCCGACCGCCTCAACGAAAAGCTCTACGATGCCTTCGGCGACGCATTCCTGGAGGTTGTCGGCGGGAAGCTCTCCCTCATTGAAGACTATGCTGAGGATCTGCGGGAGCTGCTTCAGCGCTCCTGACGGCGGCCTCAAAGGCGTTATTCAGCAGTAAAAATCAACATTCCAAAGAAAACATGGCTCAAGAGCAGAAAGTTCCGAAACGCATTGCCCGCACGGTATTGAATGCCCTCAAGGGCGGCGTTGTGCCGCGCATCGGACTCCCCTACATTGCCGTAGGCCGCAAGAAGGAAATCGATGCGCTTTTGTCCGACATCGAGATCGTGAGCGAAGGGGGCGCCTCGGTGCGCTTCATTACCGGCCGCTACGGGAGCGGCAAGAGCTTTCTCCTCCAGACGATACGGGCCTATGCGATGGACCGCGGGTTCGTGGTGGCCGACGCCGATCTCTCGCCCGAACGCCGCCTTCAGGGGACGAAGGGGCAGGGGCTCGCGACCTATAAGGAGCTCATGCAGAACCTCGCCACGAAGACGATGCCGGAGGGCGGGGCTCTCACGCTTATTCTCGAGCGCTGGATGAGCGCGATCCGCGCAGGGCTCGCTGAAGAGAACATTCTCCCGGGCAATCCCGCCTATCTCGCGCAGGGCGAGAGCCGCATCCTCGCGCAGATCGCAAAGCTCGGCGAAGTCGTGCACGGCTATGAATTCTCGGCGCTTCTCGTCAACTACTTCCGCGCGATGACCGCGGGCGAGGACGAAGTTCGCGCCAATATCGTCAAGTGGCTCCGCGGTGAATACGCGACCCGCGCCGACGCGAAGCGCGACCTCGGCGTCAATCTCATCGTCACGGACGACAACTGGTACGACTTCGTGAAGATCTTTGCGCTCTTTCTGCGGGGCGCGGGCTACTCGGGGCTTCTCGTTCTCATCGACGAGCTCGTCAATCTCTACAAGATCCCCAACAGCATTTCGCGCCAGTACAACTACGAAAAGGTCCTCACGATCTACAACGACGCGCTTCAGGGCCGGGCGCGCTATCTCGGCATTCTGATGGGCGGGACGCCCCAGGCGGTTGAGGATCAGCGCAGGGGGCTCTTCAGCTACGAGGCCCTCCGCTCCCGCCTTGCCTCGGGGCGCTTCAGCGAGGAAGGCCGTCAGGATCTGATGTCGCCCGTCATCCGGCTCGAGCCCCTTACGACCGAGGAGCTTCTCGTTCTCATTGAAAAGCTCGCGCACATGCATGCCGGGCTTTACGGCTACCCCTGCAGGCTCGGCGAAAAGGATTTCGCGCGGTTCCTCGAGATCGAATACGACCGCGAGGGAGCGTCGAGCCACCTGACGCTCCGCGAAATCATCCGCGACTTCATTGAGGCCCTCAACCTCTTCATGCAGCATCCGGACCTCACGGTGGAGACGCTCTTCAGGAGCGATGAATTCGTTCCCGCGGAGAAGGCGGAAGCGGACGGGGATAAGGAAAAGCTCTTCGCGGAATTCGACATCTGAGTGAGAGGGAAACGTCATGCCGTCCATCTTCAGCCGCTATGCGCCCTTCGTGCAGGACTTCATCTACAGGAACGGCTGGGAGCGCCTGCGCGGGATCCAGGTGGCGGCCGGGGATGCAGTCTTCAATACCGATGCGCACGTGCTCCTTACGGCATCAACCGCTTCCGGGAAGACCGAGGCCGCCTTTTTTCCGATCCTCACGCTTCTTTCGGAAAATCCCTCCGCTTCCGTGGGAGCGCTCTACATCGCACCTTTGAAGGCCCTCATCAACGACCAGTTCGAGCGCCTGACCGACCTCTGCGCCGAAGGCGGCATTCCCGTCTGGTCCTGGCACGGAGACGTCGCTCAGTCCAGAAAGAAGAAGCTTCTCGAGCACCCTTCGGGGGTGCTGCAGATCACGCCCGAGTCGCTTGAAGCGATGCTTCTGAGAAAGCACGCGATGATTCCGACGCTTTTCGGCGACCTCCGCTTCATCGTGATTGATGAAATTCACTCCCTCATGCGAAGCGACCGGGGGCTTCAGACCATGTGCCTCATCGAGCGCCTCGCGCGCCTCGCGGGGACGGAGCCCCGCCGCATCGGGCTCTCGGCCACGATCGGCAACACGACGCTTGCGGCGGAGTTTCTGCGGAGCGGCTCAAAGCGCCCCGCCCTCGTGCCGAAGGTGGATTCGCCTCCGGTGCGCTGGCGGCTCTCGATGGAGCATTTCTGGGCCGGGGGTGAAGAAAAGCGTGCGCCCGATGCTGCAGTCACGGAGGTGTCCTCCGATGCCCGCGCCGTGGCGCATCCCGGCACGGCGGAAAAGGAAGAGCTCTCGCGCGCCTCTGACCTTGCACCCGGCGGCGCGGACCCCGGCATCGGCTACATCTTCGAGCATACGCGCGGGCGAAAGTGCCTCGTCTTCTCGAATTCCCGGGAAGAGTGCGAGTTCGTGACCTCGACCCTGCACAAGTACTGCGAGCTGCGGCACGAGCCCGACCGCTTCGCCATTCACCACGGGAACCTCTCGACCGCGATCCGGTCGGACGCCGAGGCGCTCATGAAGGATGAGGAGAAGCGCGTCACCACCTGCACGACGGCAACGCTCGAGCTCGGGATCGATGTGGGGCGTCTGGAGCGCGCCTTTCAGATCGATGCTCCCTTTACGGTTTCGGGGTTCCTGCAGCGCCTCGGACGTACGGGCCGCAGGGGCGAGCCGCCCGAAATGTGGTTCGTGATCCGCGAGGACGAACCCGAACCCCGGGCGATGCTTCCGGAAACGATTCCCTGGAAGCTTCTGCAGGCAATTGCCGTTGTGGAGTGCTACCGCGGGGACCGCTGGGTGGAGCCGCCGAAGCTCGACCGCCTTCCCTATAGCCTTCTCTACCATCAGACGATGATGACGCTCGCGTCCGAAGGCGAAATGAAGCCCGCCGAACTCGCCGGCCGCGTGCTTACGCTCTCGGCTTTCCGCAGGATTTCGCCCGACGACTACAAGGTCCTTCTGAGGGGACTTCTCGCAAGCGACCAGGTCGAGCGCACCGAGACGGGCGGCCTCATCGTGGGACTGCAGGGCGAGCGGCAACTCGCGAGCTTCCGTTTTTACGCAGTCTTTCAGGAAAATGAAGAGTTTTCCGTGCGATGCGAATCCGAGGAGCTCGGCACCATCGTGCGGCCGCCCCCTGCCGGGGAAAAAATCGCCATCGCGGGGCATGTCTGGCGCGTCGAGGACGTGGACCTGAAGCGCCACGTCGTCTGGTGCTCGCGGGTGGAAGGCACCGTTCCCGCCTTTTTCGGACTCTGCCCGGGCGACATCAATACGTACATTCTGGAAAAGATGTGCGCGGTGCTCCGCTCCGACGCCGACTATCCCTACCTCATGAAGGGCGCGCGCGAGCGCCTTCACGAGGGAAGGCTCGCGGCCTTCCGCGCGCGGGCGACGGAGACGCCGCTCATTCCCTTGGGAGAAGGCCTCTGGTGCCTGATGCCCTGGCTCGGGACTTATCCTTTCCTTGCGCTCGAGCGCCTCATTCGCCTCCATGCGGCACGAAGGATCGGATTGAAGAGCTTCGACGCCTCGCGCCCTTACTTCATTCTTCTCAGGATGAAGGCGGGCGCGGCGGAATTCTTCCGCGCGATCTATGAGGCGGCCGAAAACCTTCGCGATCCGCTCGAGCTCCTCTATCCCGGAGAAATCCCGGTCTTTGAGAAGTACGACGAATTCGTGCCCGGTGAACTCGTGCGGAAGGGCTTCGCCATGGGGGTCCTCGGCGTCGCTGAAATGAAGGCGAGAGTGCGCGGCTGGGCGGGCATCTACGCCGGCAAAACGCAGGCGATTGCAAATCCCGCCGCCTCAATTGAGGAAGATCTCCCTGAGAGCGGCATTTTGGGAGCATCATTCAAGTAAGAGATTCCCAATTCTCTGTACTACGAGGCATGCGAATCAGCCGAAGCGGCTAGAGTCCGCTCTTGTGCCTCGCG
>CAKQON010000078.1 GCA_934255515.1 uncultured Sutterella sp.
CCATCAGCGGGAACCACCCGGAGTACGAGTTAATCGTATTCAGGAATCCTCGTCCTTCAGGGCGAGGAGGAAGTCAACCACTTCAGAGGCCGCGGTGTCCGACTGAGCATTCTGAGCTTCGTTCGGAGCTGATGCATCAACAGACTTCGGAAGAGCGGTTTTCTTTTCGAGCGCGCGGCGCATCTTTCGATTGAGGCGCGGTGCGGGCGCGGCCTTTGCCGAAGCGCCCGAAGAGAGCCACTGGAATGCCTCATCGGTGCTGAGCGACAGCAGAAGGCTCCTTTCGGTTTCGGCTTTCAGGAGACGGATCTTTTCTTCTTCCGTAAGCGGCGCCTCATTCGTTCTGCGATAGCAACCGGGTGCAAGCGCTTCTACAGCCTTGCGGTCGAGAAAGCCTTCCTCCCGACGGCGGGCGCGGCGAACGCCTTCGAGAATCTCCATGGCGAGCGCGAAGGTGCGGCGCTTCACATCGTTTCTGAGAGATTGAAGGAAGGGAATGTTGGGAATGACTTCTCTCGCTTCCAGAAGTGGCAGAGATTCAAAAGGAAGGAGCGGTGATTCAAACCGGTCGCAGAGCGGAGAAAAGGAATCCTCAGAGAGGGTTCGGCCGGGCGCGAATTCCCGGGTGAAGCGGTAGTAGCTCCGAAGAATTGCGGCTGCTCCCGGATAGGAGAGGTCGGCCGAGTAAAAAACAGAGAAAGACGAGGATCCGAGCAGCGAGGCCGCGGCAAACCCAAGCACGCACTTGGGAGCTTGAGAGGAAGTGAGCTCGAGCATCCACTCGGTGCGGATCATGTCGTTCCTTTCTGGCCGGCGGCGGCGTGCTTCAAAACGGAACGTTTCCCCGAAAGCGGAGAAAACCGTAAAACCAGGCTTCCAGGCTTCGACGCCATCGAGTCCGAATTGAACCCTGAGCCAGGAGGCGATGAAGGTAGTGGCGCGGAGCGCCGCGTTGGGTGCGTTGTAGTAGAAGGAGCTGTATCCGTATGCCATCGATGAAGTCTCTTTGAATGTTTTGCGGGCTTCATCATTCTTCAATAGTCATGCGTCACGCCCGGACGCAGTGAAGCATGGCTAAGCTTTCAGCCAAAATTGAAGATCAGGAAAGATTCGTGTGCCGATGTGTCCCGCGGCGCGGAGCAGCGGGCAACCTGCATTAAGATTTCTCCTCTCGTCAAGGAACCTTCATCAAGCCTCACTATGGACAGCTTCTACCACGCGATCCAGCTTGTCTGCGTCTACGCTATCCCGCTCATTTTTGCGATCACGCTTCACGAATCCGCCCACGGCTGGGCGGCATCGAAATGCGGCGACCCGACTGCCGTGCGCATGGGCCGCGTGACGCTGAATCCCATCCCTCACATCGACCCCGTGGGCACCATCGCCATTCCGGGAGCGCTGCTCCTCATGTCCGCCTTCACGGGCGGAGGCGGCCTCCTTTTCGGCTGGGCGAAGCCCGTTCCCATCAATCCCTGGAATTTCCGCAATCTGCGTCAGGGTATGCTTTTGACTGCCATCGCCGGCCCAGGATCCAATGCGATTCAGATGATCATCTGGGCGCTTCTTCTGAAGCTCTGCGTTGCCGTCGGAATTTACGACAAGTTCGTGCTATCCGTCTGCTCGGCGGGGATCTCAGTCAATCTCATGCTCATGGCCTTCAATCTCATCCCGATTCCGCCGCTTGACGGCGGGCGCATCCTGAGGGGGCTCCTCCCCGGGCGCGCGGGCGAGCAGCTCGACCGGATCGAGCCCTACGGCATGATCATTCTCCTCGTCCTCATGGTCGGGGGCGGACTTACCTTCTTCGTGCGTCCCTTCCTGATGTTCGGGCAGTGGCTCGTCAATCTCGTGCTTTAAGAGAATCCTCAATCATGACGATCTGCAAGAACCCGAAGGAAAACTGCATGCGCTATCCATCCGCCTGGGTGATGCGCTTTGCCGACGAGCTTCCCGCCCGCGCGAGAGTGCTTGATCTCGCCTGCGGCGAAGGCCGCCATACGGGACTCTTTCTCATGAAGGGCTGCCGGGTGACGGCGGTCGACATAGATCTCTCTCATGTGGAAGCGCTCGACGGCACGCCCGGTCTTACGCTCGAATGCCGGGATCTTGAAAACGAGCCCTGGCCTTATGGAGAAGATCAGTTCGACGCGATCATCGTCACGAACTACCTCCACCGGCCTCATTTCCCCCACTACTTCGCGTCCCTTGCCCCCGGAGGACTCTTCATCATGGAGACCTTCACGGAAGTGAATACGCGCATCTGGGGGCGCCCGAGGAAGCCGGATCACTATCTTCTTCCCGGCGAGCTTCTCAGGCTCGCGCCTGCGGGCGTGAGGATCGCGGCCTTCGAGGAAGGATTGACCGAGCTCGATTACGGCGTGGAGCGCATCGTCTGGATGAAGCCCGGACCGATTGAAAAGCTTGCGGTTTCGCTCGGCGCCCGGTAGCAAAGGCTCTTCCTGAAACCTGCCGGTTTTGAGGATTAGCCGTAACAATTTGCACCACGGCGCTTTTGAATCTCCTCGATGCCCCGCGGCTTTGATAAAATTTTTCGACTTTCAAGCGCCTTCGAAGTTCCTTTGCGGGAATTGTCCGAAGGCAAAAACGATTTTTCTGGAATCCATTACAAGAATGTCCATGCGCGCGTTTCGCCTCGCCGCCGCTGCAGCGGCGATTGCCTCTCTTTCGGGCTGCACCTTCCTCGGCATTGACTTCAATGACGACAAGGTTCAGTACGAGTCCTCCAACTCGCGTGCGAATCTCGAAATTCCGCCCGATCTGACGCCGATTCAGAATGACAACCGCTTCCAGGTGCCCGCGCGTCCGGGCGTGGTGAGCGCGAACGCAGAGGCCGAGAAGGCCCGTCAGGCGGCGGATGCGAACGCGCCGACCGCGTCCAAGATTGTTCCGCTCACCGTCCGCGCAAAGGTGATGAAGGAAGGTAGCGACCGGTGGCTGCGCGTCAATGCCGCGCCCGAGCAGCTCTGGGCAGTGGTGCAGGACTTCTGGCCGTCCGTCGGTCTCGTGGTTCGCGAGCAGAATCCGAAGACGGGTTACATGGAAACCGAATGGGCTGAAAACAAAGCCAAGCTCCCGCAGGACATCATCCGCCGCACGATCGGCAAGGTGATCGACTTTGCGTACTCCACGGGCGAACGGGATCAGTACCGCACCCGTATGGAGCGCAACGACGACGGCACGACCGACATCTACATCTCGCACCGCTCGATGGTCGAGGTGGTGACGGGCGCTGATAAGGAAAGCACCGTCTGGCAGCCGGGTCCCACGGATCCGACGATGGAAGCGGAAATGCTTCAGCGCCTGGCGCTGCGCATTGATGCCGAATTCAATCCCGATGCCTCCGTTGAGGCTGAAGCCGACGCTCAGAAGGAGCTCGCGCAGCAGTTCAAGGTTGAGCCCGCCGCTACCCGCGCCCGCATTGTGAACGGTGCTGACGGCAAGGCCGCCGCTGTGGTTCTGACGGACAATTTCGACCAGGCCTGGCGCCGCATGGGCCTCGTGCTTGACCGTATGGGCTTCGAGCAGGTCGACCGCGACCGCACTGCCGGCTGGTTCCTCGTCCGCTACCTCGATCCGGCTTATGAAGCCGCTCAGAAGGAAAAGCGCGGGTTCTTCACGAACCTCTTCAGCTCCGACGCCGTCATCGCCGCGCCCAACTACCGCATTCACCTTTCGGGCGAAGGCGCTGAGACGCGCGTGACCGTTCAGGGGCCGGACGGCGGAGAGGATACGACGGGCGTCGCGCCCAACATCCTCGGCCTTCTCGCCGAGCAGCTCCGCTGAGAGAGGAGCGTTCCGCCATGGCTTCCTTCATGACGAAGGTCCTCAATACCTTCGGTCTTCATACCGAGGCGGAACTCAATGAAGCCTGGGCGGCAGCCCGGGCCGAGGGGGCTCCCGGGGCGGCGTCCGGAGAATCCGCTAGGGAGACTCCGGGTCCGCTCTCAGACACTTCCCCCTGCGGCCTCATTTACCGGCAGGCCGCCATCGATATTCCGCAGCTTTCCTGTGCGCTCCAGACTCAGGTAAAGGCTCAGGCGATTGAGAAAATCCGCCGTCTTCTTGCAAAAGAGATAATCACCGCAGAGGAATTTGAACTCTGGAAGCGTCGGATTCTGATGCTCTGAGGGAGCGTGCCTCAGATGGATCGTTGCGCAGTACTTGATCGAGCGGGTTCCGGCCTGATGCCGGCAGTATCCACGTTTGCCTGGCTGGGGCTCTTTTTTCTGCGCGTTTTCAATCCCCAGGTTCGCGCCGACCGCGCTGCCTTTGCCCGGGGCCTCATCATCTGGGCGTCCCTGGGGGCAGCAGCCTGGATGCTGATGGATCCCATAGCGGACGCCGAGTGGATCTCGGACAAGGCGCTTTTGCGCATTGCCATGGTCTATAGCTGGGCTTCCGGATTCTGGTCCTTCGCGCTCTTTGTTCTGACTGCAAGGCGCTGCCACGACTGCGGGATTTCGGGCGGCTGGGCGCTTCTTGTCGGAATTCCGCTCGTTAATCTTCTCGTGCTCGCTGCCGGACTCTTCCTCCCGGGAGCGAGGGAAGCTGAACTTGTCTGGAAGAAGGATTGTTCGCTGTGATCAACTGGAACGATTACCTGCTTTTCATCCCGGCGGTGGTTGTGATTACGCTCCTTCCCGGGCCGGATTTCGCCATTACGGTAAGAACGACCCTCGTGCACGGACGCCGGGCGGGAATTCTTTGTCTTCTCGGCGTCAATCTGGGCGTGGCGGTTCATACCACCGCCGCCATTCTCGGCATTTCTGCGCTCATCATAGGAAGCGAGGAACTCTTCAACATTCTCAAGTGGGCGGGCGCCGTCTATCTTTTCTGGCTCGGCATCGGGGCGATCCGGGAGTCCTTTCAGAAGAAGCTTGAGGTTCCGAATGCGGCCAAAAAAATGGTTGCCGTTGAGGAATCGAGGAGGACGGGGCTCGCATCTTTCAGAAGCGGCCTTTTCTGCAATCTCCTCAACCCGAAGGTTGTGGTCTTCGTCCTCACGTTCTTCCCGCAGTTCATCGATCCGAAGCTCCCTGCGGCCCCTCAGCTTGCGCTTTTAGGGCTCACGTGGTCGGTGCTCGGCATCCTCTGGCTTACGGTCCTTGTTCTACTGATGGAGAAAATCCGGCCGGTTTTCGAGCGCCCCTCGTTCCGGCGCTGGCTCAATCGCACGACGGGCGCCGTGCTCATACTTTTCGGCATGAAGCTTGCGTTTGAGCGCAACTGATTTCCAACTCATTTTTGTTTTGCAATAGATTCTTATGGCAGAAAGCATTCGCAAAGGCATGCTCGTCACACTCTCGGTCCTGATGGCCGACATGACGGGAAAGACCCTCGAAGAAACGCCCCCGGAGGGGATTGTCTATCTCCACGGTAACGGCGATATTTTCCCGAAGCTCGAGGCGGCTCTTGAAGGGCGCTTCGCCGGTGAAGGCTTTTCGATCCATCTCGAACCCGAGGATGCCTTCGGCGAATACGACGCGGAAGCGATCAAGCTGATTCCCGCAGAGAATTTTGCGCATCCGGAGGTGCTTGAACCCGGAACAGTCGTTGATGAAGTGCCGGGAGAAGCCCCCGACGGGCGCACGTGGCGCGTGACGGATATCGCTGAAGGCATGGTGGTGCTTGAAGCCAATCACCCGCTCGCCGGCATCGGCCTGCAGTTTGCCGTAAAGGTCCTCGATGTCCATGAACCGACGGAGTCGGAGCTTGAGGCAATGGAAGACGACGGCACGGAATCGCTCGTGCCGCCATTCCTCAAAATTGCCGACCGGATCGTGAGCGAAGACGACGAGGACGATACGCCCTACGAGTCGGCAGGCGCAGAGGAGCCCGACGACTCCTCGATGGCAAGGCTTGCAAGGCCTCCGCGCATCGTTCGCTGAGCGTCTTTAAAGACCACAATTTTCATTGCCCGGGAGCGGAATCAAATTCCCCGGGCATTTCTCATAGAAGGGAATCCAAAAAATGTCAGTGCTTGAGGAACTTCGTTCGCACGAAGCGGAATATGCAAAGTGGCGTCACGAGTTTCACCGCCATCCTGAACTCGGTCTCGAGGAGGTCTGGACCTCTGGCGTCGTCGCGGAAAAGCTCAAAAGCTGGGGTATTGAGGTGACGGAACATGTCGGCCGCACGGGCGTTGTCGGCGTGATTTACGGGAATCTCGGTCCCGGCCGCACGATTGCGCTCAGAAGCGATATGGATGCGCTCTCGATGCCTGAGGAAGGACGCTGCGAATGGAAGTCCCAGAATCAGGGCAAGATGCACGGCTGCGGCCACGACGGCCATATGACGATGCTTCTTGCGGCTGCCCAATACCTCTCTCAGCATCGCGACTTCAGGGGCACAATCGTTCTCATCTTCCAGCCGGGCGAGGAAGGTGCGGGCGGCGCGCTTGAGATGATGAAGGACGGGCTCTTCAAGCGCTTCCCCTGCGACGAAATCTACGGCATGCACAACTGGACCGATGTCCCCGTGGGACAGGTCCGCTGCCGCCACGGCGCTACGATGGCGGGTCAGGACTTCTTCAGCATTCACCTGAAGGGCCGGGGCTCGCACGCGTCTGCCCCTCAGCTTTCGGCCGACCCGGTTCTCGCGGCGTCGCTCCTTGTGACGGCTCTCCAGCAGATCGCTTCGAGAAACATTGCGCCGCTTGACCCAGCAGTGATTTCGGTAACGAAGATCCATACGGGGTCAGCATTAAACGTCATTCCGGAAACGGCTGAAATCGGCGGCTGCACGCGCTTCTTCTCGAATGAAACGGGCGATCTTCTGAGAAATCGCATCTGCGAAGTAGCTGAACACATCGCCATCTCCTGCGGCGTCACAGCCAAAGTGGAGTTTGATCAGATCGCGGCGGTTCTCATGAGCGACCCGAAGCTTTCGGACGCCTATCTCGCTGCTGCGCGCGAAGTGGTGGGCGACGCCAATGCGGACTTTGCGGAGCTGCCTCAGATGGCGAGCGAAGACTTCTCCTACCTCACCCAGGAGGTTCCCGGGGCCTACTGCTTCCTGGGCGGCCAGGCGCCCTACGGAGCGAAGAATCTGCACAATCCGTGCTTTGACTTCGACGACCGCGTGCTCGCAACGGGTGCGGCCATCTGGGTGACGATCGCGAGAAATCGTCTTGCCGCCTGATTGCACTTCATAGAAGTCTGAGTCTCTGGCCTCATGCAGCTTCCGCTTCTGCGGGCGGGTGCTGCATGAGGCTTTTCTTTTCGTTTGAAGCGCCTTCCTCAAACGAGTTCGTAAGTGGCCGATTGAATCGGGAGCGACAGGTTCTGAAGCACGTGCTCGAGCAGAATCCCCTCGCGGTTGTCTGTCTGGTAGCCGAAGGTAGCGCGGATTCCCTGCAGGATGAACTGCGCCGCTCGGTCGAGCGCTATCGGTAGGCTGTCGCCCTGAAGGAGGCTTCCCGTGATGACGCTCGTGAAGGCGTCTCCTGTGCCGGGATAGTGCGCCGGGAGGTAGGGACAGGTGACTTTCCAGGGGCGGCCGTCCGTGCGGCTTCTTGCAATGACCGATGTGAGATTGGGCTTTCCCTGCACCGGAACGCCGGTGATGATGACGATGTCGGGGCCGGAGTTCGCGAGTTCCGTGATGGCGGCCTTCAATTCGTCGTCAGTGCATTCCGGGCGGAAAGGATCGCCCAAAAGCGCGAAGAGTTCGGTGAGGTTGGGCGTGAGGACGTCGGCGCGCACAGCGAGCGTTCTCATCTCGCTCACCATCTCATCCGTGATTTTCCTTGTGACAAGGCATTAGCCGATGCTGCGACGATGCTGATGTTGTCAAAAAAAGCCGAGGCGATCTGGGGGGCAAAGGAAAG
>CAKQON010000079.1 GCA_934255515.1 uncultured Sutterella sp.
CATCAGCGGGAACCACCCGGAGTACGAGTTAATCGTATTCAGGAATCCTCGTCCTTCAGGGCGAGGAGGAAGTCAAACGCCGTGCCTCGACTTCACGCTTTCAGCCGACACGCTCTTGGCGTTCGATAAGCACGTTCTGAAGCCCGAAGGCGTCGCGGAAATCCATCATGTCGCCCAGGTGCTCGCGAAGGAAGATCATCGACCAGTTTCACATCCGCTTCTCGATTGCCGCGCATACGGACCGCATCGGCACGTATGAATACAACGACCGGTTGTCGGAGCGCCGCCTGCAAAGGACTCTGGAACCAGGAAGCGATCAACTGCCTGCAGCCCGACCGCCGCGTCGAAATCCGCATGGCGCGGCCCGAGTAAGGCTCCCGATTCAGTCCGGGAAGCCCGGCTGCAGAGCGTTTGGCTGCAGTCAGGCTTGCCGGAGTCTTTCCGGAAAGCGTTTCCCTTCCGGCCGCTCATCCGGGCGTTTGGCTTCAGGAAAGCGCAAAAATGCGGTTGAGTTCCTTCGTCGGCAGATCTCCGATCCAGGATTCTCCCGCCGCAACGGTGAGGTCCGCGAGGTCGCGCTTGGAGGCGAGCATGTCGTTGATCTTCTCTTCAAAGGACCCGGCCGTGATGAGCCGGTAAACCAGAACATCCCTGCGCTGCCCGATGCGGAAGGCGCGGTCGGTTGCCTGCGCTTCGACGGCCGGGTTCCACCAGAGGTCGTAATGGATGGCGGCAGAAGCCGCTGTCAGATTGAGGCCCGTGCCGCCCGCCTTGAGCGAAAGAATGAAGATTCGCGCCGTGCGGTCAGTCTGGAAGCGGTCCACCATCTTCATGCGTTCAGTTCTCGAGACGCCGCCGTGGAGGAAGTCGGGACGCTCGCCCGTTGCGGCTTCGATCCACTCCTGAAGTCGCTCGCCCATCTCGCGGTACTGCGTGAAGATGAGCACCTTGCGGTCGGCTTCGAGACACTGACCGAGAATCTCGAGCATCGCGTCGGCCTTGCCGGAATCCGGACGAAGCGCTTCCGTCTTCGAATACTGCGACGGGGAATTGCAGATTTGCTTCAAGCTCGTGATGAGCTTGAGGACAAGGCCGCGGCGCGCCATGCGGCCCGAGGGCGAAGAGGCGTCGGGAGCTTCCTCGGCCTCGCGGATTTTCTCCATGAGCTTCTGGAGCGTTGCCGCATAAAGCGCCGCCTGTTCGGTGCGCATGAGTGCATAGTGGTCTGCCGTATTCTTTTCCGGAAGATCCGCAATAATCGACTTGTCGGTCTTGAGGCGCCGCAGCATGAAGGGCGCGGTAAGGCGCCGGAAGGCTTCCGCCGCCTGCTGATCGCGGTCGCCCTCAATGGGTTCGGCAAAGGTTTTGGCGAATTCCTTCTGCGTACCGAGGAGCTTCGGCTGCACGGCCGAGAAAATCGACCAGTATTCCATCAGGCGGTTTTCGACGGGCGTACCCGTCATGGCGATTACCTGATCGGCCCTGATGCCACGCACGGCGGCGGTCTGCGCGGTGGAAATATTCTTGATCGCCTGCGCCTCATCGAGGACGAGAAGCTTCCAGCGGACGGAGGAGAGCACCTCATAGTCGCGCCGCAATGTTCCGTAGCTCGTGAGAAGCACGTCGGGCGCCTCTTCCGGAGCGGGGAGCTTCCTGTCGGCGCCGTAGTAGGTGCCGACGGTGAGGGCCGGAGCGAACTTTGCGATTTCACGCGTCCAGTTCGTGATGAGCGTGGTCGGAAGGACGGCGAGCACCTTGCGGGCTTTAAGGTCTCCCCGGTTCCTGAGTTCCAGAATGGCGGAAATGACCTGAAGGGTTTTTCCGAGACCCATGTCGTCGGCAATGAGGGAGCCGAGTCCGAGGGAGAGGTTCTTCATGAGCCACGAGTAGCCGCGCTCCTGGTAGGGGCGAAGCGCCGCGTTGAGGCCCTTCGGAGGCGGAACCTCCTCGACATCGGTGATGTGTCTGAGCGCCTCCCGCACTTCAGGAGACACCTCCACGGGGGCGCCTTCATATTCGCCCGTGAGCACAGCGCGCATTTTTTCGAGCGCTGAGAGTTCAGGCGGATTGTCAAACGTGCGGCGGATGAGGTCGATTTCCGCTGGGTCGAGGTAGACGAAGTCGTCGTCGATCTGAATGACTTCGCCCCGGTGGGCTTCGGCGAGCTTCAGGAACTCCTCGGCCGTCATCTCCCGATTGCCGATGGCGGCTTTCCAGTTGAATTCGCCGATCGCGTTCTTCGCGAGCAGACTCTTCGAGAAGCCTTCGCCCGCGCCGGCAGAAGCGGTGAGCCGAGGCCGGAGGAGTTTTCTCATCGAGGCCGGGAGCATCAGCGTGACGCCGAGCATCGTGAGGTAGGGAGCCGTCTCAAAGAGAAAGTCCCTGAGGTCCTCCATCTCGAGGGTGGCGGGCCTGCCCTTCGACGAGCGGATTGTTTCGAGCACAGGCGCGCCCGCGCTGAGCGTTTTGAGAACAGTGAGCGCCGCATAGCGGTGAGCGGCGTAGCGAGGCTCCTTGATGAGGCGCGAAAGCATGAGGGGCCGCTCGGTGGGGACGGGGCTCTCGGCAAGGGCTTTTTCGTTCGGCGCGTCCGCAGCTTCGAGCACTCCCTCATCTTCGGGCGAATTGAGCTCCTTTTCCGCTGCGGCCCGAATGTCGGCATTGCGGCCGATGATGCCGAAATTGAGCTTGATTTTGCTTTCCTTCGCGGTGCGGACGGTGAGCACCGGGAGCCACGGATAGACGTCTCCGAGCGCAAAGGGCGCGAGCGCCCGGGCGAGGACGATGCCGGCGTCGGGCGCCGTGCGGCCGTCGAGCGGCGTGAGGTTGAGCCCCGAAATCGCAAAGTCGAGAATGTCCTCGCGGTCGGCGAGCTTCGGATAGTTCCCGATGGTGTTCCTGAGGAATCCGGCAATGGCGGCGGAAAGGAGAAGAATCGCGGCGGCAAAGGGCGACTTTTCAGCTTCCGGGAAGAGTTTGAGCGCCTTCGCGGAAATCATGCTCTTTGCCCAGGGGGAGATGCCGAGCGCGAGTTCCGTGACGGCGCGCCGAACGGCTGCGTCGCGGAGCGCCGGGAGCCACCAGACGCGGGGCGCGGGCGACTTGATTTTCGGGGATTCGGTAACAGCCGGAACGATGGCGCCGAGCTTAAGGAGCTCTGCGGCAAGGCGCGAAATTTCCCGCCAGCATTCAAATTCCGCCGGAAGGGCTTCGGCCTCGCGGGCGCTCGTTATGCGGATCGCCGGGAAGAAACCTTCGAGCGGAAGCGAAACGGCCTTCGGCTTTTTCCCGTCCGCGGACGGAAGCAAAATCTCGAGCGTTCGCTCCATGCCGTCCTGCCCGAACCCGAGCAGAACCCGTGCGCCCGGGGTGCTGAGCTCCGGATATTCTTCGCCGAGCCCCTCCGTTATCCGTCCGCAGAGGGTCGAAAGCGCACGGGGAGCGGTGAGAAGCCCTCCTTCAGAAGCCGCGAGTTCGTTCTGAGCTGCGCGTTTTTCAATGGCGGAAAGCGTCTTTCTGGCACTCTTCCAGAGCGCATCCAGGTAGTCGCTGCAGTCCTTGTTCGAAGAGATGGGAGTTGTCTTCGGGTAGAGCCCGAGCATCACATCGGCGAGATCGGGGAGCCCGGAGAGGGAGAGCGTGCGAAGCCGTGCGAGCGCTTCGGATTCAATCCGCGCGCGATCGTCGTCGGAGACTTCGTCTGACCCGGAGTCGGCCGCGGGAAAGCTCTCCGAGGCGCGACGGAGGAGTGCCTCGGGAGAAAGCGGCTTTACCGTCACGGCGCCCCCGAGATTTATCCCGCGGGCCTTGAGCTCCTCCTTGAGGTGAATGCCACGGAATTCAAAGATGAAGAAGGGATCGAGGTCGATCCTGTCGGCAATGATGTAGAAGACCGCCGCGATGTGCTTGCAGACTCGCGCCGAATCCGGGCAGGAGCAGGAAAGGAGCATCGCACGCCAGCTTCCCGGGAAAAGCTCAATCCCGAGCTTTTCGCAAAGAGGCGCGATTTCCTTCGGGAGCTCCCCGTCAAGGAGCCCCGCGACGATGTCGGGGTCCGCGGCAATGGCGTCCGCCAGGCGCTTCACGCTCTTCGCGGGGACGGGCTTCATCCCGACCTCCACCTCATAGGGATAGTAGGCGGAGCCGTCAACGAGCGCTTCGATGCGAAGGTTGGGGACATTGAACTTCGTTTCAATCACGCGCCCCGTATTGGCATATGTTTTCCCGCGGGGAAGACGATTGGCGTTATCGACGCGCTCGAGGGCGCGCAGCCATTCTGCGCCCCACCAGGTGGTGCCGTATTGTCTTCTGGGAGCCATTTTGTGGGAATCCTTTGCGTTGAAATTGGAAAAAGCGCTTGCAGTGCAGAAATGATAAAGGCCGTTCACGCCGGATTCTCGGGAAGAGAAGCCGACGGCGGACGGCCTTCGTCAATGAACCGGGCTCCCCGGGATGAGAAGGTTCCGGGGAGCCCCGGGTTGTCAGGGGATCTGGTCAGATGCTGTTCAGGCGCTTCGCCATGCGGCAGAAGACCTCAAAGCCGATCGGCATGCTCGTCTCATCCTGAATTTCGAAGTCGGCGCGGTGATGACCGTGATGGTTGCAGCCGAACATGAAATAGGCCGCCTTGCCGCCGTGGTCGACGACGCGCTTGATGAGAACCGTGCAGTCTTCAGAGCCGGCAGGCTTGTCTTCGCGGAAGGTGCGCTTGACGCCTTCGATCTTCTTCGCTTCCTCCTCGACCATGTCGATGAGGTCCGGGCAGACGTTAAGCGTCGTGGCTTCGCCAGCCTTCACGATTTCGCCTTCAACTTCGTAGGCGCGCTTGACGCCTTCGACGATGTTGCGGACGTTCTGAACCATGTATTCGTTCACTTCGCCCGTGGCGCCGCGGACTTCGAGCTGCATGTCGGCGTGAACCGGCGTGACGTTGCGGCCTTCGCCGGCATTGAGCTTGCCGACGGCAATGCGCGTGACGCCTTCGCCGCTTCTCGGAATGCCCTGCATCATCATTGCAGCGGCGCAGGCGGCCATGAGGGCGCTTCTGCCCTTTTCAGGGTCGGAGCCCGCGTGCGAGGGACGGCCGTGGAAGTGAACGTCGATCTTTGTCGAGGCGAGGAAACCGCCCGTCATGAGGCCGACTTCGCCCAACTTTGCAAAGGTGCCGACGTGGCCGCCGATCAGGTAGTCGCAGTCGTCGACGATGCCGGAGGCAGCCATGGCGTTGCCGCCTCGGACGCCTTCCTCAGCGGGCTGGAAGAGGACCTTGAACTTGCCCTTCAGTTCGTCCTTGTGGTCAACGAGCCAGCGGCAGACCTCGAGCGCGATCGAGGAGTGCGAGTCATGACCGCAGGCATGCATGAAGCCCGGGTGCTTCGAGGCAAAGCCGCAGGCGGTGGGAACGTGGTCCTTCGAATCGGATTCAGAAACAACGACGCAGTCCATGTCGGCGCGGAACGCGGTGACGGGCCCCGGACGGCCCGTGTCGATGACGGCGACGACGCCCGTGTAGCCTTCCGTTTCATCAATGAAGGACTGCGGCACGCCGTGAGCCTTGGCGCGTTCAATCGCTTCGGCGACGAGCTTCGGGTCGCGGCCCATGACGGCATCGGGATTGATGACCTTGAGACCGAGGAGAGGCTTGAGGCCGAGTGAGCGCAGACGCTCCGTAATCAGCCAGCTCGTTTCGAATTCCGTCCAGCCTTCTTCAGGCATCTGATGGATCTTGCGGCGGGTCGCAACCATTTCTTCGATGTACTGCTCCTTCGTGAATGCAGTCATGGGGTGAACTCCTTGAGCTTTTTTGAAGCGAAATGAAACAGGGCATCCGGGAATTTACGAACTGCCGGATCGCCGGGCCTCAGTTGAAGGTCGGGCAGGATTTTAAACTTTTTCGGGCTCAGTCCTTCGAGAACTCTTTCTTGAAGGCGGCTCCGAAGGCGCTCAGTCCTTCCTTCGCTGCATCGTAAGTCCTGACGGCGCCGTCCTTTGCGGCTTCATAGCCTTCCTTCGCAGTGCGCTTCGCGTCGTCATAACCGTCGCTGCTTTCTTCCTTCGCGGTTGCCCAGCCGCGCTGAATCGCTTCCTTAGTCGTGAGGTAGCCCTTCTGGATGCAGTCCGCCGAAAGCGTGCGGGCCTTGTTGAGGCCCTCTTCGTCGGCCACCTGCTTGATGTGGGAGAGGGAGCAGGATTCCGCGGTGACGGCGGCTCCGGCAGAAAGAGAGTAGGCGCCGGCGGCGCAGAAGGATAGAAGAAGGAGAAGCTGCTTCATGTGGGGTGATCCTTATGGCAGGACTCCGCGCTGCGCCTCAAGGCGCCTCTGCGGAGGATCTGATCTCAAGCGTGAAGAAGAAATTTTAAAAGGCATGAGGCCCGTCGTCTTTCCGAAGAAGTTTCAGAAAGCATCCGGCTTGAGGCGGATAGATTTCGTTGCATTTTTAGAATCATTCTTACTGAGCGTGATGGGATTAAGCTGAAATCAATCGAATGAACGTGATAAATTGTCTGCACCTATTCAGGCGCGTTTCCTGAAAATGCGCGCCGAACCCAACAAAGGAAATTCCTATGAAGAACACTTTCAAAGTGCTCGTTCTCTGCGCGGCAGCTACCGTTGCTGGTCTCGCCCACGCTGACGCTGATCGGACGAAGCTCTACGATCCGATGTCTGCCAAGGAGAAGGTTGTCGTCAATGTCGACCTCCTCGGCAAGGATGGCAACACGGCCGTCGGCCAGGTGGTTGCGGTCAATACTCCCTACGGCGTCGTTTTCTACCCGAACCTCAAGGGGCTCACGCCCGGCATGCACGGATTCCATGTGCACCAGAACCCGGACTGCGGTGCGACTGATGCGGGCCTCGCGATGAAGGCAGGCGGTCACTGGGATCCCGAAAAGAAGGGCGTTCACTCCTTCCCCTGGGACAACAACGGTCATAAGGGTGATCTGCCGTCCCTCTACGTTGCGGCGGACGGTACGGCTGTGACGCCGGTTCTCGCTCCGAAGTTGAAGAGCGTTGAAGAGCTCAAGGGCCACGCCATCATGGTCCATGTCGGCGGCGACAACTTCCATGATCATCCCGCCAAGCTCGGCGGCGGCGGTGCTCGTCTTGCCTGCGGCGTGATCAAGTAATGCCTTGAGCGACTGACCGCTTTACGTTGGAAACGGCTCGTTCCTATGTCTGGGGGCGGGCCGTTGTCTTATGACCAGACAGAGGTTCGTAGTGGAATAGGCGAAAGGTCTACAAATTATCATAAAATACCTATCAAGAACTTCTTAACCGATTCATGAGAAATACCGCAAAAAGCAAGGCATATCTTGTTTCGGGCATTTGAGAGCAGGAATTGAATTCCAGAATTGAGGCTTGGCAGAGCTGGATCGCCGGACGCTCATCTGAAATGCAGCATCCGGTTGATTTCGAGGTTCGTTTTGTTAAAGAAATTCTGACGCAAATCCGGAACTGACTCCGGATTCTGTTTACCCGCAATATCCTTTTCTCGATAGTGAAGGGTGAATCAGACGCATTGATTTCCTAATTTATGATCCTGCAAAAGGTTTTGCTATAGCAATTGAACTCGATGGATTTACGAAATTAAACCTTAGTTCCCGCCCTCTTGTTATGTCTACGGTATACAGTCGGCGGGAACCGCGTGCTCTTTCCGCTGCTTAA
>CAKQON010000080.1 GCA_934255515.1 uncultured Sutterella sp.
CGATGAGATTTGAACTCATATGGATTGCTCCGCTACCCCCTCAAAGTAGTGCGTCTACCAATTTCGCCACGACCGCGGCCCTTCAAGTTGTTCTCTGCTGATTTGTTTTTGAACTGAGGTGTTCATCAGCAGAGGAAAAGAATTCTACCTCGGAATTTGATTGACGGGGGCATTATTTTGATTGTTGGGCATCCCCTGTTCTTGGGATGCTGGTTGCTCGACCGTCGAAAGGACGCCGCCCTGGGGGACGGAGGCGCGCTTGTTGAAGGCGCCGGAGGCGAGCGTAAGCGCAATGGTGGAGCAGAAGAAGACCGTTGCGGCAATGGCGGTTGAGCGCGAGAGGAAGTTCGCGCTGCCTGTGGCGCCGAAGACGGAGCCGGAGGCGCCGCTGCCGAAGGCTGCGCCGAGATCGGCGCCCTTGCCGTGCTGCATCAGCACGAGGACGATGACGACGACGGCTGAGATGATCTGCAGAACAAGCGCAATGCTGAGCAGGAAGTGCATGGTTCTCTAAACCTTTAATGCTTGGAAAAAAGTGGGGTGAAATCAGGGTCTGGCCGCAGAGAGCGCCTCGCCGATGCTGTAGAAGCTCTGTGCGTTGAGAGAGGCACCGCCGACAAGCGCGCCGTCAATGTCGGCTTCGGCAAAGAGCAAAGCCGCATTTTCGGGCGTGACGCTGCCGCCGTAAAGAATCGGTGTGAGCTTGCCCGCTCCCGGAGCCGCCTGCACGAGGCGCGCGCGGATGCCAGCATGCACGGTCTGAGCCGTTGCCGGATCAGCAGACCTGCCCGTGCCGATGGCCCAGACGGGTTCATAGGCAATTGCGCCGATGCTTTCGGGTTTCAGAACAGCGAGGACGGCATTGAGCTGACGGAGAATGACGGCGGGCGTCTCTCCGCGCTCGCGTTCCTCAAGCGTTTCGCCCACGCAGATGACGGGGCGGATGCCGTTCTTCACGAGCGTAACGGCCTTCATGGCGACGCGGTTGTCCGTTTCGCCGTAAAGGCGCCTTCTTTCGGAGTGGCCGACGATGGCGAACCGGATGCCGAAGTCCGCGAGCATCGCCGCAGAGACTTCGCCCGTGAAGGCGCCGGATGAATTTTCATTCACGTCTTCGGCGCCGATTTCAATCGAGGTGTCCCGGCAGGCTTCGGTGAGCCCGGGAAGATAAATGAAGGGCGCGCAGACAACCGTGCGGCAGGAAAGGCGCACAGGTTCCGCAAGGAAGTTTTTAACCCAGAGGGCATTGGCTTCCAGACTGCCGTTCATCTTCCAGTTGGCTATGACGATTCGTTCGCGCATGAAGTATTCGTAATCTCTCTAAAGCGGGAAAAATTCCCGGATTCCGCAGGTGCAAAGAATGATTCTAACTTCTTTGCCTCTGACGGATCTTATGCGTGGAAAAGCCGGCGTGCGTCCTTGGACAGACGCAGGGCCGGCTTGAAGCAAAAGCGCTACAGGCATTTGGGGCGGGAAGAACGATGAAAAAACCGTTTTCCCGCCGGGCTCAAACGTTACTGCTGCTGAGCGCCTTCGTCGCGCAGGAGCGCCTTCATGGAAAGACGAACGCGGCCCTTCTCGTCGGCTTCAATAACCTTGACGCGGACCTTCTGGCCTTCCTTCAGGTAGTCGGAAACGGCGTTGACGCGCTCGTTGGCGATCTGGCTGATGTGGAGGAGACCGTCCTTGCCCGGAAGGAGCTGAACGATGGCGCCGAAGTCGAGGAGGCGCGTAACCGTGCCTTCGTAGATCTGGCCGGCTTCAACTTCTGCCGTGATGTCCTCGATGCGCTTACGGGCAGCAGCAACGCGGGCCATGTCGGGCGAGGAGATCGTGACGGTGCCGTCGTCCTCAACATTGATGGTCGTGCCGGTTTCTTCGGTGAGCGCGCGGATCACGGAGCCGCCCTTGCCGATCACGTCGCGGATCTTTTCCGGATTGATCTTGAAGGAGACCATGCGCGGAGCAAAGTCGGAGAGCTCCTTCGCGCCGCCGCCCGCCATGTCGTGCATGCGGCCGAGGATGTGCTGACGGCCTTCATGCGCCTGCGCGAGGGCAGCCTGCATGATTTCAGCCGTGATGCCTTCGATCTTGATGTCCATCTGAAGCGCCGTCACGCCGTTTTCCGTGCCGGCAACCTTGAAGTCCATGTCGCCCAGGTGATCCTCGTCGCCGAGAATGTCGGTGAGGACGGCAAAGCGGTTGCCTTCCTTGATGAGGCCCATCGCGACGCCGGCAACGTAGTCCTTCAGCGGAACGCCGGCATCGAGCATCGAGAGGCAGCCGCCACAGACGGAAGCCATCGAGGAGGAGCCGTTCGATTCGCAGATTTCAGAAACGACGCGGATCGTGTACTGGAAGTCTTCAGCAGAGGGCAGAACCGCCTTCAGGGCGCGCTTGGCGAGACGGCCGTGGCCGATTTCGCGGCGCTTCGGGGAGCCGACGCGGCCCGTTTCGCCCGTGGCGAACGGGGGCATGTTGTAGTGGAGCATGAAGCGGTCGTGCGATTCTTCGCAGAGACCGTCGATGATCTGCTCGTCCTGCTTCGTGCCGAGAGTCGTCGTGACGAGCGCCTGGGTTTCGCCGCGGGTGAAGAGGGCGGAGCCGTGGGTGCGCGGAAGCACGCCCTGACGAATTTCGATCGGGCGGACCGTGCGGGTATCGCGGCCGTCGATGCGGGGTTCGCCGGCGAGAATCTGGGAGCGGACGAGGTGGGCCTCGAGCTCGAAGAGGATGCCGTGAACTTCGTTCATGTCGGGCGCTTCGGTGCCGGCGGCTTCAGCGTCGGCGGCGAGCGTCTTCTCGACGAGTTCATAGACTTCGCGGAGCTTGTCGTTGCGGGCCTGCTTGGAGCGGATCGCATAGGCGGCGTGGAGGCCTTCGTTGGAGATCTCGGTCACGCGGGCGATGAGCGCCTCATTGCGGGCGGGCGGCTGCCAATCCCAGGCGGGCTTGCCGGCCTTCGCGACGAGTTCGTTGATCGCCTTGATGGCGGTCTGCATTTCGCGGTGGCCGAACATCACGGCGTCGAGCATCGTCTTCTCGGGAAGGATGTCGGCTTCGGATTCAACCATGAGCACCGCGCGTTCCGTGCCGGCGACGACGAGGTCGAGGCGCGAGGTCTTCAGCTCTTCGGTGGTGGGGTTGAGAACGAACTGGTCGTTGATGTAGCCCACGCGGCAGGCGCCGATCGGGCCGCGGAAGGGAATGCCGGAGACGGCGAGAGCGGCGGAGGTGCCGATCATCGCGGGGATGTCCGGATCAACCTGCGGGTCGGCGGAGAGAACGTGAATGATGACCTGGACTTCATTGAAGAATCCGTCCGGGAAGAGCGGGCGGATCGGGCGATCAATGAGGCGGCTCGTGAGCGTTTCCTTTTCAGAGGGACGCCCTTCGCGCTTGAAGAAGCCGCCGGGGATGCGGCCAGCCGCGTAGGTCTTTTCAATGTAGTCGACGGTGAGCGGGAAGAAGTCCTGACCGGGCTTGGCTTCCTTCTTGCAGACGACGGTGGCGAGAACCACGGTGTCGTCCATGCGGCAGACGACGGCGCCGGTTGCCTGACGGGCGATTTCGCCGGTTTCAAGCGTGACGTCGTGATTACCGAACCGGAAGGACTGCGTTGCTTTATTGAACATCGTCATGAGTAATGCTTCCTTATTTTCTCTGGGAGGATGTCTTTTCGCTGACGTTCCATTTCTTCCCGCTTTCGCCGGCGGTTCGGATTCGAATCGCCGGCACGCTGCGGTTTGAGCATTCACGGCTTGAGAAAAGTAAGTGCTCAAATCGCAACGCGCTTGGGGTGGAAGGCAGGAGAATGAGAGGTTTTCGTCAACGATCAGACGGGGTTGGCAGATAGGACGACGGCCTGTCGAAATCGGCAGGCCGTTGTCTTGAGAATCTCTTCGAGCTTACTTGCGCAGATTGAGCGTGTCGATCAGCTTGCGGTAGGCGTTAAGATCGGTGCGCTTCAGGTAGTCAAGGAGCTTGCGGCGGCGCGAAACCATGCGGAGCAGGCCGCGGCGGCTGTGATGATCCTTGGCGTGGACCTTGAAGTGATCCGTGAGGTGATTGATGCGGGCCGTAAGAAGGGCCACCTGGACCTCGGGAGAGCCAGTGTCGCCTTCGGCGCGCTGGAACTTGGCAACGATCTCAGACTTGGTCAGTTCAGACATGGATATTCCTGTCAAAGAGATGGTAAAACTTGCGGACACGAGCGTTGTGACTCGAGCCGTGAAAGCGGGCATTTTATCTGCCTTACGGGCGCCATGCAAGCAAAATGCATTGTTTTTTCATCATGACGCCCTGAGTCTGGACTTTTGTTGAGTATTAACGGTCGTCAGACTTGCGGAAGCGCTTTTCGAGCCAGGAGATGAAGCGCGAAATGGTGAGCGTCATCACGAGGTAGAGAATCGCAACGCAGGTCCAGATTTCAAGTGTGCCGTACGTTTCAGCGATGATGAGCTGGCCGGAGCGCGTGAGTTCCTCAAAGCCGATGACGGAAACGAGCGAGGAGTCCTTCAGCATGGCGATGAATTCATTGCCCATCGGCGGAATGATGCGCTTGAAGGCCTGCGGCAGGATGATGTAGCGCATCGTCTGCGTGTTCGTCATGCCGAGCGAGAGGCCGGCGCGGTACTGGCCGAGCGAAATCGACTGAATGCCGCCGCGGAAGATTTCCGCAATGTAGGCGCCCGAGTTGAGCGAACAGGCTGCAACAGCCGCCACATAAGGATCAATGCGGTGCCCGACGATATTGGGGAGCGCAAAGTAGATGATGAAGATCTGAATAAGGAGCGGCGTGCCGCGGATGAAGTCGACGTAGACCTTTGCGGGAATGCTGAGGAATGGGCTCTTCGAGAGCTGCAGGAGCGAGAGCAGAAGGCCGAGAAGCAGACCAATGCCTACGGAAAGCGCGGTGATTTCAAGCGTGAGGCCTGCGCCGCGCAGAAGGAGCGGGAAGCTCGAGGCAATGAGGGAGAGATCAAATTCCATGGTGTTTCTATAGAGACTGATCAGTGCCGGAGGTCCGCCGGCTGTGGGAAAAACGGATGAATCATCATCCGGGCTCTGTTTGATTGAGTGAGCTGATGCATGCCTGAGGAAGACAAGCTCAGCATCCGGCTTTGGTCCGGCCGCGGCATTCTATATGACGCCGGCATCGCGTTCGCGAAAAGAACGTCGATGCCGGAAAAATGCCTGTCTCAGGGACTTCCCCGACAGGTCTTGCTGGCGCGCGCGAGCGGCGTCCGAAGGATTATTCCTGGAACCACTTGCTGTAGATCTTATCGACTTCGCCCGAAGCCTTCAGGTCTGCATAGGCTTTGTTGAGCTTCTCGAGGAGCTGGGTGTTTCCCTTCTTCACGGCAAAGCCGAAGCTCTCCGCATCGGCGATGTAGGCCGGAATCGTGAGGACCTTCGCGGCGCGCTCCTGGTTCTTGAGGTAGTAGGCGAGCACCGGGCGGTCGAGCACGACGGCGTTGGAGTTGCCGGACATCAGGTCCATGAAGGCTTCGCTCGTGGTATTGAAGCTCGACACCTTGGCGCCCGGGATCGTTTTGGCCTTTTCAGCGCCCGTGGTGCCGATCTGAACGGCAAGGTTCGTGTTCTTCAGATCGTCGAAGGTCTTGTACTTCCCAACGTTCTTTTTCTGAATGAGCATCGAGAGGCCGGACGTGTAGTAGGGCGTCGTGAAGTCGACGCGCTTCTGGCGTTCGGGCGTAATGGAAACGCCCGCGGCGATCACGTCGATCGTGCCCGTCATGACGGCCGGGACGAGGGCGTCAAAGCCCATATTGAGGATTTCGACGTCGTAGCCCGCCTTGTCGCCAACAGCGCGGATGAGATCCATGTCGAAGCCCGTGTATTCCTTCGTCTTCGTATCAAGGAATTCGAAGGGCGCAAAAGTGGGCTCAGTGCCAACGCGCAGCAGGTCGCGGGCTTCACCGATCGAAGCGGCAAGACCGCAGGCAACTGCACAGGCGCAGACGACAAAATTCTTGAACTGCATGACTGAATCTCCGGAAGTGGTTTCTCGTTCGTTTTCCGGATGCCCGTTGCTGGCGGATAAACCGGATCATATTTCCGGGGATCATAGCGGTCGGCAGGCTTCGGGCCGCGCGCAATGTCGTCTCTTCTTGTCCCAACCGGAATTACGATGGTTTTCCTTGAGGATTCATGCGATTAAAGCGCGAGAATGGCCGTGCTATTGGCGGATTTGGTCGACAAAATGGCGCACTCAGGAAGCGGAATCAGCAGGCGCCGCTTCTGCGGCTTCCCGGCGCCAGGCGGGAGTGCTTTTGGATTTCTTTTCGGCAATGTCGAGGATGCGGTTGTGTTCTGCCAGCTCCTCTGCATTGGCGCGGATGATGACGCAGTCCTCCTCCTTCGGCATCGGGGGAAGATTGTCGATGTCTTCATTCACGAGCGTGAGCGTGTCCTGCCCTCGGGTGAGGGAAATGTAGGCCTCGGCAAGCAGCTCCGCGTCAAGAAGCGCCCCGTGGAGCGTACGGTTGGAGTTGTCGATCTCGTAGTAGCGGCATAGCGCGTCGAGGCTAACGGCGCGTCCGGGGAGAAGCTTCTTGGCGAGCTTCACCGTATCGATGACGTCGCAGTAGTCCTCAATCTGGCCTTTTCCGATGCGTTCGAGCTCCATATTGAGGAAGCCCGTATCAAATGCGGCATTGTGAATGACGAGCGTCGAATCCCGGACGAAGTCGAGGAACTCATCCGCAATTTCAGCGAATTTCGGCTTGTCGTTGAGAAATTCCGTCGTGATGCCGTGAATGGCCACGGCGTCCTCGGGCACCTCGCGCTCAGGATTGATGAAGATCTGAAGGTGGTTTTCCTTGGTGCTCTTCATGACGCGGCCGTCAAGCGCCACGCAGCCGATTTCAATAATGCGGTCGCCGCCTTTGGCATTGAGGCCCGTGGTTTCGGTATCAAGCGTAATCAGACGATTTCTGGCGGCCATAAAGTTCACCCGTGGGAGAAAAGGAGGATCGGGAAGCGAGAAAAATTGTAGCCGCGCAGAACGTTAGTCTTCGTCGCACGGAAAACAAAAAAGCCCGGCAGAACTTTCTGTCGGGCTTGACGTCTTTCGTCTGGAGCGGGCGAAGGGAGTCGAACCCTCGTCATCAGCTTGGGAAGCTGAGGTAATGGCCGTTATACGACGCCCGCTTCGCGCGCCTTGATGAGACAAGCTCATCAAGATAAGCAATTCTGGCGGAAGGAGAGGGATTCGAACCCTCGATACGGAATTTCCGTATGCCGCCTTTCCAGGGCGGTACAATCAACCAC
>CAKQON010000081.1 GCA_934255515.1 uncultured Sutterella sp.
GATCAAGCCCGCAAAGGAATACCCCATTAAAAAGCGCCCAAATGTGTAGTAACAACATTTGGGCGGGAACTAAGGTTAACGCAATTGCTGTCCTCGCGTTGACGTCCTCCTCGCCCTGTCTCAGGACTGCCCACGTTTATCAAGTTCCTGTGTACGGTAAACACGCGAGCTTAGGAGTGATGCTGCGGGCAGTGAGTTAGTCGAGCGTCTTATAGCGGCAGCAGGCGGCGTGGCCGGCCTGGCGTCTTCGGGCACTGAATCTATTCCTGTAAAGCGGTCGTGGAATAGCGAGCACGGTCTTCAGATCGAGCGGAGCATATGCCGCGAAACCGCCGCGTTCGATGCAGCGGGTGGTCCATGTCAATAATGACGGGGCTTTACGGCCCTTTTAGGTAAAGCTTGTTTACGTGCTGCACCGAGATTTCGCTACGAATGGCTACGTTCCTCAGATTGAATGCAGGAAAGGCGAAATTTTTCCGTAAACCTCGGGTTTACGCGAATCTAAAGTTCCCGATGAATTGACCTTTCTCAATAAAAACGTTGGAATTTCCCAATTATAACAACGAAGGTCTATAAGGAAAGCATAAAGCCATGTCAGGACTCTTGAAAAAGGCATTATGCTTTTTATCGGACGTACAGAATCAGATATGGCCTTTCGGGTCAGACTCAGAAAGTCGACCCATTCAATAAGGAGAGTCTTATGAAACTTCAACTTCTCGCCGGCATCGTCTGTTCGATTTTTGCCGCTACCGCTTCTGCTGCTCCGGTGACGACCGAAGGCACCGGCGTGGGCAAGCACGGCGACGTGACCGTTGCCGTCACTTTCGACAACGGAAAGATTCAGAACATCAAGGTCGTCAAGGAACAGGAAAATCCGGTTCTCGCAAAGAAGGTCTATACGGACCTGAAGGACCTCGTTCAGGCGACGAATTCCGTCGACGTTGACGTGATCTCGGGCGCCACCTTCACCTCGAAAGGCCTTCTCGCCGCTGTAGCGGACGCGGCCAAAAAGGCAGGCGTCACCCTTGGCAAGGCTGACCAGAAGACGCTGAAGAAGATCGCCAAGGACCTCCCGAAGAACTCGACCTATGACGTCGTCGTGATCGGTGCGGGCGGTGCGGGCTTCTCCGCGGCCATTGAAGCCAAGAACGCGGGCGCCTCCGTCGTGCTCCTTGAAAAGATGCCTGCCGTCGGCGGCAACTCCCTCATTTCGGGTGCGGAAATGAATGCCGCAAAGAACTGGGTTCAGCCCGTTCTCGGCATCACGGACGATTCGCCTGAGCTCCACGCGAAGGACACGTACCTGGGCGGAGACAAGAAAGGCGACATGAAGGTGATCAACGTCATGACGGGCAATGCCCTTGACGCTGCGCTCTGGTGTCGCGACTATCTGGGCGTTCGCTTCGAGCCCGACAACCTCTTCTTCTTCGGCGGCCACAGCCGCAAGCGCGCTCTGATTCCGGTGGGTCATACCGGCACGGAATTCATTTCGAAGTTCCAGGCGAAGGCCGACGAACTCGGCATTCCGGTCATCACCAATATGAAGGCCGAGGAGCTCGTCAAGGATAAGGACGGCCGCGTTGTGGGCGTGAAGGCCACGATGGACGGCGCCGAATACACCTTCAATGCAAAGGGTGGCGTGGTTCTCGCAACCGGCGGCTTCGGCGCGAATCCGAAGATGGTCGAGCACTACAACCCGAAGATCGATTCGCGCTTCAAGACGACCGATGCTCCGGGCACCACGGGCGAAGCCCTCTACATGGCTCAGCGGGCCGGCGCCGAACTCGTCAACATGCAGTACATCCAGACCTACCCGATCTGCGATCCGATTTCGGGCGTGATTGAGCTGATCGCGGATGCGCGCTTTGACGGCGCCATCATGCTCAACCAGGAAGGTAAGCGCTTCGTCGAGGAACTCGGCCGCCGCGACGTCCTCTCCGAAGCCATCCTCGCGCAGACGGGCAACTACTGCTGGGTGCTCTGGAACGACAAGATCGGCGCAGTGTCCAATACCGTCAAGGAACACCCGACGGAATACGATGCCTTCACGAAGCAGGGCATCATGGCTACCTGCGATGACCTGAAGTGCATCGCCGACTTCACGAAGATCCCGTACGACTCGCTGAAGGGCACGGTTGACCGCGTCACCTCCATGGCGGGCAAAGGCAACGACAAGGACTTCCACCATCGTGCGGGCTTGGTCGACATGAGTCAGGGCAAGTACTACGTGATCAAGGCCGTTCCCTCGGTGCACCACACCATGGGCGGCGTCCGGATCAACGAGAAGGCTGAAGCCCTCACGGCTGACGGCAAGGTGATTCCGGGCCTCTGGGCTGCGGGCGAAGTGACGGGCGTTACGCACGGCACGAACCGCTTGGGCGGCAATGCCTACACGGACATCATCGTCTTCGGCCGCATTGCCGGCAAGGCTGCAGCTGAAGCCGCGAAGTAACCGACGCCCGCAGGAAGCCTCCTCAGGGAGGCTTCTTTGAGGACCTTAAGGCCGCGCTGCGAAGGCACTTTTCGCGGCGCGGCTTATTCTTTAAGCAAGCGGTTTACGCTCGGCCAGAAGTTTGATTTTTCGTCGAGGTAGATACTGAATCCGATCTTCAGCGCCAGGTAGCCGGGACCTGTGAAGCGCCTCATGAGGATCGGCTTCGCATCAAACTTTGCCGGATCGATGAGCTTCAATCGAATCGGATTCGTGAACGGGTCGTGATTGAGCTTTTCCGAGGGGCTCCCCGAAAACGGCGCATCCGGATCTTCCTCCTCTTTGTCCTCCTCGTCGTCCGCGTCATCGCCTTTATATTCTTCTTTTGGAAGCAGCCGTGTTTTCCATGGAAAGAGCCTGAGCTCAGCCGCTGCGACGGGAGAAATCCCGTCGACAGGGGAAACGGCGAGAAGCCCCCGGGCGGCAATGCCGATTGTGAGCATCAGGGTTTCAAGCGCCTCCGGAGAAAGAACTTCGCTGCGGATAAGCACCGTGGTGGAAGACGCCTTGAAGAGAGGCTTCCCGCCGGCATTCATGTCGCAGTCGCCCCTGAGCACCAGGGCGCCGTAAAGTTCGGCGATGCCGAGCGCGAGTTCGAGGTCTTCACTGCTGCCCCCCGTGACGGCAATTTTCCAGATTCGGGGAAGGCGTTCCCCCTGAGGACGAAGGGAAGCAAAATCGAGCGGAAGATCGAAGGGAATCATCAGAGCGTCCTTGCGGAGCTTCAGCACCTCTGCACGACAACGCTCCTTCCAGGCCTCAGCCATGCCGTTTCTTCGCGCGGCATCGAGGTCGTCCTGAAGCGACTCGTACCGAAGAAGAAAAAGCGCCGCCCGGGCGGTCTGGGAAAGATCTACCGCCTTTCCGAAGTCAGGGGAATCAATGTTGGATTTTTCCTGGAAGGCTTCTGAAGCGGCGGATGCTGCCGCGCGAACTGCTGCGTTCTCCTTCTACATCAGGGGCTCAGGCAAAGCGCTTTCGATAAAGACGAGAAGATCCTCCTCCGAGGCGCCTGCCTTCGACAACCGTGCGATGCCGTCTGTTAATCCATAAACCGAAATCCTGAGATTTTCCGGGTTGAACACGATGCGCTCGAGCGCCTTGCCGACGGGACTCTGCTTTCTCATTGAAGCCTCCTTTCTTTCTCTCACAGGTTTCATGGTAAGGGCTCATGCGTCAAAAAATAGCGCAGCAAAGATTCAGAAAGCTGTGTTTCGAAGAAGGTACGGAGTGAAAAATCGACTGAAGATCTGATCCTGGTTGTAATACTTGAGCGGCATCCCCGCAGTGAACGTCGTCCGCTCAATCCATAATCCATGGAACCATTACGAACTTCCAATATCAGGTTCAAGGAGATTCCCATGCAGCGGCGCACACTGATTGGTTCAACGCTATCCATTCTCTTTGCCTCGGCGCTTCTCGCCGGGTGCGGGGACAAGGCCGGGGACGCCGCAGGCGGCGCGGCTCCGGAAAAGAAGGAAATCACGCTCGGCGTGACCGCCGGGTCTTCTGAAGAGATCGCCGAACAGGTCGCCATCGTTGCCGCGAAGAAGGGCCTCACGATTCACGTGAAGACCTTCGGCGACTACATCGCGGTCGACACCGCGCTCGCTCAGGGCGACATCGACCTCAACGCCTTCCAGCACGAGCCCTATCTCGTCAACTTCAACGCCAAGAACAATACCGATCTCGTCGCGATCGCGAAGACCTATCTCGCGCCGATCGCCGGCTATTCGAAGCGCTGGAAGAGCGTGAACGAGGTGCCTGACGGCGCCACCGTGACGGTGCCGAACGACCCGACGAACGAAGGCCGCGCGCTCTATGAGCTCTCGCGCCTCGGGTGGATCAAGCTGAAGGAAGGCGTTTCGACGACGAAATTGACGCCCAACGACATCGTCGCGAACCCGAAGGGAATCAAGCTTGTGGAGCTTGAAGCCGCGCTTCTGCCGCGGTCGCTTGACGACACGGACGTGGCGATCATCAATGCGGGCTACGCGATCAGCGCGGGCCTCAACAGCCAAAAGGACTCGATCTTCGTTGAATCGACCGAAACAAGCCCCTACGTCAACATCATTGCGGCGCGAAAGGGAAGCGAAAAGGATCCGGCTTATCTGAAGGCGGTTGAATCCTTCCGCTCGCCTGAGATCAAGGCTTTCATCGAGAAGACCTATAAGGGCTCGATTGTTCCCTCGTGGTAATCGGGTGAGAGGCTTTTGAATCCCCGCCATTTCTTCGGACCAAAAGGACATATCTTCCATGCGCATTGAAAAGGCCGTCATCCGTCAGATGAAGCTCCCCTTCAAGACGGGCTTCCGCACGAGCTTCGGCACGACCGTCGTCAAGGACTTTCTCCTCGTGGAGCTCTACGACGCCGAAGGGCGTTTCGGGCTCGGCGAATGCTCGGCCTTCATGCGTCCCTGGTACAACGAAGAGACGACGGTGGGCGCGCGCTATGTGATCCGTGAATTTCTCCTCTCCGAACTTCTCCGGGCGGAAGAGATTGCGTCGCCTGAGGCGTTTTTCGATCAGACGGCATGGATCCGCAGAAACCGCATGGCGAGGTCCGCGGTCGACTGCGCGCTCTGGGATCTCTGGAGCCGCGAGCAGGGCATTTCGGAGTGGCGCGCGCTCGGCGGCACCAAAAATGTGATTGAGTCCGGCGTATCGCTCGGCATTGAAAAGTCGCCGGCGGAGCTCCTCAGGACCATCGAAAAGTATCTCGGTCAGGGCTACCGGCGCGTCAAATGCAAGATTGCACCGGGCTACGACCTCGAATACCTGCGCGCGGCACGGCGCGAGTTCGGCGGCATCATGCTGATGGCGGACGCGAATTCGGCCTATACGCTCGACGACATCGACACCTTCCGCGCGATGGACGAGCTCGACCTCCTCATGATCGAGCAGCCGCTCGCGAGCGACGACATCGTCGACCATCGTCATCTGCAGGCGGCGATCCGCACGCCCGTGTGCCTCGACGAAAGCGTCGACTCGGTAGACGACGCAAGGCGCGCGATTGAGCTCGGAAGCTGCAGGGTCATCAACATCAAGGTGGCGCGCGTGGGCGGCCTAACGGAAGCGCGCCGCATTCAGGAATTCGCCTCCCGCCACAACGTCGGCTGCTGGTGCGGCGGGATGGTGGATGCGGGGGTCGCCCGCGGACACAACATTGCCGCCGCGACCCTTCCCAACTACGTCTACCCGAACGACATTCCGTCGTCAGACCGCTACTACGCCGACGACCTGGTGACGCCTTCGACCTTCATCGACCGTGAAGCCCATATCACCGCGTCCGAACGCCCGGGTACGGGGTTCGAACCCGAATGGGCGGTGATCGAAAAGCATACGGTCGAGAAAGAAGTTCTCACAAGAGCCGACTTCTGACTCAGCCGTTCATCACAGAGAGGATGTCCTTCTCCTGCTCCGTAAACCAGGGGTTGAACGTTAGGCGAGCAGTCACTCCGGTACGCTTCTTGTCGCCCCAGGCGCCGTAATGGATGTCCTTTGCGGGGATGCCGCGGCAGGTGGTGGTTGAAGTGCGGTCATCGCCCAACCGGCAGAGGCGGTTCAACCCTTCCTTTCCGTACTGGGGGTTCTCCGGCGAATAGAGAAGCCCCATGTGCGAGAAGCTCGTGATGTTTTCATCCGGAAGATAGTCGCTTCTCACGACGATCCGCGGGTCATTGCCGGAGAGCTCCGACGCGGCTGACTGACTCCCGTACCAAAGGAAGCGCGTGCGCGGGTTCGTGAAGCGCTTCGGGAACGTTTCCAGAAGCGCCTGCGTATTCACAACCGAGTCGTGCTCGCTCATCATGATGACGGCAGGGCGGTCAAAGGGCTTTCGCAGAAGTGCGGCTTCGGCGCTTCGCATCGTGTCCACGAAGGCGGCAAGCGCCTGAACGGGGACGATCGTGTAGCGGAAGGTCGTCTGCCCGCCCATCATTGAATCCTCGGGTTCCCTCAGCCAGTTGATGAAGGGCGCGAGAATCGGCGCCATGAAGGCGAGATGCGTGCGCACCTCCACCGCGGGCGAAAAGAGGACGAGTCCCGAGATCCATTCATGGCGGGAAGCAAATTCAATAGCGAGATTGCAGCCCGTCGAGAAGCCCCCGAGCCAGACTTCGGTTTTCTCTCCCGGATGGAGGGTCTTCAGGTCCCTATCAAGGATTTCGGCCTGCTCGCGGACAACCCGGCGCCAGTCGTCCGCCGTGGGCTCGAGCATGTCTTCGGGGCGCGTGCCGCAGCCCGGAAGAAGCACCGTCCGCACGAGCCAGCCGGCATTCGCGTAGGTTCTCGCCTGATCAACGAAGCTCCAGGGCGAATCGCCGAGGCCGTGAATAAGAAGAATGCCGCATGAGCCGACGGCGCCGCCCGCGGGAAGCGTCTCCGATGGCGTATTCCAGCGAAGTTCCGCCGCAGGATTGTCGGACACGAACTTCCGGCGGGCATTTACCCAGGCTCGGGTTTCGGCCGCGTAGGCCGCGAAGGACGTCTGCCCCAGGGGCTGCACGCCGGCGACCTCCGCCCTCGGCGACGTTGCGCAGGAGGCGAGAGATGCCGTGAGCGGAATGGCTGCGAGAACTGCGGCGCCGCCCAGAAGCCGGCGCCGGGAGAGCAGAGGACGGGAGGAAGGCATTCTTTTCATGATGCAGAAAAGAATGTATCTGGACTATAGGTGCAAAAACCCCATGGATGCGGGATGCCCTTCAGGCAGCACCAGCAGCCGCCGGTTTCCC
>CAKQON010000082.1 GCA_934255515.1 uncultured Sutterella sp.
CTTCGAATGCAATTGCGCGATTGAGATTGTCCGTGTGGTTGCTATACTGCATGGCGAGGCGTCCGGTTGGTTTTTTCTGCTAATTAAATTATACCGCGATCGCCTCTTTTCATTTGTGCAACAGGCATAAACACTGATTTAAATCATTATTTGATCCACATACGCCGCCTGAAAATTTAGGCTCACCTGCCGATTGCAGATGAGCCTACGCCCAAGATCTATTCTTGGGCGAAATATTCAGGTTAAAGAGCGTCAGGCGCGATCAGCGAACGAGCCCGTACGGCCACTGGCTCGTGCCGTACATGTTGTAGACGTGCTTGTAGCCCGATTCGACGAGGATGCGCGAGGCTTTTTCAGCGCGAACGCCCGAGCGGCAGATCACGAGAACCTTGTCGTCGACATTCGGAATCGCCTTGAGGCGCATGCCGGGCGTGAAGGTCGAGAGCGGGACGTTGACCGAGCCCTGAATGTGGCCGGAGGCGAATTCGTCGGGTTCGCGGACGTCAACGACGGTGACGCCGGCTTCAATCATCTTCTTGGCTTCAGCCGGGGCAACCTTCGCGTAAGCGGGGTTCGAGTAAGTAAGGGGAGCCGCGGGCTGGGGGTTCACGGGTTCAAGCGCCAGCGCATTCCCGGCGATGCCGACGGAAAGCGCGGTCGCCGCACAGGCGGCGCTGATTTTCTTCATCATGATGAAATTCTGCAAAAACAAAACGTTATGGAGGAGCAGAAGACGGAATGTCTTCAAGCTCGCTCCGGAGTTGTCAAGATTCTCTCATGAAGCGGTTGTCTGAGACTTAAAGAATTGCATCAAGTATCCGTCTTCGGATAAAAGCTCAGCATTTCGATGCGGCAGCTCGAGATATCCAGGCCGCACGTGGAATCGTTCGCTAAACCGGCATATGCTTCCATGGCTTCTGTATGAGATGGAGAAGAGGAAATGGCGCAGACGACTAAAGCACGGCGGCTCGCCGTCATCACCGGTGCTTCGAGCGGACTCGGAACCGAGTTTGCGCGTCTCGCGGCGGCCGAGGGCTTTGAGACGCTTCTCATTGCGAGGCGCGTCGACCGCCTTCATGCAGTTGCGAGCGAACTTGAGGAGAAATACGGCACGAGGGCGCACGTCCTCGGACTCGACCTCACAGAACCCGATGCGCCCGAGCGCGTGATGGAAGCCATCGACGCCATCGGCATGGTCCCAGAGGTGCTCGTCAACAATGCGGGCTTCGGCGCCTTCGGGCCGGCGCTCGATATGGATCCGGCAAGATTGAGGCGAATGCTCGAATTGAATGCCGGAGCGCTAACGGAACTTTCGCTTCGCGTCGGGCGCAAAATGCGCGACATGGGACGAGGCCGCATCATGAATGTTGCTTCAACCGCGGCCTTTCAGGCCTGTCCCTACCTCGGCGTCTATGGCGCAACGAAGGCTTTCGTGCTCTCCTTCACGGAAGCGCTCGCCGAGGAGCTCCGCGGAACGGCTGTTGCGGCAACGGTCTTCTGCCCGGGGCCCACGAGGACGGAATTCGGCGATGCGGCGGGACTTGCCAAAGAGAACGCTTTTGATCTCTGCGACCTCGAGAGTGCTGAGCGGCCTGCGGACATCGCGGCCCGCACCGGCTGGGAAGGCATGATGAGGGGGAAGCGCGTCGTCATCGACGGGTGGACTAATCGCCTGATCGCGCGCGTTGCCTGGGCGCTTCCGAGAGGCATCGTTTCCCGCCTCGCGGCATTCATTCTGAAGCGCCTCAAAACCGAATCCTGACGGTCCGCGGTTTTTGTCCTCAAGCGCATCTTCCTATTTGGGTTTCCTCGAATATGCGCTTCAAAATCTTGCTTGATGTTGCGTCTCCTTCGGTCCGGCTAGGGATTCTTATCTAGCGTTCCGGCCCGGGGCTTCGCGAGAAGCGGCCGGCGCTCGCGCATAATGAGAATCAGAATCTCAGCGCCCACTTCTGCGGGAAGACCGGCTCGAGCGAGCCGGCCCCTGAATGGGCGGCACAGGAATCAACCCCCGAAGAGGATGAATGCAAATGGAGATATCCACGCTTACCCGCCGCGGTCTCATTGCTGCGGCTGTTGCGGGCGCGCTTGCGCTTGCGGGCTGCGGCGACAAGGGAGCGGCGCCGGCCGCGAATACAGCTCAGAAGGCTGAGCTTACGCCCATCGGCATCGTGCAGCTCGTCGAGCACAGCGCGCTTGATGCGGCAACCCGCGGCATCGTCGACGCGCTTGCTGAACGCGGCTACAAGGACGGCGTCAACATCAAGCTCGATATTCAGAACGCTCAGGGCGACCAGTCGAATCTGCACAACATCGCCAACCGATTCGTTTCCAACAAGGACAAGGTGATCTTCGCCGTTGCGACGCCGGCCGCTCAGGCAGTCGCCACGGTCGCGAAGGATACGCCGATCGTCGCCACGGCCATCACGGACTTTGTGGCCGCGAAGCTCGTCAAGTCTGATGCGGCTCCCGGCGGCAACGTCACGGGCGTCTCCGACCTCGGCCCCATCGCCGCGCAGTTTGATCTCCTCATGAAGCTCGTTCCTAACGCGAAGACGATCGGCACGATCTACAACTCTTCGGAAATCAATTCCGCCTACCAGGTCGACATCCTCAAGAAGGCTGCGGCCGAAAAGGGCGTTGAGGTGCTCGAAGCCACCGTTTCCAACGTGAACGACATCCAGCAGGCGGTTGCGAGCCTGAAGGACAAGGTTCAGGGCCTTTATCTCCCGACCGACAACGTCATTGCTTCCGCGGTGCCGGCTCTCGCCAAGGTTGTGAACCCCGCGAAGATCCCGACCGTTGCCGGCGAAATGGGCATGGTGGGCGCAGGGTGCCTCGGCTCCATCTCGGTCGACTACTATGAACTCGGCAAGATGACGGGCCAGATGGGCGCCGACATCCTCGAAGGGAAGAAGAAGCCCGCGGATACGCCGGTCGAGCACGTGAAGACGGGCGTTCCCGTCTTCAACATGAAGACCGCACAGGCGATCGGTTTCACGATCCCTGAGGACCTCAGGAAAGGCGCGAAGCTTTTTGAGTAGCGCCTCCCGAAGGCGCCGCGCCTGAAATAGAGCGGAGCAAGAGCGGGGAGCTTTCCACCAGTCAGATGGGAAGCTTCCGCCCCGGGCTCCGCTTTATTTTTTATGGGCCGTCCGGAGAGCCTGATTTATCCGGAGTTTGTTTTTAAAATTTCATTTTTTCCACCAAGAAAACCAATGGCGCGTTTCTCAAGGCTTCGAAAAAGCTTTACCGCGCCGGCGCGTACCTAGAAAGGAATTTTCATGCTAGATCTCATCCTCTCCACAGTCGGTCAGGGCCTGCAGTGGTCCGTTATGGCGCTCGGCGTCTTTCTGACCTTCCGCATTCTCGACATTGCCGACCTCTCGGTCGAAGGCACCTTTCCGCTCGGCGCTGCGGTTGCCGCGACTGCGATCACCTCGGGGCTCGGCCTCCCGGCGGCCTTCCTCCTTGCGCTCATTGCGGGTTCGCTTGCCGGCGCCGTTACCGGGTGGCTCACGACAAAGCTCAGAATCCCGGCGCTCCTCGCGGGCATTCTCACGATGATCGGGCTCTATTCGGTGAACCTTCACGTGATGGGAAAGTCCAACATCGGGCTTCTGCAGGATGAGACGGTCTTCACGATTCTTGAAAACGGCCTCGGACTCTCCGTTTCGCTCTCGGGCCTCATCGTCGGCGCCATCTTCGCCGTCATCGTTTCCGTCATCATCTACTGGTTCTTCGGGACTGAACTCGGCACCGCCATCCGCGCGACGGGCTTCAACCAGCAGATGGCGCGCGCTCAGGGCATCAGCACCAACACGATGATCGTCTTGGGCCTCGTGATCTCGAACGCCCTCGTGGCGCTCTCGGGCGCTACGGTCGCTCAGGCGAACGGCTTTGCCGACGTCGGCATGGGCGTGGGCACGATCGTGATCGGTCTTGCCTCGGTCATCATCGGTGAAGTTCTCTTTGCGCCCAAATCCTTCAAGACGAGCCTCATTGCCGTCATCATGGGCTCGATCATCTATCGTCTCGTCATCGCCTTCGTCCTTGAGATGGGCATGCCTCCCAACGACCTCAAGCTCTTTACGGCCGTGCTCGTCGCCTTTGCGCTTGCGCTTCCGCTCATCAAGGGCAATCTCGCGGGTCTGAAGCGCCGCGCCTGATGCAGGGTCTCTCAGAAACGAATTCAAAGGACGAAACGAAAAATGCTCGAAGTCAAAAACGTACACAAGACTTTCTTTGCCGGCACGGCCAATGAGAAGAAGGCCCTCCGCGGCGTCACCTTCACGCTCGATGACGGCGACTTCTGCACGGTGATCGGCTCGAACGGCGCGGGTAAGTCGACCACCCTCAATGCGATTGCCGGGGTCTTTCCGATCGACAGCGGCAATATCGTGATCGACGGCACGGACATCACAAAGATGCCTGAATACAAGCGCGCCGCCTTCATCGGCCGCGTCTTCCAGGACCCGATGAAGGGCACCGCCGCCGGCATGATGATTGAGGAGAACCTCGCCATCGCCGACCGCCGCGGCCAGCGCCCGACCCTTCACTGGAGCGCGAGACCCGAGCGCACTGAATACTTTACGAAGCTCGTGGCGAGCCTCGGCCTCGGGCTCGAAAACCGCATGACGGCGCACGTGGGCCTGCTTTCAGGCGGCCAGCGCCAGGCGCTGACGCTTTTGATGGCGACGCTCGTGCGCCCGAAGCTTCTGCTTCTCGACGAACATACGGCGGCCCTTGACCCCAAGACCGCCGCCAAGGTGCTCGACATTACCGAGCGCATCGTGAACGAGCAGAAGCTCACGACCCTCATGATCACGCACAACATGAGGGACGCGCTCCGCTACGGCAACCGCCTCATCATGATGCATGACGGCCGCCCCATCCTCGACGTGAGAGATGAGGAAAAGGCAAAGTTGACGCCCGTGGATCTCCTCAAGTTCTTTGAAAAGGCAGGGGACGGCGTGTCGGACAAGATGCTTCTTGCGAGCTGACCGCACGCAGTAGAGCGCTGAAGAATAAGCGGAAGATTTTCCATGACGGAGTCTTCCGCTTTTTCATGAAAATGCACGATTTTACTTAACAATCCAAGCGAACTTGTTCATTTTCATCATTCGGGGTGACAGCTTGCTGTCATAGATGTTTTTTTGCTCCCGTTTGACTCAGAGTGCGCTGGTGAAGGCGTGGACGCGCACCGTCATGGACCCATTGGATCTGCCTTTCCCGCCGCGATTCGAGCGGCTCTCGCAGATGGTCGACTATCTGCTCGCCGTCGGCAAAACGCGCCCGATCAACATCTGCATCGACGAGTGTCAGGGAATAAATGTCTGCGAACCTTCCTTCTAGTCGGAATTCGAGCGTGCGTGGAACGTTCACCGAATTCTTCAGGCGCTTGCATCGGGCAAAACGAAGCGCGAAGAACTGCAGGAAGAGTTTGGTTCCGTTGCTGCGAGCAGCTTCCTTTCCCGGTTGGAAAAGAACTGCGGGTTGATTGCGCCGCTGCGTCCGGTGCTCTCGCCCGACTATCGCCGGGTTCGTTAGGAGCTTTCGGACCGGTATCTGGCGTGGTGGCTTGCCTTCATTCAGGGCGCAGAGTTCGAGCTTTCGCAAAGCCGATACGCAGAAATGCGCGATGCGTTCCTTGCGGGCTATGACGCCTTCTCCCGGCGTGCCCTCAGGGAGTGCTTTACGTCCATACTTCTTGAAATAATCCTGAGTGCGGCAAACACGCTTTCCAGCACTTCCGGTGCCATAACTTTGCGCCGGTATTCTTTGCGCCGGTATTTCGTTGTGAAGCTCAAATGCACATGGAGCTTCGTCACGCTGTGACGCGCTCTTTCATAGTCGTCGGACATCGGAATCTCATTGACCGCCACATGCTCGCGCGCCGCGAAATTCCGCATCTACCCGACTGCCGCACAGGAAGCTTTTCTCTGGGCGCAGTGGGGTGCTGTCCGCAAGTGCTGGATCATGGCGCCGTTTCTCAAGAAGCATTACTACCGTACGCGGGGCGTATCGCTTGACCTCATTCACGAGATCAAGCCGCTCATCGCCTGATCCAAGAAGTCGAAAAAGTACGCATGGCTCAGGGAATACGATTCCATGGCGCTTCAGGAATCGGTGCGGAATCTCAGGGCTACCGCGCCTTCTTTGAAGGCAGAGCGGGCTTTCCTCACTACAAATCCCGCAGAGGTCCGCAGTCGAGTTATCACTGCACCAACGTCTCCGTCGGGCCAACTACGTGCGGGTGCCGAAAATGGAGCCGATCAAGGCCCGCATCCACCGCGAGGTCGCAAGCAAGGCGAAGAGCATCACGCTTGAAGCCGATGCTGCCGGCGACTATTACGCCGTCGTGCTCTGGGAGGATGATCTTGCTGAAAAGGAACCTCTGAAGGAGATCTATGAGGATCAGGTAACCGGCATTGATGTCGGCATCAAGGATCTCCTCACGGAATCCAACGGCCGTAAGGAACCGAACCCGAAGCATCTGAAACGTGCCCGCAAGACGCTGCGCCGCAGAAGCCGGCAGTTTTCAAGAACAAAGAAGGGCAGCCGCCGGCGCGAGAAGGCGCGCCGCAGGCACGCGCGCATAAGCGCGTGGCGGACAAACTTCACAAGGTCTCTTCGCGACTCGTGAACGAAAGCCAAGCGCTGGTTGCGGAGGGTTTGAGAAGCATCAGCATGCTGAAGAACCACTGCCTGGCGGAATCCATTGCCGATGCCGCCTGGAGCGAGCTCTTCCGAATGTTTGCCTATAAAGCGCAGCGGGAAGGAAAGTACTTCGTGCAGATCGATACATTCTTTCCCTCTTCGAAGATGTGCTCCTGTTGCGGCTTCAAGCTTGAGAAGCTTGATCTGGCGACGCGCGAATGGACTTGCCCGCACTGCGGTAGTCATCACGATCGCGACATCAACGCTGCAGCCAACATCCGGGCAGAAG
>CAKQON010000083.1 GCA_934255515.1 uncultured Sutterella sp.
AGTGAGACCTAGAAAAAATTAGCCCTCCTGAACCACGGTTCAGGAGGGGTCTGTACCGGATTTTGGAAAATCCACGGTCATAACTGGACATATTGCTATTGCATTGATATTTATATAAATAATTCTGCAGCATCGTCGGTTCCATCGTGAGATCCGTCAAAACAAAAGGCTCATGATCGACGCGTTCGAATCGTTTCCCGAAAAATGGGTTCCAGGCAATCGGAGAGCGGCAGCTGCCGTCGGCGAAACGAGCATGCACGAGGCAAGGATCTGCTGCTTCGACCACGTTCTCCGGTTCCCATTCAGACCCAAAGACCACATTCTGCAAAGGGAGCAAAAAAATGGAATCCACGGTACTCGACAGCCAGATCTTCGGCTCGATGTTCAGCACGGACGAGATGCGCGCGGTGTTCTCCGACAAGGCCTGGGCCCAGGCCTGGCTTGATACGGAAGCCGCGCTCGCGAAGGCGCAGGGCGAACTCGGCGTGATCCCGAAGGAGAAGGCCGACATCATCAATGAATATGCCCGTGCGGAGCTCCTCGACATTCCCCTGATCGGCGAGTACATCAAAAGCTCGATCACGATCGTGCCGCTCCTCAAGGCCTTCAAGTCCGTGCTCCCGGATCGCGCCGGCGAATTCGTGCACTGGGGTGCGACGAGCCAGGACATCTACGACACCGGCCTCGTTCTCATGTAGCGCAACGCCTGGCAGATCATTCTGCGCGACATGAAGCTCTGCCAGCAGCATGCGCTGAAGCTTGCCGAAGCGCACAAGCACACCGTAATGGCTGGCCGCACGCATGTCGTTCATGCCATTCCCATCACCTTCGGCTACAAGGCCGCCGTCTGGGCGGATGAACTCGGGCGCGACATCGAGCGGCTTGAGGAAATGGCGAAGCGCGTTTTAGTCGGCGAAATGGCGGGTGCCGTCGGCACGCTCGCGTCCCAGCCTGAGCACGGCCTCGCGACGCAGAAGCGCATGATGGAAATTCTCGGCCTCGGCGTGCCGACGATTGCATGGCACGTCGCCCGGGACAATCAGGCTGAATTCGTGAGCACGCTCGCCATCTGCGCGGGCACTCTCGGCCGCATCATGCATGAGATCTTCTCGCTTCAGCGCACTGAACTTCTCGAGCTTGAAGAACCCTTCTTCATGGGCAAGGTCGGCTCCTCCACCATGCCGCACAAGCGCAATCCCGCCGTTCTCGAAAACGTCATTGCGTTCTGCCGAAATGTGAGGAGCGCCGCTCCGACCATCGTCGAATCGATGGTGAGCGAAAAAGAGCGCGACTGGGGCTGCTTCATTTCCGAATGGGAAGCCATTCCGCGCTCCTGCGGGATGCTCGCCTGCGCGCTTGCCAAGTCGAAGAACATTCTTGAGCACCTCATCGTCTATCCGAAGCACATGGAGCGCAATCTCTTCGTCCAGAAGGGTCTGATGATGTCCGAGTGCGTGATGATGCACCTTGCCGCGAAGCTCGGGCGCATGACGGCGCACGACATCGTCTACAAGAGCTGCATGGAAGCCTACGAAAAGGAAATCCCGCTGAAGGACGTCCTGATGAGGACTCCCGTTGTGGCCGATGCCTTCACCGAAGACGAAATCGACCACATGCTCAATCCCCATACCTACATCGGTCTCGCTTCCGAATTCGTGGACCGCGTGACGGCGAAGTACGCCGAATAACGCTTCGCATCGAGCTTCCGGGGCCGCAGACAGCGGCTTCGGTCTGAGGGAGGATGGGCTCCCCGACTCATCCTCCCTCCGCTCATTAAAGCGGCTCACTCCCGGTTTCCAACAGCTTTCGCATTCCAGCAGCAGCCTGGAGTTTTTGTTATGAAGAAAAAGATGCTCAGATGGACGGCGCCAGTTCTGGTGCTGGCTCTCATTTGGCTTGCCCCCGCGCCGGAGGGCCTCAAGCCCGAAGCGTGGCACATGTTCGCCATCTTTGCCGCCACGATTGCCGGCATTCTCTCGTCCCCGATTCCGTCGGGCGCCGTCATGTTCGTGGCCCTCGCGCTCACGTACTTTACGGGGACGCTGCCGCTCGGCGACGTGCTGAAAGGCTTTTCATCCGCAACCGTCTGGATGATCTTTTCGGCCTACGTTCTCTCCATCGGCTTCGTTCAGTCGGGCCTCGGGCGCCGCATCGCCTACAAGACGCTGAGTCTCTTCGGCGGGTCGTCCCTTGGCGTTGCCTATTCCCTCGGCGTCGCAGACCTCATCATGGCTCCGGCCATGCCGAGCGTGACCGCGCGCTCGGGCGGCATCATCCTGCCGGTCGCCAAATCGATCAATCAGGTCCTTGGGTCCCAGCCGGGTCCGACGGGAAAGCGCATCGGCGACTTCCTCATCATGACGTGCTTCCAGATCACGCCGATTACGGGCGCCATGTTCATGACCGGCATGGCCGCCAACCCATTGTGCGCGCAACTCGCCGCCGATGCGCTGGGCGTGCACCTCACCTGGGGCGGCTGGTTCTATGCGGCCGTCGTACCCTGCATGGTCTGCTTCATCGCGATGCCGTTCCTCAACTACAAGTTGATGAATCCGGAACTGAAGCGCACTCCGGAAGCAAAGATCATGGGAAAGGAGGAGCGCCTCAAAATGGGCCCGATGACGCGCCAGGAAATCCTGGTGGCGATGGGGTTCCTGCTGGCGCTCGTCGGATGGGGCACCTGTCTTCTTACGGGCCTCAACGCCAATGCGATTGGGCTCGGTCTGGTTGCCTTCTCATCTCCGGGATTCTCACCCCCACCGAAGGGGCTGTGAACTGGGGTGAAACGCCCCTTTCCCAGTTGCCCGAGGGCGAGCGCGACCGCTGGCGCGGAGAGAACTGCGGCTTTCTCTTTCAGGACTTCAGGCTCTTCGAGGATCTTTCAGCCGAAGAGAACGTGCTGCTTCCGGCAACCTTCTACCGGCGGCCGACCTCAGACGACAGAAAGCGGGCCCGCGAGCTTCTTGACCATTACGGCGTGCGCTCCGGAACACGTGCGCTGCATCTCTCGAGAGGAGAAATGCAGAGAACGGCGCTTGCGCGCGTCCTCTTTGCCGCGCCGAAAGTGATCCTCGCCGACGAACCGACGGCGAGTCTCGACGGAAAGAGGGCGGAGGAAGTGACGATGGCGCTCATCGGCGCTGCAAAGCGCCTCGGCGCCACGCTGATTCTTGTTTCGCATGATCCGCGGGTACTCGCGCACTTCCCGCAGAAGGTGGTGATTGCCGAAGGCCGACTCATTGAAGGGAATTGAAAGGAGCTCTGAATGCATGTCTGGATGCTGCTCAAATGCGAGCTGAGGCGCTCCCTCGGCGTTCTCGGGGGCATGGCGCTTGTTCTCGCGCTTGCGCTTTCGCTCGCCGTTTCAACGGGACTCGCCGAAAGAATGCTCAGAAGCTCGTCGGCGCAGGCTGCGGACGATTTCGACCTCCTCGTGGGCGCAAAGGGAAGCGCCGTGTCGCTTCTTCTCGGCACCGTTTACCTTCGCGATGAACCGTTGTCGCTCGTACCCGCAGAGGCCCTCAGGACGCTCAAGGATTCAAAGCGCGTCCGCTGGTACGCGCCGATTGCGCTCGGCGACCGCATCGGAAATGCGGCGATCGTCGGCACGACAAAGAGCATGGTGCTCCAGGGCGGGGCGAGAAATGTGGCCGAGGGCCGCGTATTTGAAGCCCCTTTGGAAGCAGTGGCAGGCGCTGAAAGCGGCCTCAGGCTTGGGGATGAGTTCCTTCCGGTGCACGGCAGAGTCCACGGCGCCGGGCACGCGCATCAGGGGGAGAAATTCCTCGTGGTCGGCGTGATGCCGCCCACGGGCACGCCCTGGGACCGCGCCGTGATGGTGCCGATCGAGCGCGTCTGGGCGCTTCACGGACCGCTTCATGCCGAGCACGAAGACCATGATGAACATGAGGAACATGAAGGGCATGATCATCATGCGGAAGGGATTCCTGAACCGCTCGAACACTGGCTGACCGAGGACCTCTCCAAATTCCCCGGGATGTCCGCGATCGTCGTGAAGCCTGTGACCGTGGCCGATGCCTACCGGCTCCGGCAGGACTTTTCAAAAATGACGGTTTGGGGGGCTGATGGAAATCCCGTCCCGCTCATGGGCGTCTTTTCGGGCGAGGTGCTGGTAGAGCTTTATGCTGCAATGGGCGGGGCGTCAGAAGCACTTTCCTTCATCACGGGGCTCACGCTCGTGATTGCGCTCGCGGCAACCCTCGTCACGGGCGTGCTCCTCGGGCGGCTGAGGCTTCCGACGCTCCTGCAGCTTCGCGTCCTCGGGGCGCCGAAGCGCTACGTTGCGCTCCTCCTCTGGTGCATCGTCATGGCAGTGGTCGGCATGGGCGCCGTCATGGGCGTGCTTCTCGGCTGGGGCATTGCAGAAGTCTGTGCGATGGGACTCACGCATCAGACGGGGATCGCGATGAGTCCGGCGCTTTCCCTGAATGAACTCCGGCTTTTCCTGCTGACCCTTGCGCTTGGGGGCCTCTGCGCGCTGATTCCGGCCTGGGCGGCTGGGCGCGCCAGAATGAATTGACAGGGAAAAGGCCTCATGCCGCGGCGCTGAATGTCCGCGGCATGAGGCCTCTGCGTCTTTTTGCCTTTATGCCTTTGCGCAGCAAAGAAAAGCGGGCGGCATCAGGCGCTCTGAGGTGCGTCCATGATGCCGCCCGCTGTTTGCTTTCTGCGCTTATGAAGCCGAAAGGCGGCTAGGAATTACTTCCCGCAACAGCACTTCTTCACAGGATTCGGGTGAATCATCTTCGTGGGATCGACGTACTGGTCGAACTGTTCCGCAGTGCAGAGCTGGAGTTCGAGCGCCGCTTCCTTGAGGCTCTTGTTGTTGACGTGAGCGTAGTGGGCGATCTTCGCGGCGTTCATGTAGCCGACGAGCGGAGACAAGGCGGTCACGAGCATGAGGGAGCGCTCCATCAGGTCGTGCAGACGCTCCTTATTGGCCGTGATGCCCGTGACGCAGTGGATCTCGAAGGACTTCATGACGTCCGCGAGGTTCTTGATCGACTGGATCAGGTTGTAGGCGATGACGGGCTTGAAGACGTTGAGTTCAAAGTTGCCCTGGCTCGCGGCGAAGTTGATGCAGGTGGCGTTACCCATCACCTGAACCGCAACCATCGTGACGGCTTCGCACTGGGTGGGATTGACCTTGCCCGGCATGATGGAGGAGCCCGGTTCATTGGCCGGAATGTTGATTTCGCCCAGGCCGCAGCGCGGGCCCGAGGCGAGCCAGCGCATGTCGTTCGCGATCTTCATGAGGTCGGCGGCAAGACCCGCGAGCGCGCCCTGAAGGAGGCAGACGGCGTCGTGGCTCGTAAGGGCATGGAACTTGTTGGGAGCATCCTTGAACCTGAGGCCGGTCTTCTTCGTGAGGATCTCAGCGACCTTGGCGCCGAAGCCTTCCGGCGAGTTGATGCCCGTGCCGACGGCGGTGCCGCCGATCGCGAGTTCGCGGCAGGGTTCAAGAGCGGCGAGGATGGCTTCGCGGCTGTGCGTGAGCATCGAGGCGTAGCCCGAGAATTCCTGACCGAGCGTGAGCGGCGTCGCATCCTGGAGGTGCGTGCGGCCCGACTTGATCAGGTCCTTGAATTCCTCGGCCTTGGCGTAGAGGGCCTTTTCAAGGCCTTCGAGGCGCGGGAGGAGGTAGTTCGTCGTTTCAACGACGGACATGATGGAGAGCGCGGACGGGAACGTGTCGTTCGAGGACTGCGACATGTTGACGTGGTCGTTAGGGTGAACGAGCTGGTCCTTCGAGAGGCTCGCCTTGTCGCGGAAGTTGCCGCCGAGGATTTCGATGGCGCGGTTCGCGAACACTTCGTTCATGTTCATGTTCGACTGCGTGCCCGAACCCGTCTGCCAGACTGCGAGCGGGAAGTTGCCGTCGAGCTTGCCCTCAAGGGCTTCGTCGCAGGCTTCTTCAATGGCGGCAGCGCGCTTGTCGTCGAGCTTGCCGAACTCCTGGTTCGCAAGCGCGCAGGCGCCCTTCAGGAGCGCGAAGGCACGGACGATCTCCACAGGCATCTTTTCAATGCCGATCTTGAAGTTCTCGTAGCTGCGTTCGGTCTGGGCGCCCCAGTACTTGTCGTTGGGGACCTTGACCTCGCCCATAGAGTCCTTTTCGATGCGGAACTGATCCATCTTGATTTTCTCCTTTCGTTTTCTTTCGACGAGCCCGCAAGTCTTTGCGCGATGTGCGCATGACGTTCTGCGGACTAGACTTGGAGCCAATGATAATGAAAACGAAAATCATTAACGAAAACGAGATGCCTCTTTGGGGATATGCACGAACGGGTAAGTTGCGTTGAATGAGGGTGCCGGGATCCTGTCTTTACAAAGAGAAAGTTCGGCGAGAGCTGGTTTTGCCGGACATCGGGAGCTTTGGAAAGACGAGTTTGCCGGGGATGCCGGCTGGCGGCGGAGATACCACGAAGGCGGGAGACGTGCCGATTCGGCAAGGATTCGCCTGGCGCGGAAAAGGAGTGCGCCACACAGGTGGGTGAAGCGTTTCTGGTGCCGTGCGCTTTGTTCAGGTCCTGGGCTTGGAACGCAAGCCGGGGTTCTGGGACCTATGTACCAAAAAGCTTCTCCCTGAACTTCCCATGAAAAGTTACACTCGCACCTAAGATGCCTGCAGAAACGTCATGATCTCGCGGTAGCTCTTGC
>CAKQON010000084.1 GCA_934255515.1 uncultured Sutterella sp.
CTCCTGCGAATATCGCATGTTTTGCCACTCCATGAAAGGTTGAAGGGGTGGCGAAAGTTAGTATGACATCTAATGGCGCTCCCCTGTCAGTTCCTGCGTGAAGAAGTCCGAATACCAAGCGTCGCTGTAGGGAGCGCGAGAAAAGAGCATCTGTTCCCGCATCTCATCTTGAAAGAGTTGCGCCGTGCAACTCTTCTCACGAATGCTGTACATCGCGAAATCCATGGCCGCATTCGCGTACTGAGGGCCAAAAGTCTCCTGCAAGTCAGGGTACAAGCCCTTTTTCCACCCGATGCTCAAGCAAAGGGCGTAAAGCCCGACATGAACTTTATGGAGAGTAGCCGTGTCAGCCCCGTAGTACTGCCGCCAGAGCTCAGGGAATTTGCTTCTGAAGTTGTCATTGGGAATCATCGTCGTCTCACTAGTGGCAGCGCCGATGATCATCCTGCGACGTTTACCGTCTTGAACTCGATAGAGCGAAACCTTCATGTCCCAATGGTTGAGCTTTGCATCCGTCGGGATGGGAATTTCTTTTAGATTGCGGTAAATATGACCCATGACAATTCAGAAAGATATACGTGCGTGTTTACTGAATAAACATAGCGTTTAAATTTCCGAATTTCAAGCTAAAAATAAAGGCAATCTGCCCTGTCTACCAGCAGATTGCCTTGTCAACAAATACGTAGCAAAAGGAGTTTTTCAAGAGAGGCTGTACTGTTCCTATGGAAATTCAGGGCAAAATATTGCGAATTACCGAATCAACAGACGCCTGAAAAAACAAAATTCGATTCACGCAAAATGCCATAATGGATTCAAAGAGAGGGGCGGCCGGCCGGCCCGCTCCTCCCCTTCCGGATTCCGGACGAAAAATCCATAAAAAGGAGGCATCCATGCGTGTGCTTATTCCCGTAGACGGCAGCGTTTCCTGCCGCAACGCTCTTGACCTTCTTGCCGCGCGTGCATGCCGCATGCAGGTGAGGCCTGAAGTCTCTCTCATCAACGTCCAGCACCCGGTTCCGATGGGCATCATGACGCAGTTCGGCCTCGACGCCGTCCGCGCCGCCGCCGAAAAGGAAGCAAAGGGCATCTTCTCGGACCTTGAGAGCAGCATCGCCGTCAGGGAACTTAATCCCGAGGAAAAGATCGGATTCGGCATTCCCGGCGAAGTCATTTCGAAGGAAGCTGAGGACGAAGACTGCGACCTCATCATCATGGGCGCGCGCGGGATTTCGCCCGCGAAGAGCTTCTTCCTCGGGTCGGTCTCGAGAAACGTGCTCGCCAACACGATGAAGCCCGTTCTTCTCGCCCGCGGGGAGTCCCTCCCCGACCGCGAGAACCTGAGGCTCGTGCTTGCCGTCGACGGCTCCAACTACGGCGCCGCAGCCGCGAAGTTCATCTCCGAAAACCCGGGCTTCTTCGGACCCGCGCCTGAGGTGAAGGTCGTGAGCGTCATGCGCGACTATTCAGACCTCACGCGCGCCGGCGTCACCGAATACGAACCCATTCTTCGCGACACGCGCGACCGTTGCGAAGCGGAAAACACGCGCCTCTGGGAAGAAGCGACGGAACCCGTCCTCGACATTCTCAAGGAGGCCGACATTGAAGCCGAAGCCGTCCGTCTGACGGGGAGCCCTGCCGAAGAGATCACGAAGTACGCGAAGAACCACGCCGACATGATCGTCATGGGCTCGCACGGCTGGGGCCGCTTCAAGTCCGCGGTGCTCGGCTCCACGGCGACGAAGATCGGAGCCCTTACGCACCTTCCGGTGCTCCTCATCCGCATTGAGGACTGAGGCTGCGCCCTTCTCCCCGAAGGGAGTCTTCCTCAGAATCAATAATCCCCCGGGAGGCGCCCCAAGCGCCTCCCGGAGGGAAAAACAAGAGAGGATGAATATGAGAGTCATCATTCCAGTCGACGGCAGCGCCTCCTCTTCTGAAGCGATCCGATTCATCGGCGAACGCGCCCGGTACATGAGCGAAAAGCCCGTGCCCGAGCTTATTTACGTCGAGCCGCCCATTCCCGACGACGTGATCGACCGCATCGACATCGACGCGCTCCGGCGGGCCTATGAGGCTTCCGCGAAGCAGAAAGCCGCCGGGAGCGAAGCGATCGCCCGCGCCGCAGGGCTTGCGTCCGAGACCAAAGTGCTCGAAGGCGACTGCGGTCCGACGATTGCGCGCGAGGCGAAAGCCTTCCGCGCCGGCCTCATTGCCATGGGCTCGCGCGGGCGCTCCCCCGCGAAGAGCTTCTTCCTGGGTTCCGTTTCACGAAGCGTGATCGAGCATGCCGGCCTCCCCGTCCTGCTCGTGCGCGAAAAGGGTCTCCCCGAACGCGAGAGCCTGAGGATTCTCCTCGCGGTCGACGGGTCTGAATACGGCGGGAAGGCCGCAAGCTTCATCGTTGAAAATGCGGCGCTCTTTGGTCCCCGGCCTACCGTCGACGTGATTTTCGTCACGCTCGACTATGCCGGCATCGCCCGCGACGAAGTCGATTTCATCGCGCCCGAAAGCGCCCGCGCCTACCTTGAAAATGAGGCTGAGGGCGATTGGGGAAAGGCGGTAAAGCCTGTGGTCGACATCCTCGCCTCGGCCGGCATTGAAGCGAAGCCCGTGAAGCGCGCCGGCGACCCCGCAGGGGAAATTGCCCGGTACGCCGCAGAGAATGCCGACCTGATCGTCATGGGGTCCCACGGCTGGGGACGCCTCAAATCCGCCGTCCTCGGCTCAACCGCCACCAAAGTGGGCGCCCTCACGCAAACCCCCGTGCTTCTCGTGCCTGCATGCGACGCCTCGTAAGCGCTTCCATCGGCATCAAATTCGAAAAAAAAGGAATTCATCTCATGAGAATCATCATTCCGAGCGACGGCAGCGCCTCCTGCCGCGAAGCCATTCGTTTCATCGGCGAACGAGCGAAGTTCATGCGCGAAAAACCCGTCGTCGAACTTGCGAACGTGCAGTACGCGATTCCGGAGAGCATCATCGACCGCTTTGGTCTCGAAGCCGTCTGCGCCGTTTATGAAGCTGAAGGCCGCGCGCAGCTCGCCGCATGCACGAAGACCGCGGAACGCGCGGGCCTCTCCGTCGAAACCCGGGTTCTTTACGGCGAATGCGGGCCGTCGCTCGCGCGAGAGGCGCAGGTTTTCCGCGCCGACCTCATTGCCATGGGCTCCCGCGGGCTCTCCCCGGCGAAGAGCTTCTTCCTCGGCTCCGTCTCGAGAAGCGTGCTGGAGCACTCCTCGCTTCCGGTTCTCCTCGTACGCGAAAAGGGGCTCCCCGAGCGCGAGAACATGCGGATTTCGCTCGCGGCCGACGGCTCCGACTACGGCGAGGCGGCGGCGAACTTCATTGCCGAACATCTCGACCTCTTCGGGCCCGGCCTCACCGTCGACGTAATCAGCATCGCGCCCGACTACGTGAGCCTTGCAAAGAACGAGATCGACGGCGTCTCGCCTGCGAGCTCGAAGGAATTCTTCGAAAAGGAATCCCAGAGCGCCTGGGAGAATGCCGTGAGCCCGGTCCTCGCCACGCTGACGGCGGCAGGCATCGACGCCCGGCCCGTAAAGCGCGAGGGCGATCCGGCCGAGGCGATTTCTGCCTATGCCAATGAAAACGCAGACATCGTCGTGATGGGCTCGCACGGCTACGGGCGCTTCAAGTCCGCCGTTCTCGGCTCGACCGCGGCCCGCGTGGGGGCGCTCTCCGAAATTCCGGTGCTCGTGATCCGCCTCCCCGAGGATCTGCAGATCTGACCTTTTTGAGAACCATCCGTTAGAAAAGAGAAGCTTATGCGCATTCTTGTTCCCGTTGATGAAAGCAGCCAGAGCACGCGCCTCATCCATTTCCTTCTTGAGCGCGATTCGCTCCTCGGGACCGATCCGGAGATCGAGCTCGTCAACGTCCAGTACTCCGTGCCGGAATCGCTCATCCGCCTTTTCGGCCTTAATGAGGTCAAAAAGTACTATCAGGATACGGGCGTCAACGTTTTCGAGGATCTCCAGAAAAAGACGAACTTCCGTTCGAAGCTCCGCACCGCAACGGAACGCGTGATGTACGGCGACGTCGTAAAGATGCTCGCCGAGGAGGCCGAGGCCTCGAAGGCCGATCTCATCGTCATGGGCGCCCGCGGGCTCAATCCCGTGCAGGGCCTCATCTTCGGCTCGGTCTCGAACGGCCTTCTCGCGAGGACGCACGTGCCGATGCTCGTGGTCCGCGACGAATCGAAGCTCCCCGAGAAGAAAATGCGCGTCGGCATCCTCGTCGACGGTTCGGCCTACGGCGCGGCAGCCGCCAACTACGTGCTCGAGCACCTTGAGCTCTTTGGCGAAGACCCCGAGTTCACGGTCGTGCACTGCGCGGAACCCGTGCCCGATCCCATTACGCCCAACCCGGTGAACCCGATGATGCCGGTGCTCTCGCGCGAGGAGATCGACGAGGAGCAGCAAACGCGCTTCCTTGAAGCCGTTCAGCCGGTGCTTGATCCCTTTGAGGTGGCGGGCCTCAATGTCAAGGCGCAGCTTCTGGTCGGCGAGGCCGACCTCGAACTCCCGCTCTTTGCGAACGGGAACCTCGACCTCATCGTCATGGGCTCTCACGGCCGCGGAAACTTCACGGCTGCGGTCCTGGGCTCCACCGCCATGCATATTGCGGCGGAAACGAAGGTGCCGATGCTCGTGATCAGGCAGTAATTTAGCCCTGACGCATCAGACGAAGCGGCCCGGAATGCCAGGCGATTCCGGGCCGCTTTCCTTTTCCGGCTCCGGGTGCGCCTCAGCGCCGCGCAGCCGGAGCCCTGACCTCAAAGGAATCTCAAAGCAATCAGTCCTTCTTCGAACGGTTGGCGAAGAAGTTGACCTTCTGGATGTCTTCCGTGCGGACCGTAAAGACCTGGTTCAGTAGATCCTCAGTCAGCGCTTCCGCATCCGCCATCGCCTGAATGCTGAAGTGGTCGAGATCGGCCTGAGCCTTCTTGGGATCCGTCTTGACGGTCTTCACGTATTCGGCTTCAAAGGCGGCCTGGCGCTTCGCAAGATCCTTTTCAAAGTCCGCATAGGCCTTCGTCACGATGGGCGCGAGCTTCGGATAGTCCGTCATCACGAGCGTCTGGAGCTTTCTGAACTTCCAGTAGAGGCTCGAGGAGTCGGCCTTGTCCGTGCCCTCTCCCCAGTGCTTCGGATAGGCGGACATGCCCGAATAGATCGGCACGTAGACGGAAAGATCCGCCATGCCCATCGCGAGATAGGTCACTTCGCCGATCGCCTTCGGGAGCCACGGACGAACCTGCATCACGTGCGATTCATACGTGCGGAAGACGCTGATCGGACGATAGGGTTCGGCGTTGCCCTTGAGACCATTCGTATACGGGTCGTGCGAAGCGAGTTCGCCCGATTCGTAGTGGTTGCGCAGAATCGTCTTGAGGTCCTCGACCGTCACCTTGCTGTCGGGCGTCGCCCAGACGGGGAAGCTGCGGCCGTCCGTCACCTTCTGATTAAGCGACGGCGTCAGAATCTTCTGCACCTGCCAGACGCGAGGATCGTTGTAGTCGCGGTCGCGCGCATCGTCGCGCGTATAGGCCTTCGAGAAATTGAATTCCCCGTCCTTCTTCGGATCGTAGAAGCCGTTCTTCGTCGCCCATTCGACGAGCGTCTTCGAAGCAAGGAAGTCCGGGCTCTTCGGATCGTACTGCTGGAGGCGCCCCTGATTGCCCGACGCGAAATACTTGTCCTTCGGCGTCCTCTGGGCGAGCCACTGGTGGCCCGTGCCGGTTTCGAAGTACCAGACTTCCTTTTCATCCATCAGGACGACGCCGAAGCCTTCGCCCGCACCGATCGTTTCAACGATGTGGCCGAGGAGCTCAACGCCTTCGCGGGCCGTTTTCACGCGCGGCAGAAGAACCTCGGGAATATCATCCTCGGTAATGCCGGTAGCTTCGTTATACGGGTCGAGCTTGAGGACATCGTCGCGCGCAAAGATCGATTCCGTGCCGGAGAAGCCCACGCCCGCCTCGTTGAAGCCCGTGGCGCCGTGCACCTGGGTCTTCCAGTTCGGAACCGTGGTGTAGCGCATGCCGTTCTCGGGGAGCGGATATTCAAAGTTGTTGGCGCCATGGTGATCCGCCGTGCGGTACATGCCTTTCACGCCTTTCGTCGCCGGATGAATCACGAGGTGCTGGGCCTTGAGCGCAGAGCTGTCGGCAGCGCGGGCAATCAGGATCGAGCCGTCGGCGGTGGCGCCGGAACCCACCACGACGGTGGTGCAGGCGAGCGCGGAACCGCAGGCAAGAGCGGCTGCGGCTGCGATGGCGGCGAGCTTGAAATGACGCATGGGAATTCTCCTCAAAGGTGGCTCTGGAGACATCCTTTCTCATGATCGCGCCGGAAGTATTTCGGGAATCTGGTCAGGAGTCCCTGAAGGGACGGCGTGAAAGAAAGTAGTCTCTGAAATTTGAGGGGAGGCGTTATCGCCGTCTCCTCGGACATCCCGATTCTGGCTCATCTAAGCAAAAGTGCCTAGAGGAGTAAATACCCATGGTCCATTTCGGCACGGCGGCGGTGCGGATTGGGAACGCTTGTTTTCAGGCCGTGAAGCTGTTGACGATCATGGAGGTTAATTCCCTTCAGCCTCTAGCGTTCCACGCCCAACCTGGGAATGTGCCC
>CAKQON010000085.1 GCA_934255515.1 uncultured Sutterella sp.
TTTCCAGTGAAAGTAGGTCATCGCCAGGCTCCCTACAAACGAAGCCCCTGTTGATTAGATGTCAGCAGGGGCTTTTCTTTGCTGGATGTTCTGAAATCCAGGGCGCGGAATCCGGGGGTTCTGACGCGAAGCAAGATGCGCGCGCATGTTTCTCTTCCATTATCTCTTTCGGGCTGGACCAGGGCTCAGCCATATCTACAGTCAGAATGCCGGCATCAATGCGGAGAAAGAACGCCGCGCCTGATGCGTCGGGAACCTGCGGCCTGAGAGGCTGCCGGCCTCCTGAGTCATAGGGAAAGTCCGGGCAGAGCATTTGATGCCGCCCGGACTGTCTTCTTTGCTTACCATTTCACCCGGATCGGGTCTGCTGGAAGGTGCTCCGACATGATAGAAAGTCGGAATCTTCGCGTTTTCCCTAAACCGACCCTATGCCCATTCTTTCAAAAATTGTCCGCGCCCTCGAGAACGGCGCGAATTTAAACGAATCCGAACTCCTCGCGCTCGCCGCCGGCCCTCGTGAGGACCTCTTTGATACGGCCGAGGCCGTCACGCGGAAGATGGCGCCCCGCGCCTACAACCTCTGCGGCATCATCAACGTCAAGTCGGGCGAGTGCTCTGAAAACTGCCGCTGGTGCGCGCAGTCGAAGCACTGGGAAGTGCCTGGCGTCAAAATCTATCCGATTCTTCCCGAGGACAAGGTGGAGGCGGGCGCCAGGCGCGCCGCGGAAACCGGCATCGTGCGCTATTCGCTCGTGGCGAGCGGCAGGAAGCCGTCAAGACGTGAGATCCGCGAATACTGCGAGCGGATCCGCGAGGTGAAGCGCAATCACCCGGAGCTCGAGGTCTGCGTGTCGCTCGGCCTCTTGTCTGAAGAAGACCTCAGCGCCCTGAAGGACGCCGGCGTCGTGCGCATTCACTGCAATCTTGAAACGTCTCCTGAGTTCTTCCGTGAAGTTTGCACGTCGCACCGGATCGACGACAAAATTGAGACACTCCGGCGCGCCCGGGCCCTGGGGCTCGACGTCTGCTCGGGCGGCCTCATCGGCATGGGCGAAACGCTCCTCGACCGCATTCGCCTCGCGCGCCTCTGCCGGGAGCTCGAAGTGCCCTCGATTCCGATCAATCTGCTTTACCGCGTGCCGGGCACCCCTCTCGCAGACGTGGAGGCGCTCTCTCAGGAAGAATTCCTCGTTGCTGCAGCGCTCTTCCGGCTCGCCAACCCGACGGCCTACCTGAGGTTTGCGGGCGGAAGAAACCTCCTCACGCCAGACACGATCCGGGAAGCCATGCGAATCGGTATCAATTCAGCGATCAGCGGCGATCTTCTCACCACGACCTCGGGCGGCACTCCCATCGAGGACGCGGCGCTCTTTCAGGCAGCCGGCTACGCCGTGCCATAAAAGGACAAAACAAAAAAATGCCGCCCGATTCCCGGCTGGGAAATCAGGCGGCAGTGAAGGTCTGACCAAGGCTTCAGAAGAATCTAGCGCGTCAGGCCTTCATTTCAACGAGCGAATGACCCGTCATTTCAGGGGGCTGTTTGAGTCCCATGAGTGCGAGCACCGTGGGCGCAATGTCGGCGAGGACGCCGTCCTTCACCTTTTCGACGCGGTCGGAAACGACGAGGATCGGCACGGGATTGAGCGAATGCGCGGTGTTGGGTGAGCCGTCCGCGTTCTTCGCGTGATCGGCATTCCCGTGGTCGGCAATCTGCACGACGTCGTAGCCGCATTCGCGCGCGGTTTTGATGACCTTTTCAACGCATCCGTCGACCGCCTTGACAGCCTTTTCGATGGCGTCCCAGACGCCCGTGTGACCCACCATGTCGCCGTTCGCGAAATTAAGGCAGATGAAGTCGTACTTCTCTTCGTGAAGCGCGGCACAGAGCTTCTCAGCGACTTTCGGCGCGCTCATTTCAGGCGCAAGGTCGTAGGTCGCAACCTTGGGCGAGGGCACGAGAATGCGGTCTTCGCCGGGGAAGGGCGCCTCGCGGCCGCCGTTCAGGAAGAACGTGACGTGCGCGTACTTTTCCGTTTCCGCAATGCGGAGCTGCTTGAGCCCGAGGCTCGCCACGTATTCGCCGATCGGGTTGACGACGTTTTCCTTGTCGAAAAGAACGTGGAGCCCCTTGAATGTCGCGTCGTACGGGGTCATCGTCGCGAACCAGAGGGAGAGCGGCTTCATATTTCCCAACGGGGCCTGCGTGAGAACGCTCGTCAGCTCCCGCGCGCGGTCGTTGCGGAAGTTGAGGAAGACGACGGCGTCGCCCTCCTGAATCAGGCCGACGGGGCAGCCTGAGGCACCCGTCTTCACGACGGGCTTCATGAATTCATCGGTGATGCCGGCGGCGTAGGAGTCCTCGACCGACTTCACGAAATCCCGCGAGGGCGAGCCCTTCCCGTGAACGAGGAGGTCGTAGGCTTCCTGAATGCGCTCCCAGCGCTTGTCGCGGTCCATCGCGTAGTAGCGCCCGATCATGCTCGCAAGCACTGCCGTTTCGCCCGGAGCGGAAAGCTTCTCCTCAAGGCGCTTCACGAACCCGAGGCCGCTCTTCGGATCGGTGTCGCGTCCGTCCATGAAGGCATGAACGAAGACCTTCCGGATCCCTTCCTTTCGTGCAAGGTCGATGAAGGCGAGAAGATGGTCGAAGCTCGCGTGCACGCCGCCGTCGGAAAAGAGCCCCATCAGGTGGAGCGCCGACCCTGTTTCCTTGGCATGAGCGATAAGGGCGGCGATTTCCGGCTGCGCGGCGAGCGCGCCCGATTCGCGGGCGCGGTTGATGCGCACGAGGTCCTGATAAACCACGCGTCCTGCGCCGATGTTGAGGTGGCCGACTTCGGAATTACCCATCTGGCCGGCAGGGAGCCCCACGTTTTCGCCGAAGGTGAGAAGTTCGGCATGCGGGCATCGCTTCATGAGCGATTCAAGATAGGCCGGATGCGCGGCCGAAATGGCGTCGGCCGGGTCGGCTGCACCGCCGCCGATGCCCCAGCCGTCAAGAATCATAAGAAGGACTTTATGCATTTAGCGTCTCTTGCGGATTCCGCGTGAGTTTTTTTCAAGTCTGAGCATTTTAACAGGCCCGAATCTGCCGATTTCCCGGGGATGCGGGCGGCTCCCTGCATGCGCGCGGCTCCCGGCCTAGAATCCATGGATACTGCAATTAATCTCTCTTCCCGCTCTTATGAAGAACCCTTCCATCCGCATCATCCCCGCCCGCGAGAACCTCCGGCGCGTTCACGGCGAGGGCGCAGCCGACCTCGATGTTTCAAGCATCGACCTGATGCTGCGCATGATGAATGCGGTGGATGTGGTGAAGGGCGTCATCTTCGATGAACTGAAGGCCTCGACGGGGCTTTCCGAAGGGAAGTTCACGATGATGATGTGCCTGAGGGAGGAAGGGAAGCCCCTCTCGATCGGCGACATTTCCCAGCGCATCGGCGTTGCGCCCCCCACGGTGTCCGTGATGGTGGCGCGGATGGTGGGCGAAAAGAAGCCCCTCATCGTGAGAAGAAGCAGCAAGAAGGATGCGCGCTCGAGCCTCGTTGAGCTCACCCCCGAAGGGCGGGAGCTTCTCGACAGGGTGCTCCCCGTTCATTTCCGGCGCGTGGAGGAGTTTGCCGCGCCCCTCACGTACGAGGAGAGGGAGACGCTCATCCGCCTCCTCTCGAAGCTCACGGCGCCTTTCGAGAAGAAGACGCCGTGAGGAATGGCCTGACGCCGGGGGAGCCAGTGTGAAGGCACCGTCACGCTGTCCCTGATGGGGCCTCTTCTGCCCCGGGCGCCGTGCGGGCGGGAGCAGTTCCGGCTTCTCTGTCGGACACTGCCTGCAGGTCGTGCCAGTACTGGCGGTGCTCCTTTCTCCGCTTCACTTCATCCCGCCAGAAACGGATCGCATTGAGGCTTCCGAGGAAAACGAGCCACAGAAGGGCGCCCCCGAAGAGCGGGAGGGTCGCGAGGCCGTCGATTCCTCTCAGTCCCTGATCGCGCCAGAAGTTGAAGAGCCAGACAAGCGGGATGCAGAAGGAGACGTCGTGCACCCAGCCGTGCATGAAGCCCGTCGCCATGGTGGCGCCGCCCAGGATGAAGCCCAAGGGCACGAGGAAAATCATCCGGCCTGCGCCCTGACCGGGATTGGTCGTGCCCCAGGAGAGAAGAAAGGCGAGCCAGGTGTTCCCGAGCGCGCAGAGAAAGAGCGCCGGAACGAAGAGGAGAATGTTGCCTGCAAAGCGCAGCTGCCCCAGAAGAATCAGCACTGCCAGCGCGGTCGTCACCACTGCCGTGAAGATGAAGGCATAGGGCACGCCCCGTGCGAGAAAGCCGAAGAGCGACCCCGACAGAACCTCGCCGTCCCAGGAGCGCGTGACGCGCAGGCGCCCCAGGATCATGAGGCTCACGAGCCCGTGATACATCATCGAAAAGAAGAGGAGAAAGCTCACTACGGTCGCCGTCGTCGCCTGTCCGGTCGGGTTCGTGAGGTAGCGGAAGCCCATTCTGAGTGGCGACATCAGGGCCTCAGTTTCGTTCGTATTTTTGCCGAGCGACGAAACGCCGTCCGGGCGGGAGACGGCGCGCTCCGCGCCCAGTTCAGCGGCAATTTCGTTCAGTACCGAATACACCTCGCCGTTCTGCGCCGTGTTGCTGTCGTCCGCAAAGTAGCCGATGGTGAGCGTGCGGTCGCCCCTGAGAATTCTCGCCTGCGCTCCCTTCGGAATGTAGACGACGCCCACAAAGCGGTCGCCGCGCGTCATGGCCCGCGGATCCGACGGCGAATGGACGACCGCCCTGACGGAAAGGCTCGGAGAAGCATTGAGCTTCTCCACGAGCTCTGCCGACCAGCGGCTCTGATCGAGATCGACCACGGCAACCGGGGCCTCAAACACCACGTCGTGGGAGAGCGCAATGGAAAAGGCAAAGGCCGTGATGAGCGCAACGAGGATGGCGAGCTTCTGGTAGGGCACAAAGCGGCCGCTCATCATGGCCTCCCATTCCGAGGCCATGCTTTTCCGGATTTCCTTCATGAATCCTCTCATCAGAGCCTCACTTCAAGCGTCATGCCGGGAAGGAGTCCTTCGGCCGAAGGCACGTCGATGCGGACCCGGAAGAGCGTGAGGTCGGCCTGACCGCGCTCGCGCACCATCCGGAGGCTCGCAAAATCGGGCGCCGCCTCGGCGAGCGCCACAACGCCCGGAACAGTCTTTTGAAGTGCGGGAGAAAAGCATTGGACGGTCGAGCCTTCCGAAAAGCGCGCGATTTCCTTTTCGCTCACGTAGATGTCGAAGTAATGCCGTTCGCTCTCGAGAAGCACTGCCGGCGAGTTGGGACCGATCAATTCTCCCTTTTCGTAGAGCACTTCAAGGACCTTTGCATTTTCGGGCGCATGGATTTGGAGGCGCGTCTCGTTCACGCGGAGCTGCTCGAGCTCTGCGCTGAGGGACGCCCGGGTTGCCGCGTAATTCTCAAGATTGTGCTTTCTGTTCTGAGCCGCCCGGCGAGCGGTCTCAATGACTTCAAGGTGCATGCCTTCGGCGGAGCCGGTCTTCTGCAGAAGTTTGATTTCTTCATTGCCAGCCCCGATCGAGAGGCGCTTCACCGCATGCTCGCTGATGACGAGCGCCTCGCGGGCTGCGATCCAGGCGGCCTTCGCCTGATCGTAGGCGGACTTTGCCATTGCGCCCTTGGGATAAAGGTTCTGCGCGCGGGTCCAGTCGGATTTCGTGCTTTCGAGCGATGCTGCGGCGGCTTTTCTTGAGGCTTCAGCCTCCTCGATCTGGCGCCAGAGCATCAGCTCGTTCGTGTCGGCTTCCCGGAGCGCCAGGGCAATCGATTCTTCTTCAAGCATCCTCTGCGCGTCGATCTGCCGGATGGCGGCTTCCTGGGCCTCAATGGAAATGCGGACGTCGGTGCCGTCAATGCCGAGAAGGAGATCCCCCGCGCGAACGCGCTGACCTTCCGTTACGGGACGCTCCACGAGCCGGCCGCCCACGCTCTGAAAGGCCGCCTTCACTTCGTGCGCCGTGAGGATGCCGGCCTTCAGGCGCTCCGCCTCTGAGACGGCGTCATTGCGGTTTCCGAGAAAAATCAGACCGGCGGCCAGAATGCCGGCGGCGGCGAACCCGCCGATCGTGCGCAGGATGTCGCGTTTCTGCTTCTGAGGAATGGCCATTTTAATTAGTCAGCTAAACAGTTAAGTATTAAAAAAACGACAAGCCGCTGCCGCAAAAGGCGTCTCACCCGTGATGATCGAGCCTCAAAGGAAGGGAGACGTACAAGCAAGCTGTCATAATTATTAGCCGGCTAATTATATGCCTGAAAACTGGTTCTTCGGAAATTAGCGGGCAACCTCTACTAAAGAAGTAGAAACTTTCAAGCGATTACTGAGGAGTGTTCCCGGCACTGCCGATAGATAGCCTGCCGGCTTGGACGCTCGCCGCTGGGCATGTCC
>CAKQON010000086.1 GCA_934255515.1 uncultured Sutterella sp.
CCGGCTTCTCGTCATAAGAAATATAGACGGTGCCGTTCGGTTGCGATGACCCCTCAAGCGTGTCGATGAAGCGAAGGTCAATCTCTACGCGCTTGTAGAGAAGAAGAACTTCCTGCGCTTTAGCTTCAAAATCAGGGTCCTTTTTCTCCAGGTAATAGCGGATACGGTGCGGCTTGATCTCTCCTTCCTCGAGAATTGTCCAGATCGTAGACTTGGAGGCTTTTCCAAGAGAGTCCCCAAAGTGGTGTTCCTTCGCATGCTTGCGTACATAGACCGCAAGAGTCTCCATCGACCAAAGCGCTTGCGTCGGTCCATCCGGCAAATCCTTCGGCGGTGTGCAGGTCAGAGAACGTACCCAAGTACGCGCATCATCACTGATCGTTGCCGGGCGTCCGCTACGCTTGAGATCCTCCAAGGCCATCATTGGACCGATCTGTAATGCCTTCCGGAGAAAACGGGCGACCGTGCTCACTGAAAGCTTAGCTTCCTCCGCAAGCTTCTTTTGTGGCTCCGCTGGCCGCACCTAGCAGAATTCGGGCGCGTTGCACTTGGCGATGCTCCGCTGTGCGTGAATTGGCGATCTGAGTCAGTGAGGTAACTTGTTCTGGAGTGAGAGTTAGAGGGGTAACGATGGGGCGGCCGCGAGGCATGAGGAGGCTCCAGTAGATGAGGACCTCCAATTATACCAGAATCGGCTATTTAATAGCTCTATTTACAGAACGTTATACTAGGAATTGAGAATAAAGTCAGGCGCAGGACGGGACGTGGCGTGGACACAAGCAGGCCTGTGCAGATTGCGAGAACTTTGCCTTCACCCCGAAAAGCCGGATCATGCGCACCGCAAGCTCCTCCTCAGTTACGACGCCTAGGAGGTGGGTCATAACAACATGATCCCTTACGGTTGAAAAACTATGCGCTTCACAAAATACATCTTGATGTTGCGCCCGCGATAGACGATGGGCTCAAACTCCATCTTCCTGATGGCTTCCAGCGCCGCTTCTCGAAAGCCCAGGTCTGGGATTTTCTTCGTCAGAACCTCGGCCGTCTCGACGCGGCCGTCTAAACCAACCAAAAACCTGATGCGCACTGAAACAACTTTGTTGAAGCCAAGATCGCGTGCTATACGGGGATATTTCGGCGTCTCTTCATACTTGATTTTGTAAGGGATCCCGCCTGACCCGCGTGCAGTATAAGTACCGTCGCCGTTGTCGATGAAATTACCGGACCCGAAGAAGTCGCCATCCCCCGTCCCGACGCCGGAGCCTTCCTCCTGCGCCCTGCCGGATGCAGAACCGCTTGCACCAACAGCGCCGCCGGAACCCTGATTGACCTTCCTTGCCTTGCCATCTTTTGTTCCATCCGTCTCGGACTTGACCGCCGTTTGTTGTCTGGCAACTTTATCGTCGCCCTTAAGCTTCTTTTGCGGGCGGTCTTCCAGCGGCTTAGTTTCTTTCTTCGTGGCTTCCTGAGTCTTACTAGTTGATGGAGGAACCTTCTTCCCTTCAATTCTGGGCTTGCTTGTCTGCTGCTCCACAGGTTCCTCAGCTTTCGGCTTGACGGGCCGGGGAACTGCATGAGGCACCGCTTCCTTCTCTTTGACTTCCTCCACTGCGGATGCAGACTTCAAAGGGGGATGAACAAGTTTTTCTTCTATGAGCTGTTCCTGAGGCTTCAACGGTTCGTGCTCCGCTATCTTTGGAAGAGGTTCGGGTATCGGTTCCGGTTCTGAAGGCGCTTCTGTAGCGGGAGACGTTTTAACGCCTTCATCGGCTCCTTCATCGGCTTTCCCTGGCTGAGGGGGTTCGGGCAAAGCTTCGCCCTCAGTTTTATCTGCAAGCTTCTCCGTCGCCGAATCCGCGCCCTCAAGCTTGCGCTCCTTAGCGTGCTGGCGGGCTCCGTCGCCGCTCGCTCCGGCGTTGCCCATGCGTCCTTCCTTCTGCACTTCGCCGAATCCTCCGGCTTCCCCTGCCGGGCCGCCGATATCGAGAGAGATCATGCCTTCACCTCCGGCGGTTTGTCCAGAACCGTAAGCAAAAGCTAGTAGACCGAATACCGCGCCATGGATCACTACGGATGCAGCCAACGCCTTCTTCCATGAAATTTTAGGAAGTACTTTTACCGTCATACAGACCTCTTGCCGTCTGTGGCGATGGATACCCGATTAATACCGCACAGGCGGACAACATCAAGCACGGCAACGACAATGCCGTATTGTGCGGCCGTGTCGCCTCTCAGCACGATGGTGAGCTTTTCGTTTTCTGCCTTGAGAGCGGAGAGACGGATGGAGAGAGATGCGAGAGATACAGGCTGATCCTCAATGTAGAGCTCCCCGTCACCAGTGATGGAAATCGGTATGGTCTTCGTCGTATCCACCTTTGCCGCAGTCGTCTGCGGCAGCTGTAGAGGGATCGTCTTCTGAGTCACCATGGTGAGCATGCTCATCATGAAGAAGACCAGCAGGAAGAAGATGATGTCGATCATCGGAATGATCATCAGAAGCGGTTTTTCGTCTGACTGAAGAGAGCGGAGCTGCATGCCGGTCCTCCATCATTGTTTTGTGGAAAGCGATGCCAGGTAGAGGCTCGCCGCGCTTTCGATTTGTCCGATCAGCTTGTTGCTCCATTGAGAGAGCCATACATGAATCAGCATTGCAAGAATGGCGACAAAAAGACCGAAACCGGTAGCTACCAGGGCTTCGGCGACGCCGCCAGTGATGGCAAAAGGCTGGCCTTCGCTGATGGATAGCACGTCGAAGGACCGGATCATGCCGATAACGGTGCCGAGAAGGCCCATAAGTGGCGAGAGCGTGACGATCGCGCTCACGTAGTTGAGGTTCGCCTTGAGTTCCGACGCGGCATGCGCGCATTTGCCGGAGAGATATTCGGAAGGTTTCGCAACTCCTCCGATATTGAGAGATGCTTCTTCAAGCAACCGTCCGGCAACGCCGCCTGCATCGCCGCAGACGAGGGCGGCTTCCTTGTTTTTTCGTCCGCTGAGGAGAGCTGGAAGCTTTTCCTCCAGAACATCAAGCTTGGTGAAGCTTCGTCGATAGAGGGACGCGCGTTCAGCGGCTACGGCGACCACGAAAATCGATGCAAGCAGCAGCGGATACATCATGAAGCCGCCGACGTTGAAGAGGTGAATCATGTATTCCATTGGGGATGGCCTTCTGGTAATGGGTCTCTATGAATGAGGCCTGTCTGCGGAGTGAGTTCATGCAGACAGGCCCGGATGCGGTAGTGCGGGAGGCAATCAGTACGTGCCGCGAATGCCGACAAAGTAGGTACGGCCCATGCCAGGATTGACATAGGTGTACGCAGCTGAATTACCACTGCCGACATATTCGTAGTACTGCTTGTCAAGCAGATTGGACACGCCGCCGTAAACCTCAAAATTCTTGAAAGGCTTCCAGCGTGCGGAGACATCGACCAGACTGTAAGAGCCGACCGTTCCGTCCTCCTGCTTGGCTGCATCTTTCAGGAAGTTGTTGTAGCCGCCGAAGAAGGAATACTTCACATCGCCTGAAAGGTTCTCATTAAAGTCATATCGCGCCTGCAATGACACGGAGTGCTGAGGTACCTTCACCAGTCCGCTTCGAGTGAAGTCGATTGTGTTCTTCCTATTCTCCTCCATGAACCGTCTACCCCAGTCGTTGTAATCGGAATACCCCCGCAGCCAGGAATAATTCTCGGTAAAGGTGAACTTTCCGAACTGCTGCGTCAGGCCGACATCAGCGCCCCATCGGGTCGTTTCCAGGATGTTTGCGGAAATGGCTTCCGATATTCCATTGATGTAGAAGCGATTCAGCTGGTTGTCCGTTTTCGACATCCAGAGCGTGATGCTAACGGTGCTCCACGGCAGCTTGTCGCGAAGACCGATTTCGAACATGTCGTATTTTTCATCTGTCGCATCCGTCGGTTTGTAATAGCGCTCGCCGGAGGCTGTTCTGCGCATGTCCGTGATCTGCTGGCCGTCGGGAAGCGTGAATCCGCGTTCATAGCGGGCATAGATGCGGCCGGTATCTCGGTAGAGCCAGGCGCCGGAAACTTCCAAGGCCGTATTCCAACGATTTCCTACGCCGCTGCCCTCGACATTATTTCCGAGCTTGTCGAAGCCCCATTCCGTCAATTCCCGGCGAATGCCCTGGGTAAATACAAATTGATCAAACTTTAAAGTGTTCAATAAATAACCGGCATATACCTTCTTGTCGTAATAGAAGGCCAGAGGCTTGTGGTACCAAACCCAGTTGCCGGCATTGTCTTTGCGCGACTTAATGTCGTTGTAGCTCAAATCAGCCGTCTGCTTGGTCACATCGAGACCGACAAGCAGACTGTGAGAGTCATAGTAGTTGATGTCAAGCTTTACCTTGCCGCCATAGGTTTCCTGATACACCACGTGGTCGGAATCGTCATTATTATTTTTGAAATTTCCCTTGACAAAGAAGAAGTCCGAGGTAAGGTCGAATTTGTCGTTGATGTGGTTGGAATAACTAATGTTGTAAGTATCCATATCGCGGTCGCCGATAAGGTAACCGCTTTTGACAGATCTGATTAATTCGCCATTCGGGCCGATCGATAACGTGGTTTTATCAGCGGGGACGTAATCCTTTCCGTACTTCTTGATGTTTCTGATGGAAGCCGTATTGACGTATTGGGATTCTTCCTTCAACTTGCTTACGCGCAGTATCAAATTCTGATCGTCTGTCAGATTCCATCCGAGGCCTGCGGAATAGTATTCACTGTTTCGGTAGGTATTGACAAACCAGAGATCGCGGTCAAGCTTATTGGCAGAAGCCAATATTGAGAATTTATCGTTGAGTTTCGCTCCGACTGTTCCGGATAATCTGAATCCGTCGCTGTTGAGTTCTGCCACAGCGGTCGACTTCGGCTCCTTCATCGAGCGCAGATTTGAGGTGATGTTGACGACGCCGCCGACGGTGCCTGAGCCATAAATCACACTGCCGCCCCCCGGAATAATTTCAATCCGCTCGAGCTGCTCGACAGGAATGACGTCGTAATTGGTGGAATAAGGATGGTTGATGAGCGTCGTAATCGGGGCGCCGTCGAGCAGAACCTGAATATTGCGTGTCGCCTGATCCTGCCCTTGTCCGCGAATATCGATATCGCCGGGCCCTGATGCATTTACAGATATGCCGGGAACGGATTTCAGAACATCGGAAATCGTTCGATTACCGTGACCCTGAATTTCCTCCTTTGGAATAACAATGATTTCCTTCGTATCCCGCATGCGCTCAATTTCGACATAGTCGGGACGAACGTAAGTGTCTTTGAGTTCAATGGTGTTGTCTGCTTCTTCTTCATTTGTCGGATTCTGCGCGGCCGCCGACTGAGACAGAATTGCCGCCGCCGCAGCAAAAACAGATAGCTTGAAGATCGATGATGAATTCCCCGATGTTTTTTGCGATTTACGGGAGAAGACATGGCTGGAAACGTATTTTTTGGTCATGTTGACAAAGACTCAGAGATGAACACGCTGAATTCGATTCGGGCATTGAGTCATTATTGGGAATGAGAAGCATTATCATACAGATAGCAAAACGTTTCAGTCAATGGTTTACAAAACTTTCCCTGTCTTAGTGCCTCAAATGTACGTAAAGCTGATGCTGAATCCACCGACCAACCTTAGGGATGCTCTGAGCAAATCGAAAGATAATGCATTAATCTGCTTCAGATCGCCTACAACATGAGCGATCCCCAGATGGAGGACTTTCTTCACGAGAACTCTACTGCTCGACAATTCGTGGGGCTGGCGCTGGCGGACCGTACGCCGGACGAATCCACGATTCTCCAGTTCCGTCATCTGCTCGAGAAGCACAACCTCGGCAAGCAGGTCCTTGAACGGGTCAACGCCGGCACCACCGCTGCCGGACTGGTGCTCTCCAACCTGAAAGTCGTCTCTTGATCACTGAATCTTGCAATTCCCAGATTTCTGCAATCTAAAATCTCCAAAAATCTTCATCGATTGCGGAGCTTTTTTTCTTGACTTTTCATTAGTTTCTATGTATAATAGTCACTAAATTTGGAGGTAAGCAATTATGACGGAATTGGATGAAAACGGCTTCAAGATCAGAACAATCCGAAAGACCATGAAAAACGGCGTTAAG
>CAKQON010000087.1 GCA_934255515.1 uncultured Sutterella sp.
AAAGCCCTCACTGAGCTCAGACTACAACCTACTTTTTAAGAACAAAATCGGCGAAAGCTCACTTGACATTCACCGCTCGCGCACGTATTCAGGATGCTCGATCAGCGCGCGGGCGCTCCAGAGCGAGTCGTTCAGAACCATGCCGAGAGACTCAAGGGCGGTCGACATGGCGCCGTCGATGATGAGCGCGCCGCGGCGCTCAATGATTTCAGCCATCGGATGACGGGTGGGAATCATGGATTGTCTCCGGAAATTGAATGCACTACGCAGATTTGAATCCTGTCGGGCAGAGGGAGCTGCCGGAATGTCGGGAATTTTTAGCCCGAAGCGGAAAAAGCGCCGCTCATCATTCTGAACGACGCTTTCCTTAAGCTTCTCAGACTGCTGGAATCAGGAGCTTAGTTCTGGGCTTCCCAGGCGGGCAGAATCTGACCGTTGAACTTGCCGCGGATGAATTCGGCAACTTCAGGCGACTGATAGGCCTTCACGAACGCCTTCACGGGCTCGCTCTCGACATTGTCCGGACGTGCGGCAATGATGATGAGCGCGAAAGGCGCATCAAAGGATTCAAAGTAGAAGCCCTGCTTCTTCACGTCGAGGCCGCCCGAAACGGCGTAGTTCATCGGCACGCAGGCGATGTCGAGGTCGCTGATGCTGATCGGAAGCTGCGCGGCCTCGAGCTCGACGAGCTGGAGCTTCTTCGGGTTCTCCGCGACGTCGTGCACGGTCGGGAGCGCCGGAGCGCCTTCCTTCACCTTGACGAGACCAGCCTTCTCAAGAAGGATGATGGCGCGTCCGCCGTTCGAGGGATCGTTCGGGATGGCGACCTTCGCGCCCTCAGGGATCGCCTCGAGCGAATGGATCTTGTTCGAATAGAGGCCCATCGGCTGAACCACCGCCTTGGCGGCGACCACAAGGTTCGTACCCTTCTGGCGGTTGAAGTTCTGCAGGAACGGCTCATGCTGATAGACGGCGATGTCAAGCTGCTTTTCAGCGAGCGCGGTATCAGGCGTGATGTAGTCGGTGAATTCAACGACCTCAACGTCGAGGCCGTTCTTTTTGGCGACTTCAGCGGCCTTCGTCACGATGTCGGCGTGGGGACCTGCCGTCACCGCGATCTTCACCTTCGCGGGAGCAGCGGCCTTGGGCGCAGCGGAGGAAGCGGCGGCGGGCGCCTTTTCATCGGCCTTGCCGCAGGCGGCGAGGAAGGGAGCCGCGGCAAAGGCGGCGGCGAGGGCAACGGAGCGCTTGAGGAATACACGTTTCTGCATGATTGAAATCCGGTTCTGTAGTGTTTAAGCGAGGGCGGGCGCATCCGCGCCGGCGTGGTCTGCTGCCGGTGCGGGGCCTCTGGCCCGGGATTAGAGAGAACGGATCCGCGACCCGTTTCGAAATCATGCCTGAGGGCGTCCTGCCGTGCCGGAGAAATTGACTGACTGCAGGTAATACCGCAAGTCTCCTGAGGCATCAGGAAAGGCCTGCGCAGAGTAAAAAAGAGCCTCCCCGCCGCCACTAAGGTTCGGGAAGGCTCTTTTGCTCTTTTGATCAATGCGCTTGAAAGAAATCAAGCGGTCGGAAGATCAGAAGGTCGGCAGAAGCGACCCCTGGTACTTCTCTTCAATGAATTTCCTCAGTTCAGGCGAATTCATGAGTTCCTTCAGGGTCTGGATTTCCGGGCGCGAGGCTTCGCCCGCGCGGATCGCGACCACATTGGCGTAGGGCGAATCCTTTGCTTCTATCGCGATCGAGTCCTTCACGGGGTTGAGCCCCGCTCCGAGCGCGAAGTTGCAGTTGATGACGCCCATCGCGACGTCGTCGAGCGAGCGCGGCAGCTGCGCAGCCTCGACCTCGATGATCTTGAGGTTCTTCGGATTTTCGACAATGTCGGCCGGCGTCACGAAGAGGTTATTGGGGTCGTTGAGCTTGATGAGCCCGAGGTGCTGCAGAAGCAGAAGCGCGCGGCCGCCGTTCGTCGGGTCGTTCGGAATCGAAACCGAGGCCCCGTCGGGAATCGCCTTCGGGTCCTTCAGGGTCTTCGAATAGACCGCGATCGGCGCGATGAAGACCGGCACGAGGCTCTCGAGCTTGAGGTTGTGCTGCTTCATGAAGTCGTCGAGATAGGGCTTGTGCTGGAAGAAGTTCGCATCGAGCGACTTGTCGGCAAGCGCCATGTTGGGCTGAATGTAGTCGGAGAATTCAACGACCTTGAGTTCGACCCCCTTCTCGGTGAACTTAGGCTTCAGGAAATTCATGATGTCGCCGCCCGGCACGGGAGAGACGCCGATGGTGAGTGTCTTCGCTGCCGCAGCCGCCTTGGGCGCGGCCGCCTCGTCCTTTCCGCCGCATCCGGCGAGGCTGAAGGCGATGCCTGTCGCAACGCAGAGCGCGGCAAAAGGCTTCAAGTGCTTGAACATAGTGCTTCCTCAAAATCCAGGTGTCCGGACCCGGAGCCGGTGAGGCCCTCAAGTCCGCGAATATCCTATTTGATTCAGAATACCAACGGAAGGCGCGCTGCGCCTAAGTAAAACACCCAATCCAACACCGCCGCGGGCGGACTTCCCTCTGGTTGTAAGGAAGTCTTCGCTTCAATGCGAAAACTCGCCCTGAGGTTAAGCATTTCGGCCGACGCCTCCCGCCCGGCCGCTTCGATACAATCAAAAAATCTGTCTTCAGAGCGGCGAAGCCGAAAGAGCCTTCGCTCTCCTCAACCCTACTCCAAAGGAACTTCATCCCATGCTGCTCGACTCCATTCTGAAGCCCAGGGCCGTTGCCGTCGTCGGCGCCTCCACGAGGCCCCATACCATCGGCTCCGATCTTCTCAAGCGCCTCATTGAGTTCGGCTTCAAAGGCGGCATCTACCCGGTCAATCCCAAGGGCGGCGAGATCGAGGGCCTCCAGGCCTATAAGACGGTCGCGGACCTCCCCGACGGCGTCGACCTTGCCGTGATCGTCGTCAACGCCTCGCGCGTGCTTGAAGCGGTCGACCAGTGCCATGCGAAGGGCATCAAGGGCCTTGTCGTCATCTCTGCGGGCTTCAAGGAAACGGGCGCCGAAGGCGCGAAGCTCGAGCTCGAGCTTCTCGAGCGCGTGCGCGCCCACGGCATGCGGATGGTCGGTCCCAACTGCCTCGGCGTCGTCAACACCAACCCGGACATTTCGCTCGACGCGTGCTTCGCCGAAAGCCTCCCCGTCGCGGGCGACATCGGCTTCGTGTCGCAGTCGGGCGCCTTGGGCGGCGGCATCCTCAATATTCTGAAGGACCTCAACCTCGGCTTCGCGCAGTTCGTCTCGATCGGCAACCAGGCGGACGTGAACGCTGAAACCGCGCTCGAATACTGGGAAAACGACCCGGAAGTGAAGCAGATTCTGCTCTACATGGAATCGATCCCTGATCCGGTCAACTTCCGTCGTCTTGCGTCCCGCATCTCGAAGAAGAAGCCCGTTCTTGCCTTGAAGGCGGGACGCTCCGCCGCGGGCGCTTCGGCCGCGTCCTCACACACCGGGTCCCTCGCGGGCGGCGACCGCGCCGCCGACGCTCTTTTGAAGCAGTCGGGCGTCATCCGCGAGCTTTCCCTTCGCGAACTCTTCTCGAGCGCCAAGGTCTTTGCGAACTGCCCGATTCCGAAGGGCGACCGCGTGGCGATCGTCACCAACTCGGGCGGCCCCGGCATCATGGCGACGGACGCCATCTGCGGCCACGGTATGCAAATGGCCCGGATTTCCGACGAAACGAAGGCGAAGCTGCGCGAATTTCTCCCGGCCGCCGCGTCCGTCAAGAACCCCGTCGACATGATCGCTTCGGCGCCACTTGAGCACTACCGCCGCACGGTGGAAACGGTGCTCGCCGACCCGGAAGTCGACATGGTGATGGTGATCTACCTGCCCTTCCTCGGCTTGAAGGACATCGACGTTGCTCAGGCCCTCATGGAAATCCGCGCCGCGCACCCCGAAAAGCCCATCGTCGGCGTCTTCATGACGACGAGCGAATTCTTCTCGAAGCTTTCCGAGATGAAGGTGACAGTGCCCTTCTACATGTATTCCGAGGAAGCCGCTGACGCGATGAAGCGCCTCAACGACCAGCGGCTCTGGATGGCCCGCCCCGAGGGCGAGTTCCCGGAACTGCCGGAAGACACGAACCGCGTGATGCAGATCTTCCGCACGGCGGCCAACGATGGCCGCTGCGAGCTCACCACGCGCGAATCGCTCGACGTGCTCGACGCCGCGGGCGTTCGCATCTGCCGGAGCGGCATGGCCCATTCCGAGGACGAGGCGGTCGCCGTTGCAGAGAAGACCGGCTACCCCGTCGTCATGAAGATGACCTCGAAGACCACGTCCCACAAGACAGACGTCGGGGGCGTTCGAGTCGGGATCGCGAGCGAGGAGGATCTTCGCCGCGAATACCGCGACCTCATCGGGAAGCTCGAGGCAAAGGGGCTCCTTGAAGGCCTCGAAGGCGTCCTCATTCAGGAAATGGTGAAGTCGAAGCGCGAGCTCGTCACGGGCATCGCCACCGACCCGCAGTTCGGGCCCATGGTGATGTTCGGCCTCGGCGGCGTCTTCGTCGAGGTTCTGAAGGACGTGGCCTTCCGCCTTGCACCCTTGACCGACATCGACGCGAAGGATCTCATTCATTCGGTGAAGTGCGTGAAGCTCCTCGAGGGCGCTCGCGGCTTCACGCCGGCGCAGATGGACAAGGTCGAGGAAACGCTCCTCAGGATCTCGCAGCTCGCTCACGTGCACCGCTTCGTGAAAGAACTCGACATCAATCCGCTCATGATCTCAGACAAGGACGGCGAGCCCATTGCGGTCGACGCCCGCATTGCCTTTGACCCGGAAGCGGTCAAGCTCGCGCTCTAAGATTCAGTCCGGACGACTGACCTCAATCCAGCGGCTTCGCGCGGAATTCTCCCGCCCGAAGCCGCTTTTCTTTCTAAAATGGACTGAACCGTCCACATGATCCGGAATCGCCTCCAATACGGTATTCCGCTCAGAACGAACGATCCCGAAGTCCTCAGGCCGGCATAAAATAAGACCTGTTCTCATTTTCGTTTCATGCTTGATTTCAGTCATTACGCGCTTTACGACTCAGCCCGGACGATGCGTCTCTCGCTGGAACCCATGACGCGCACGCAGATGCTCGCAGACTTCCCCGGAGAAATCGTTATTTCCTCGCCGCTTCTGGCGGCCCGGCTTGGGTGCGAGGTAGCGGATGCTGAAGCGATGCAGAGACGCAGAGAGGAATTCGCCACTCTAGACGAGGAGAGCGCCCTCAGGATCTGGCTCAACCGGACCCCGGCGCGGGACGGACGCATTGCTTATGTTTCCGCTCCCGACTCGCTCCCCGACGTCGAAGAGGAGCCCGACTGGGGCATTTCTAGCGCAGGCTTTCTGATCGGAAGCGTCGCCGAAATTGCCGGGTGGGTGAAGCGCATGACGGATGCAGACGACCCCGCGTCCATCCTCCGCGAGCTCTCGCGCATTCTTTCCGGATGCTCCGAGCCCCCGCATGCCGCTCAGCTCACTGATCTCTCAACGGGCGCCGTCATCATGACCTGGCCCGTGAGATGCGCGAATCCCATTCATGCGCTCTCCGCCGCAGCCGAAAGCTGGCCGGAGGTGAGATATCGGGAAGAGGACTTTGACTTTTCTCTCAAAAGCGATCTTGCCGATTGACCTCAGGAATTTGACTCTCATGACCTCACCCGCTGCCAACCAAGAAGTCCCTCAGGAAGGGAAGCTCTCTGAAGCCGAGCTTCGCAGAATTGCCGAACTCTGCTCCAAAAACGGAAAACTCGCCGAAGCCATCGTCTCCTGCGTGATGCGCGATCTTTTGAAGAACGGAGACCTCACGGAAGCGGAAGCCCTCTGCGCGCGATTCGCCCGGGCCGCCGAGGCAGAACACTGCACGAAGGTTCCGAAGAGCGCGTGAAGCGCCTTCGGGATCTGAAACCCCGACCCAACAATCGGGTAGAGGGCCCCTTTGCAGGGTGCCCCCTCCCACACCGCATGGCCCCGTGATTGGGCCTCTTCGGACATGC
>CAKQON010000088.1 GCA_934255515.1 uncultured Sutterella sp.
GATTGATGGCCTAATTGTGCCTATATTGTGGAAATTTCCACTAAAAACATCATAAACTGCCAATTTTTAGACTGTAAGCAACCGAATTTATGTGTTGGGTCCGGATTTTCCGGTTGCAGTCATAAAAATTGGCACTTGCTCAGACCTTCCTCTAGTTTCGGCGAGAAAACAAGAACCCTGTCAGATTTTTTCTGTCTAACAGGGCTCTTGAGGTTTCGCGTTATCTAGATAGCAGATTTACCGCGGAGTTCGGGATATCAGCTTCGCCCGCCCATTCATCAGGCTATTGAAGAATTACGGATCAGTTCTTCGTGAAGGCCAGTTCGACGCTGATCGGGAAGGCCTGATAGCCGAAGGTGTCGTTGAGCTGAATGTCGACGACCGGCTGCGTTTCGCCCCAGCGGTATTCGGCGATATGCGGCTGGAGGCGGCCGAGCTTGTTGCCGGCCTTTTCAGGCGTGGCTCCGAGACCGGCGGTGGACCAGTAGACCATCATCGAATCCTTGTCCTCCATGTACTTCGTCAGGCCCGTGACCGGGCAGAAGTACGGATGGCCGAGCTCCTTGCCCACTTCCCAGATCTGCTCGACCGTCATCTTCTTCTGGTCGATCTTGTAGATCACGGCGCGGGAGTACTTCATGTCGGGCAGCGGCGGCTGTTCCATGCCGCGGGCGTCGCCGTTGTCAAAGACGGACACGTAGATGACGTTCTTGTCGGACTTGCTGTCGATGCGCCATGCCGTGTGCTGCGTCCAGGACCAGTCGAAGTCGCCTTCGCACTTGGAGCCTTCGCACTTGATCTTGTTGCCGTTGGTGTCCACGGGGGTGAGGACCTTCTCGGCCCAACCCTTCTTCCAGCCTTCCGGCGAGGCAAGGATCCACTTCACCTTCTTGTCGCGGCCGATCTTCACGATGCCCTGATGGCGGGACGAAATGATGATCGAGTCGTCGGTCGGGTCATAGTCGACGGAGTTGACGTGAGCCCAGTTGCGGCCCGGCCCCGTGCCGGCGATGTCGCCGAACTGGCCGTTGGCGTCCATCTTGGCAAGCTCTTCGGCGGAGAGCGTCTTGCCGGCCTTGTCGGCGTCGATGTTGAGGCAGACGGCACCCTGGTCCATGGCCTTCACGATGTTGTCGCGATACGGGTCAAGAATGTCGTAGAGGCGGAAGTCGTCCACCACGCCGCCGTTTTCGTCGAGCTCAACGATGACGTCGCGAACCGTGTGAACGCGCTTGCCGTCGGGACGACGGTAGTCGGCGTTGGCGACGCGCAGGAAGCTGTGGCCGTTCTGGGCGTTGTCAAAGGCGTGCGAGAAGTCGGAGTACTGAGGCGGAAGCTGGCGGTTGAAAATTTCGCGGCCCATCAGATCGTACTTGACATAACGCTGGCCGAAGCCCCAGGTGAGCGCGCCGTCCTTCGTCTGTTGGAAGCCCATCATGTAGCCGGACGTCCAGGGATTGGTCGGATCGCTGATCAGCGTGTCGAGCAAATACCAGCGAACGTCGCCGGCCGTGTCGATCACGCCGATGTTGGAGTTGAAGGCCCATTCAAGCGCGCCGCCGGACGGATTGTTCCAGGCAAAGCGGGCGCCCTGCGGGGCAATCGGAGAGAGCTGGTTGCCAACGAGATAGAGGCGGTCCTTGAAGTCCGGGTGAACGGTCTTGACTTCGGTGTCGAACATGGTGCCTTTCTGGCCGGGCATGCCGTTGGACTTCGTATAGACGGGAGGCGCGTAGAATTGATAGCTTTCCTCAAACTTCTCGACCTTGCCGTTGTAGAGGCGCGTGTACTTCACCTCAACCGTGTTCAGGTAGTCGGGATAAAGGCCGAAAACCGGAATGCCGGCATTGGTCTTCAGCTGGCGGTCGGAAACCTTGTACTTGATTTCCTGGCCGTTGAGCTTCGGAACAATGCGGACTTCGACGTCCTTGATCTCATAGCCGCCGTTGCGAATCACGGCCGTCAGCGGAGCAATGTTGTACGGGTTGACGATCACTTCGCCGATGTTGCCCTGGACGGCAAATGTGACGGCGGGACCGGAGGCACCGCCGCTCGCGAAGGCGGCGCCGGCAACAAAGGTCGTCGCCATCACGGCAGCCATGGTCTTGAGCTGGAATTTCATTTGGTCTCTCCTAAATCGGTTGAATCGCACCATTGGTGCATGGCTACGAAGTATAGAGAAGACCCGCTGAAACCCTTATGGGCACAATCTCGAACCGAAATATCAAAAGTGATAACCGGCCTTGCACTTTTTGCATGCCGCTTCGGGATTCATGATCGACGTCGCCTACAACAGCGAAGGCGGCATTTGCAATGGAACCGACCACCGGCCCCATGATCAAGCGGAGAAACCATGCCCAGCCAGACGCCGCAAGTCCCCGAGGACGTCAACGACAGCAGCCTCTACCGCGCCTACCGCTTGCTTCTGTGCCTGTGCGACACGGGCGTTCTCAGCCGCGCCTGCGAACGCACCGGCCTTTTGCTTCCCACCGCCTCCCGCCTTCTCGCCCGCGCCCGCGCGTGGCTTGTCTGCTTCCGCCGATTTCAGGGTCCGGAGCTGAGGAAGCACCCCGGAGTGAGTCTGTTTGCTTGTTCGTGAACGTAGCTTCGGCAGGAATGAGCAATTTCATCCCTGCTTCTGCTAAGGCTGGGCTATCACACCGGCAGGCATTGCCTACCAGTTTTGAGGAATAGCCTGTCTTTTTCTTGGAGGGATGGCGATGTACCGAGAAAAAAGCTCGTCAATCTCCGTAGAGATTGTATCGCCGCTCTCATTTCTCCCAGACCGGCAGGAAGCTCATGCCTCCTCGTTGCGATTGAATTCGCGTCCAGCTGGCACCTCGGTGTCAAGCCGGACGTTGCGTTCCTTCTCGCGGCGTGGATGATTCTCCGTAAGGAGAATTAGCACATGGGGCGGCACCGTCGGAGTTTCGGCTCCGGCGGTGTTTTTTTGACGGGGAGGCAGCTCCCGATGGAGTCATTCTCCGCCTCCTCCCATCCTCCTTTCTTCGCGGATTCCATCAGACGCTTGCCCATTTGCATCAGGATGGGCCACTTCTGCGCCCGGATGGTGCGCTTCTTTCAATCTGTGCACAAGCTTAAAGCAGTAGTAACCCCTATTCCGCTAGGAATAAGCTCCTACTCCCCGTGCCTTTAGACAGTAAACCATAAACTAGAGAAATCAAAGCGATATCATAGAGAAAGGAGCGTGCTAACGTTTACGGCAATGAGAGCGCAGCAATAAAGCGCTCCGATACGCACGAATTGAAGATGAACCGCCACCAGGGGGTTCTTCTTGTGGAGAGTTCCAAATGCAGATTTATTCCGCCGCACGTCTTGAAAAAGACTATTCCGCTGTTGCCGCTCAGTGCGCCCGCACGGGCGAGGCGCAGATTCTTGCTGAAAACGGCCGCGCCGATCTCGTTGTGATGGATGCGAAGACCTATCAGCGCCTCGCTGAAAAGGCTACCGGCACTGGCTCGAAGAGCCTCGCCTCCGACCGCATCGCCCTCGAAATGGGCGTGGTTGCTGCGGGCTGATTCACCGCACGCGATCCTGAACCAGGCTTTTCTTCAGAGCAAAGTCCCGGATGGAGATGCACCTCCTCCCGGGACTTTCTTTATGTCTGCCCGGGACGTCTGCGAGCTCAGCAGCCACTCCACTTGAAAACCGCGCTTCAGCCCCCATATAGGCTTCATCTGCATTCTGCTTTCGTGCAGGATGCGTCAGACCTTTATCAGATTTCGGAGAAAAAGTCGAAATGGCTGCTGAAACTCATGTTTTCCAGACCAAGGTGAGCAAGCTCCTGAAGCTCCTCGCCAATTCCCTTTATTCGAATAAGGAAGTATTCCTGCGCGAGCTCGTCTCGAACGCCTCCGACGCCATCGACAAGCTCCGCTTCGCGGCAATTGCGAAGCCCGAGCTCCTCGGCAGCGACCCCGTCTTCTCGATCCGCATCAGCGCCGACAAGGAAGCCGGCACCCTCACCGTTTCCGACAACGGCATCGGCATGACGCTCGAGGAAGCGAACGAACACCTCGGCACCATCGCGCAGTCGGGCACCGAAGACTTCCTCGAACACCTCTCCGCCGACGAAGCGAAGAACGCGCAGCAGATCGGTCAGTTCGGCGTGGGCTTTTATTCGAGCTTCATCGTTGCCGACCGCGTGACCGTTGTTTCGCGCGCCGCCACAGCCGGCGAAAACGAAGCCGTGCGCTGGGAGTCGGACGGCTCGGGCACCTTTACGTCTGAGCTCACGACCCGCGCCTCCCGCGGCACCGACGTGATCCTGCACCTGCGCGACGAGGACAAGAACTTCCTTGATCCCTGGACGCTTCGCGAAACGATCACGAAGTATTCGGATCACATCTCGACGCCGGTTTATCTCCTCGAGGAGAAGCCCGCCGAGGAAGGCAAGACCCCCGAAAAGAACTGGGTGCAGGTGAACGACGCCAAGGCGCTCTGGACGCTGCCGCCCAAGGAAGTGACAGACGACCAGTACAAGGAGTTCTACAAGCACCTCACCCACGACTGGGAGGATCCCCTCTGCTGGGCGCACAACCGCGTTGAAGGCGACCTCGAATACACGTCGCTCCTTTACTGCCCGTCGGTCGCACCGTACGACCTCTACAACCGCGACCTTCAGAAGGGTTTGAAGCTCTTCGTTGAGCGCGTCTTCATCATGGACCGCGCGGATGCGTTCCTGCCCAACTACCTGAGGTTCATCAAGGGCCTCGTCGACACGAACGATCTTCCGCTCAACGTTTCCCGCGAACTTCTGCAGGAAAGCCGCGTTGCCGCGAAGTTGAAGAAGGCCCTTACCCGCCGCGCGCTCGACATGTTCGCGAAGCTCGCCGACGACAAGGAAAAGTACGGCGTCTTCTGGACGCAGTTCGGCCGGGTGCTGAAGGAAGGCATTGTTGAGGATCCGGACAACAAGAAGGCCATTCTTGGGCTTCTCAGATTCGCCACCACGAAGGCCGGGGCTTCCGACATTACGGTTTCGCTTGCCGACTATGTGAGCCGCATGCCTCAAGGCCAGAAGAACATCTACTACGTCATTGCGAACACTCCGGAAGCCGCGGAAGGCTCGCCCTATCTCGAGGGCCTCAAAAAGAAGGGCGTCGAGGTTCTTCTCCTCTGGGAGCGCATCGACGAGTGGATGATGGGCGCTTTGACCGAATTCGACGGCCACAAGTTCATTCCGGCGACCGCCGCCGACCTGGAGCTCGAGGGCGTCAAGGCGAAGACCGAAGATGCGGAGAAGCCTTCCGAAACTTCGAAGGAAGAGGACGACAAGGCCGTTGCCCGCTTCAAGGCCGCGCTCGGCGAAAAGGTTGCGGATGTCCGCGTGTCCGACCGTCTCGTCGACTCGGCCGCCTGCGTGGTGGGCCAGCACGACCAGATGCTTACTGAACAGATGCGCCGCATGCTCGAGGCTGCGGGGCAGACGGTTCCGGAAGAAAAGTACACGCTCGAAGTCAATCTCGAGAGCCCGCTTGTGAAGAAGGCGCTCGCTGAGAATGACCCGGCCCGCTTCTCCGAATGGGCGGACGTCATTCTCGATCAGGCGCTCCTTTCCGAACAGGGGTCGCTGAAGGACCCGGCAGGATTCGTGAAGCGCCTCAATGCGCTGCTTCTCTCCTGATGCAGGGTTTTGAATCCTGAGTTTTCCTCAGAAGGCATGCCGCTCTTTCCCGGGCGGCATGCCTTTTCATTGAAATGCCGCAAGGAAACATCTGACTTCAGTCAGGTGAGGAATTGCGGCCCATGCATTTCATGTTACCATGTGGTAA
>CAKQON010000089.1 GCA_934255515.1 uncultured Sutterella sp.
CGGCGAAGACTGGTTTCAAGGTCTGAAAACGAAAGCTGTTCCATCAGAAGCCTCTCGCAAATCTATTCATGATAGATCTATTCAATCATAGATTTGCTATTTATACAATTAATGCATTATCTTTCGATTTGCTCAGAGCATCCCATAGAATCGTTGCCGACAGCCCGCTGTATTGAGAGGCGCGTCCATAATCGTCAATGCGGCTTAAGCCGTCATAAAACAATAAATCGTGGGAGAAGTCCTCGTATGAATGCCTTTGACAATGCTTTCGAGAGGAAATGGACGATCATTTTCCTTCTTGAATTCTTATTCATCATCATGCCGTTTCCATGGTTCTACGACGTCGAATACACGCCGTGGCTCTATGGCGTGCCCCGTTTCATCTATTGCTGGCTGGCCTACGGCCTGTTGGTGATCAGTACGATCGCTCTGTGGTGGCGCAGCTGCATGAAGCGTCCCGAATATCAGGAATACGAGGAGTAACGCATCATGCAGTACCAGGTTGAAACCTCCACCGTCCCCTTTCTGATCGTCACGATCAGCTATCTTGCAGTTCTCGGCTTCATCGGGTGGTGGGGTAATCGCAAGAACCGCAATCTGCAGGACTTCTTCACGATGTCGGGCTCCGCGGGCGCGGTGCTCTCGGGTCTGGCCTACTTCTCCACGCAGTACTCGATGTCGACCTTCATGGGCGTGCCGGGCTCGATCTATCACGTCGGCTACGCGGGCATGAGCGTCTCGGTGCCGGGCATCGCCTTCTCGATGGTGATTCCGGCGCTTCTGGTCGGCCGCCGTCTCATCAAGCTGGGCCATCGCTATCAGATGCTCACCATGGCGGACTATCTTGCCGACCGCTATGAATCGACTGCGATCCGCGGCCTTCTCGCCGTGCTGATGCTGATCTTCCTCGTGCCCATGATGGGCGCTCAGACGATCGGCGCGGGCGTGATCTTTACGACCTACACCGGCGCTCCCCAGTGGGTGGGCATCGTCGTGATGGGCGTCACCGTGATTCTCTACTGCATGGCCGGCGGCATCCGCTCGGTCATGATGACCGACGTCATTCAGGGCGTGCTGATGGTGGTCACCGCCGTGACGACGTTCTTCGTGTCCCTCAAGCTCGGCGGCGGCCTCGAAGTCATCAACGCCAAGCTTTCCGCCGTCGACCCGAACTACGTCAAGTTCCCGGGCCACAACAACTCCTATCCGTGGCAGAACTACGCCTCGATGATCGTGATGTGGTCCTTCTTCTGCATCGGCCAGCCGCATCTCTTCACGAAGTTCTTCACGATGAAGAACTACTCGACGATGTTCAAGGCCGTGCTTCTCGGCACGCTCGGCATGTGGTTCTCCGCCAGCTTCATCGAATGGTGCGGCGTGACGGGCGCTGCCAGCTTCCCGGGCATCCAGGGCAAGGAAAGCGACTTCATCGTTCCGCTCATCCTTCAGGAAGGCCTGCCTCCGATAGTCTCCGCCCTGATGGTGGCCGGCATCTTCTCGGCCGGCATGTCGACGATCAGCTCGCTGCTGCTGACGTCCACCTCCGCCGTCTCCCGCGACCTTTACCAGCGCATCCTCAAGCGTGACGCAACCGACGAAGACACGCTCAAGTTGTCCCGCGTCGTGACCGTGGTGCTCGGCATCATCGCGATCGGCATCGGCATTCTGAAGCCGGGCTCGATCTTTACGATCATTCTGTTCGCGTTCGGCGGCCTGGGCATCTGGGCGGCTCCGATCATCTGCGGCATGTACTGGAAGCGCACGACGACCACCGCCGTCTTCACCTCCGTGATCCTCGGCGAAATCTTCTACTTCCTGCTTCTGACGCAGTTCAAGTCGCTCTCCTTCGGCTTCAACCCGCTCATCGTTGCCTGGATCGTCACCATGGTGATCCTCATCGGCGTGAGCCTCTTTACGAAGCCCGTGTCGGCTGAAACCATCCGCCGCCACTTCGACGATCTGGACAAGCCCGTCAAGGCGTAATTCAAGCACAAGCGACTGAGAACTACGGCGCGCCGAGCCGGCTTTCCCGCAGGGGAGAGCCGGCGGCGCGCCTTCTGATAAAGGACAATCATCATGCAGCTTGCACATCTCAACTGGCAGGAGGCCGAAAAGGTTCTTGCCGATCCTGAAACTCTCGTCGTCATTCCCGTCGGCTCAACCGAACAGCACGGCTCCGTGGGCCCGCTTGGCACCGACTGGCTCATCCCGCAGGAGTTCTGCCGCCGTCTCGACGGCCGCATGGAAAAGCTCCTCATCGCGCCCGTCATTCCGTTCGGCGTCGCGACGCATCACATCAACTTCCCCGGCACGATCGACATCGGCCTTGAAACGATGATCAAGGTGATGGGCGCCGTCTTCGAATCCCTCTACAGGCACGGCGCAAGGCGCTTCGCCGTCATCAACGGCCACGGCGGCAACGATCCTGCAATCGAAAAGGGCGCGCTCGAGATGTATCGCAGGGGCTGCCAGGTGACGCTCGTCAACTGGTGGAGCATTGCGCCCCAGCTCAACCCCGACTGGCCCACGGGTCATGGCGACGCTCAGGAGGCTGCGGCCGTCATGGCCTTTGCGCCCGAGCTCGTCAAGTCCGAATGGCTTGTCGACAACGTCGTCACGCCGCCTTCCGCGGACTTCAAGCAGCTCCACATCAACACGGTTCTCTTTGAGGGCGCGCGCGTCAAGGTGATCCGCGAAATCCGTGACACCGTCAACACGGGCGGTCTCGGCGGCCTTGAGTCCAAGTTCGCCACGCGCGAATGGGGCGTCGCCATGATGGACGGCGTCACCGACTGGATGGTCCGCTATCTCGAAGCCTTCCGCAAAATCGATCTCCCTAAGAAGCATTGGGACTGACCTTATGGCCTACGAAGACATTCTTGCCGCCGTGGATGCAGGGCGGCTCATGGATTGCGTTCGCGCGATCTGCACGGGCGAGCGTCTTTCGAACGAGGCCGAAGTCCGTGCCTTTGACGTTCTGGAAAAGCTCTTCACGGACGCGGGCTGCCGCGTGACGCGCGAGGCGCTTCCAGGCTACGTCAGCACGCCCGAAGGCGCATCGTTCGAGGTGGGCGGCATTGCTTACGAAGTGCTGACTCACCCCATGACGCCTTCCGCAGAGGGTCTTGAGACGGATCTCGTCTATGTGCCGGTTGACCGGATCGGATCGGCGTCCGCCGAGGAGGTCTCCGGCAGGATCGTTCTCACGGACGGCCTGGCAATGGAGCCCGTCGTGCGTGCCCTTGAAGGAAAGGGCGCGGCTGCGGTCGTCTTCATCACGGGTGAAGAGACTCACAACATGATCGTCTCCCGCGTCTGGGGCTCGCCCACGCCCGAAACGCTCGGCGACTACGTCGGCATTCCGGTCGCCAGCCTTTCGTTCGGCGACGGCTCCCGCATTCGCGGGCGTCTTGCCGATGCGGGCGGCCGCCTTCCGGCAAAGCTTTCGACCTGCGTCCGCAACCGATGGACGGACATTCCCGTCATTGCCGCCGACATTCCCGGTCCCGACAAGGACTTCGTGATGATGACGGGCCATGTCGACAGCTGGGGTCTCGGCGCGCTCGACAATGCGTCGGGCAACGCCTGCGCCGTCGAGCTCGCGCGCATTTTTGCGCCTCTTGCGGGCCGGATGCGCAGGGGCGTTCGCTTCGTCCTCTGGTCCGGCCATTCCCACGGCCGCTATGCGGGTTCGACCGCATACTGCGACGCCCACTTTGAGGAGCTTCAGCAGCATTGTCTTCTCAACGTCAATGCCGACTGCCTGGGCGGCAGGGGCGCTACCGTCATGACCGAATCTCCGGCCATGGCCTCGACGCGCGATCTTGCCCGCACGGCGCTTCGCGAAGCGGCCGGCGTGACCGACTGGCGCGGCTGCCGGTACACGCGCAGCTGCGACCAGAGCTTCTGGGGCCCGGGCGTTCCGACCGTCTTCTCCCAGGTTTCCGAACAGCCGCCCTTCAAGGGCGCTGCGGCGGACGCCTTCGGCAAGATGTTCGGCAACGGCCGCTCCGGCGGCTTCGGCGCCTGGTGGCATACGAAGAGCGATACGCCCGACAAGCTCGATCCCGAAAACCTTGCTCGTGACGTGCGCGTCTTTGCCTCCGTTCTGGCCCATGTGCTCCTGGACGAAGTCTTCCCCGTCGATGCCCGAGCCGAGGTGCTCGAACTCAGGGAGCAGATCGAGGCTTGGCAGAAGAAGGCGGGCGGCGAGCTTGACCTTTCCGAGACCGTCGAACGCCTCGGCCGTCTGGCGGAGGCGCTCGACGCTGCACGCCTTTCGGACGATCCGGCTCGCTTTGCAAGGCGCTCGCACCGCGTGCTCAACGCGATCATTCCGCTCGGCTATGTCGAAGGCTCGATCTTCTCGCATGACGAGGCGCTTCGCGCGCCGGCCGTGCCGATGCTCAGGCTGATCGACGATCTTCCGTCTTTGCCGGCGCATGATCGCAATGCTGCGCTCGTGAAGCTTCGCCGCGTTGCGAACAGACTGAAGATCGGCGCCGCTCGGGCGCTTGAGGAAGCCTGCGCTTGACGAACGCGAAATAGGCAAATGATCAAAGAAGGACCGGATGTCCGATGACTTCCGGCCCTTTGCAGTGCGCCCGGCATGGGCGATTTCTATAGGGTGAAAGTCCCGATGAGCAGGAGGTAGTGCCAGGCTCACAGCCAGAGGCAAGGGTGTCCGTCGCGAGGCGGAATCTGAAAGAAGCCCGAGGCAAACCACTGACCTGACGTACAGAAACTTCATCAGGCGCATGAGAGGGGATAAGGAATAGTAAATAAATAAACTTATTTAGTTGCCCTTCCTGAACTCGCGGATGATGTAGTTCCAGTTCCCGAAGTCACCTACGGGTTCCAAGAGTATCCGGTCAAATTCCTCGTCCGTTATGGCCACACACGAAGAGGGGGCGCGTCTTGAGGTGAGAATTGCCTTCATCGAACTCGAACTTGAGCGCACGAAGGCCCGCATCGAAATGCTCGCGCATGATGCTGCCCGAGACATGGATGCAATGCGAAGGCTCAATGATCGTCGCGCCGAACTGCAGCGCATGGCCAATGAGGCTCGCATGACCGAGCGCGAGTATCGTCTGTGCGTCGAGAATCAGGCAAGGTTCGAGAGCCAGCACGCGGTTGACAAGTCTTCCGACAGCGAGCCTGCACCGTTGTCTTCGAATCCCATCATTGCTCAGCTTCAGCGTTTTCTGCGCGGAGCGCCGGAGACCGCGGCCGCTGCCGGGGTGCAGGATTCGCAACCGGCTCGTGTTTCCACGAACGCTGTGCGTGAAGCGCTGGCCGCGAGAAGCGTTGCGCGCAGTGCCGAAGCATTCGCCGGAGGACTTCCAGAGGATCTTCCGGAGGCAAATTCCGTGAACGAAGTTGATTTTGTACTGAGTAGTAAGAAAGAATACGACGTCTCGGGCATGCCGCCCGATGGACCGCCTGACGATGAAGCACCCTATCGATATGACGATGGCGGCGATCCGGACGCAGATCTCAATGCAGGGCTCTGACGGTTTCGGAAGGCGTGCTTCACATGCGCTGCGGCACGTCCTTCTATCCTAAGGAGAAGTAAGAAAACAATATATATGATTTCATAAGCCTAGTGTACAATGTGTTCCAAGAATGGAGCGCATCATGAAAGCCGTGCAGGAAGTCACAATTCCCCTAAAA
>CAKQON010000090.1 GCA_934255515.1 uncultured Sutterella sp.
CTATTATATATTAACGGATCATTAAATTGCAGATTTACATTGCATTATAGTGAACAGCAATGCATTTCGCGATCTATTAAAGTAATCCATATTCGATCGATGGGCCTTATATCCCCGCCATGAATGACGGGGTTTTACGGCCCGTTGGATAAGAAAAACCGTCAGACGGAATCAATTTGCCTGACGGTTTCGGTGGAGAACCCTCATGAAGTCGGGTTCTCCCGCGGCGAGCATGCCCGCAGCCTCAGGCGCTGAGAGGCCTCGCCGCAGATTCGCAGTTTCAAACCAGGTTTTATTTCGCGGCAAGTTCCGCCATGCGCTTTGCTGCAGCGACCTCAATCCGGGAGAGCGCTTCCTCAAGAATCGAGCGCGGGCAGGCGGTATTGAGTCGCATGTGGTTCTTGCCGCCCGGTCCGAAGGATTCGCCCGGATTCATTGCAACCTTCGCTTCCTCAAGGAAGAAGCGGGTGAGATCTGCCTGGGTATTGAAGCCGAGCGCCGAGCAGTCGAGCCACATCAGGTAGCTCGCTTCCGGCATGTAGCTCCTGATCGACGGGATCCGCTTTTCAAAGAAGTCGTGCGCAAAGGCGAGATTCTCCTTCACGTAGCTGCGAACCTCTTCGGCATAGTCGTCGCATTCGGTCCAGGCAGCGGCGAAGCCCGCCTGCGAGAAGGCGCTTCGGTCGGGCTGGCTCGCCGCGAGCTCCGCCTTGACGCGGGCGGAAAGCGCGGGATTCTTGCTGATGAGAACTGCGGCGCGCAGACCCGCCGTATTGAAGGTCTTCGACGGGCTGTTGCCGTAGACCGTAATGCTTCGCGCGGCTTCGGAGAGCGTGAGGAGCGTCGTGTGTTCGCCCTTGAAGACGAAGCCGGAGTGAACTTCGTCCGCGAGGATCACCACATTGTGGCGGCAGCAGATCGAAACGATGCGTTCGAGCTCTTCCTTTGAGAAAACGCGTCCCGTCGGATTGTGCGGGCTGCAGAGGAGAAAGAGCGTGCATTCGGGGTCGGCCGCGCGGCGCTCGAAGTCCTCAAAGTCAATTTCATAGCGGCCGTCGACGAGCTTGAGCGCATTCATCGAGGGGATGCGCCCGTTCGACTTCGCGAGCTCGATGAAGGGCGGATAGGCCGGCACCTGCATGAGAACCTTGCCGCCCGGCTTCGTGAATGCGCGGATGGCTACCGCAAGGCCGAAGCACATGGACGGGCAGTACTGAACCTCGCTAGAAAGGACCTCAAGGCCGTAATGGCGGGAGCACCAGGAAACAGTTGCTTTCTCCACAATCCCGGCATGACCGTTCGGGTAGCCGTAGACGCCGGTTTCGGCGATTTTCATAACGGCGTCGATAACGGGCTGGGGACACAGGAAGTCAGAATCCGCAACCCAGAGGGGAAGCACATCCTTCGGATAGGCAGTCCACTTGGCGGAGTCGATCGTTCTGCGGTCAATCACGCGGTCAAAATCGTATTGCATCAGCAATCCTTCTTGAGAGACAGGCGTTGAGTTGGAGTAAGCGTCATGCGCTCGAAGAGTCGAAAAGATAGCGCAATGAGAGTGCGGGTCAAGAGACAGGGCGGACCGAAAACGCAAGTATTTGTACAAACGCAAGAAATCTGCGGGCTTGCCGCCGGGTGGAGCCGCGCCGCTTCATGGGATGCGTCCGGACGCTAATATCCGGGAAGCATGATGAGAAACAAAACTGAAGCGAGCCTGCTGTCGTCGTTCCCGGCTGCGCGGCGAGCACTGAGTCTGGGATTCTCGAATGTGAGGCTGCCAGGCTCTTCAGCCTGTATGGAGCCCGCGCCGCATTTTTGGCCGGGCCATGGCGGCAGAAAGCGTGCCGCCGTGTCCGAAGTGGGTGCAGCCGGCATTAATGATCAGAAATTGCATATTCTTTCCTTTTTATCCTGAATGGTTCGAAGCTTTCCGCAATCGCTGAGAAGGCTTCGAAACCCGACAGTGTTGAACGCTCTCATCTTAATTTAAGGGTTAACCCTTTTCAGAAAGTGAGAGCAGAAAAAGGCAGAAACGAGGCAGGTCGGCGTTCAGCTGCGTTTGATTCTCTTTTTCCTTTCCGGGAGCTGCGCGAGGACGACGGCAACCGCCATCAGCACGCACCCGAGACCTTCGCGGGGAGTGAGGATTTCATTGAGAACAACCCAGCCCGCAAGCACGGAAAAGACGGATTCAAGCGAGAGAATGAGGCTCGCCGCGGTTTCGTTCACGCCGCGCTGACCCACGATCTGAAGCGTGTAGGCGATGCCGTTGCTCATGATGCCCGCCCAGAGAATGGCGGGGAGCGCCTCCATGAATCCCGACATCGTCGGATGCTCGAAAAGCATCATGCTCGTGAAGGCAATGATGGAGCCGAAGAAGAATTGCATCATCGAGAGCTCGATCCCGTTCACCTTCGTCACGAACCGCGAGATCACGAGAATGTGAAGCGAAAAGACGATGGCGCAGAGGAAGATGTAGGTGTCGCCGAGCGCGATCGAAAAGCCTTCCGGAGGAAGGCAGAGAAACCAGAGGCCCGCGACGGCAATGGCGACGGCGAGCCAGAGCGTGAGCCTCGACTTCTGCCCCAGGAAGAGGCCGATGAGGGGCACGAACACAATGTAGAGCGCCGTGATGAAGCCCGCTTTCCCGACTTCCGTGTCGTGCACGAGGCCGAACTGCTGGAGCGCCTCGCCGCCGAAGAGGCAGAGACCGCAGAGGAAGCCCCCGAGGATGAGGTTTCTGCGGTATTCGGGCGAGCGGCGGCGCTCCGCCTCGTCGGGCTGTGATGCCGCAAGGCGCTTTCGCAGCATGGCGACGATGGGGAGCAGAAAAACGAAACCGAGCGCCATGCGGCTTGCCGTGAAGGTGTAGGGTCCAACCGACTCCATGCCGATCGACTGGGCGACGAAGGAGCAACCCCAGATGAAGGCCGTGATGAGCAGCAGCCCCGACTGGCGGAGTTCGAAGAGAAGGTTGGGATTAGACATCGCGCGGGTGACAGAGGGGAAAGGAAGCGTCGAAAGCCGACAGTCTAGCGAACCGCAGTCAATGCGGGCGTCCGCGATATTCCGGCCGTGATGAATTTTCACCCGAGATCAGCTAAAATCCGCCCCAACTCCGCAGGGGAGTAGCTTGAAGGGCGCTTGGATTCATTTTCCCAGGAATCCCGGCAGCCTTTTCGGTCGTCAACATACTTGAGATATTTCCCATCTCATGGCGGCTGAATGAGCCCCCGGGGGAAGCGTTCCGCTATTAGAACGGCGCAAATTAATAAGCGCCCGACGGAATGAATTCCCTCTCATAAGCAAGACCTGCGGCGCGGACTCGCTTGCAGACGCTTTAAACCCAGGAAAGGGAGCGGCCTGCGGCACAAGCGATGCCTGCCGCGCCGCACGTCACGTGCATTCCCCTTGCCGCGTCGAGCCGCTCCGACCCCAGGAAAATGCTCGACACCCTCCAGACCCTACTGCTCTCCACGGGCGTTGTCGCTGCCGCGGAAATCGGCGACAAAACGATGCTCCTTGCCGTCCTTCTCGCCGCGCGCTTCAGAAAGCCTCTGCCGATTATTCTCGGCATCTTTGCCGCAACCTTTCTCAATCACGCCATTGCGGGCGCGCTCGGCGCCGCACTCGCGAGCTTCATCAGCGCGGATCTTCTGAGATGGATCCTGATCGTCTCCTTCATCGCCATGGGCATCTGGATTCTCATTCCGGACAAAATCGAGGAGGATGAGTCCCATGACCACATGAAGCGCTTCGGGATTTTTACGACGACCGTTGTGCTCTTCTTCCTCGCTGAAGTGGGCGACAAGACCCAGGTGGCGACGGTGGCGCTCGCCGCCCGCTATCCCCTCGAAGCCTTCTGGGTGATCTGCGGCACGACTCTGGGCCTCATGATCGCCGACGCCCCTGCGGTCTTCATCGGCAATAAGCTCGCCGACAAGATCTCGGTGAAGCTGATGCGCCGGATTGCCGCGGTCATCTTCTTCGTCCTTGCTGTTGTGGCCTACTTTGAAGGATGACGCGGATTTCATTATCTTTTTGCGCTCCCGAGCCTCAGCGTCTGCAGAACGGCAAGGAGCGCAAAAACCGCGCCGCCCCAGAAGGCGGCCTCAGGGCCGAAATGATCCCAGAGAAGGCCTGCAACAATGCCTGCAATGAGGATCGCGGCGCCGCTCGCGAAGCTGAAGATTCCGAATGCGGTGGCGCGCTTCTCGGCCGGAGCGGCCTCAGCGATGAGAAGCGAAAAGATGCTCTGCGTGGCGCCTAAGTGCAGTCCCCAGAGCACCGTGCCGGCGATGATGCCGGCGGGCGTGGAAAAAAGAGCCATGACGACGTCCGCGGCGGCAAGAAGGATGAGCCCGAGGACGAGAAGGTGCGCGGGTTCAAGCCTGTCGGCGAGCTTTCCCATTGGATAGGACGAGAGCGAGAAGACGAGATTCATACCCACCATCAGGAGCGGCACCGCTCCCGTTGGAATGCCGCAGTCGCTCGCCCGCAGCACGATGAAGGCGTTGGAGAACCTCGCCAGTGAAAAGACGACGCCTAGGATCACGACGCCGGTAAAGAAGGGCGAGCGCATCGCGAGAAAGTCCCGGATGTTTCTCGGCGGCTCCTTTAATGGCGCGCCCGCATCGGCGCCGTTTTCAACGCCGAAGATGATCATCAGGATGCAGAGAATGCCGGGTATGAGAGCAATCCAGAAAATATCCCTCAAATCCGCATCGGCGAAAAAGAGAAGGAGGCTTGCGATCGCAGGCCCCACGAAGGCGCCGGCGGCGTCAAGCGACTGCCTGAGCCCGTATGCGGCGCCCCATTGCTTTCTGGGCGTGACGGCGGCAACGATGGCGTCCCTTGGCGCGCCGCGAATGCCTTTCCCGATGCGGTCCATGAAGCGGGCGAGAAAGACCACTCCGATTTGGTCTGCCGCGGCAAAGAGGGGCTTCGAGAGTACGCCCAGGCTGTAGCCGAGAAGCACGAGGAGCTTGTGGTTTCTGAAGCGGTCAGCGATGGCGCCAGAGAAGACCTTTGTGATCAGCGCCGTGCCTTCGCCAACGCCTTCGATGAGGCCTATCACTACGGTGCTCGCGCCGAGCGTTCCTGCCATGAAGAGCGGCAGGAGCGCATGAATCATTTCGCTCGAAACGTCCATGAGAAGGCTCACGAACCCGAGCGCCCAGACGGTGCGGGGAATGGCGGCGCGGGGCTTTGCGGCGGGCTCTTTCTGATTCTTGAAGGGAGGTGGTTCGGGGATGGATTTCATGGTGGAAAGCTGCGCCGTAGCCGGCGCGGAGGCATGGCAAAAAATGATCCTGAAAGGAGCATTCTCGAACATCGGCGTCAAAAAAGAGTCAAAAGAGATTGCCTTCGGTTGGGTTTAATCTTTACCGGCTTCCGGGTTCAACCTGGCCATCATGTCCGACAAATTCACGAGTTCGACGCGACCGATTATTAACATAGGCACAAAATAGTTGACAAGCGGCTACGGTTATGTTATAATTGATAAATGAGTTATGTAGATAAA
>CAKQON010000091.1 GCA_934255515.1 uncultured Sutterella sp.
AGTGGCCGATTCTGACCTTGGAAATCCAACCTGACCATATCCATTTGTTCGTAACCATCCCTCCGTCTCTGGCTGTTACCGGCACGTCTTCCTCGTGCGCGAATTCGGCCCCCTTGAGCCGAAGAAGGAGGGAGCAGAATGACGCTCCGCAACATTGCCGAAGCCGCAGTAAAGGCCGCGGCCGCATTGACGCTTTCCCTTTCTCTGGCAACTTCACCCCAGGCGCTTGAAACGGGTGCGGACATTTCGGGGGCCACTCAGGAAGGCGGCCCCGGATGCTACGACGCCGAAGTCATCGGCGCCAAGATCATCTCGGGCGTCTGCTGGGACTGTCTGCTTCCGATCATCATCGGACAGCTCCCCATTGCGGGTTCGATGGACCGCATCCCGCCCGGTGCGGCCGACAACACCGTTCTCGGCACCTGCATGTGCTACGACAAACTGGGCGTGCCGAAGTTCGGCTTCAGAACGTCCTTCTGGGAGCCCACGCGGCTTGTTGAACTCGTTCGTCAGAGCGGGTGCTCCGAGGTGCTCGGCGGCATCCGCTTTCCCTTCAGCCGGCTTACGCAGGGCAAACAGCAGGCTCTTGCCGATCAGCCCATCACCGGGACGGAAGGCGAAACCTACCGGCACTACCACTACTACACGTTCCCGCTCACCTACATGATGGACATGTGGGTGCCGTCCCGATGCAATCCGGGCGGCTACATGGACCTCGACATCATGTATCTCTCGGAGATCGATCCGACCTGGAACAACGACGAGATCGCGTTCTTCACGCATCCGGAGGCGGCGCTCATCGCGTCGCCCCTCGGCGCCATCGCCTGCATCCCGGACGTGTTCGCGTCGAACGTCGGCCAGCCCTTGAAGGAACTCTACTGGTGCGCGGGCTCATGGGGCGTCATCTACCCGACCTCCGGCAACGTCGTCGGCAAGGACGGTACGCTCACCGCAACGAGCATGCAGTCGGTCCGCGCCCTCTACGCGCTTCACAGAAGGGTGCTTGAATGGCGCTCGATCGGCGACGACGCCCTATGCGGCGGCAAGCTCGCGCCGTACCTTTCGAAAAATCAATATCGTTTTCAGGTGTTCCACCCGGTCGCCGAAACGGACGACAATCACGTCATGGGAGAAATGATCTTCACCTGGGGACTGGGCCGCACCATCCCCGCCGTGGGCGAAGATCCCGTCTACCTCATCTGGCGCTGGCTCGACTGCTGCAACACCGCAACCTGACCGCCCGCGCCTCGAAAATCCCCTTCGGATGTTCCCCGGGCGTCCGAAAGGAAAAACGATTAATCCGGATTAATACTTCAATTTGCCAGGGAAGGAGAGCAGCGCATGCCATTGTCCGCACGCCGCCCCGAGGGGCCGCAGTCCATTACGCATTCGAAGCTTGTCACGGAGATTGTTCACGATTTTCCGCACGTGAGCGAGCGTCACGTCGTCAAGGCCGCCGCAGTCATCGAATCGCTTCTCGCGAAGACCCTCATCGGGGGCGACCGCGTCGAGGTCCGGGGATTCGGTTCCTTCGGCGTCAAGATGCGCCGCGCACGCAAGGGCCGCAACCCGGCGACCAACGAGGAAATCGACCTCAAGCGCCGGTGCACCGTCTACTTCAAGGCAGGGAAGGACCTCCGCGCCTGCGTCGATGCGTCGAGGAGCGCCGGGGAATGAAGGAAATCGACGACTTCATCCGCGCTCAGTGCGCTCCGCTTCTCAAGGCGCGCGGGAGGCTCGCCATGCCCGCCGGGCTTGATTCGGGGCTCGTACAGCTCCTTCGCTGCGTATCCTCCGCCTGCATCCCCGGGTTCGAGGCGCATTCCGGGCGCGCCCTCGCGGCTCAGGAGGAATCCGCCGCGCTTGCGGCCTCCATGAATCAGGACCGAAGCGGGGACGCGGAACTCGTCTACCGCATCCGTGCGGGCGCAATGCTCAAAAGCTGGGAGATCGAGCGCCTGATTTTCTGCTTCACTCCGGACTCCCGACGGAAGATCACCGAGAACGACTGGTGGCGAAGCTGCCCCGTCGATTACCTTGTCGAGAACTTCAGGCCCTGGTGCGTCTACGTTTCTCTCGACGGCTTCACGGATTCCAAAGGCGATTCCGGCCGTTTCGGCGGATTCTTCGCCACCTTCGACTGCTTCGAGGGAGAGCTCTGCCTCTCCGTCCAGCAGATCTCGAAGGCGGGAGAGTGGTTCGCGGAAATGCTCCACGTCTATCCCATGAAGTCCGGCCAAACGCTCGGTCAGGTCGCCGACGGCTACGGCTTCAGGATGCGGGATGCCGCTCAGCTCAAAAAGCGCTTCAAAGACTCGGCCGGCGCTTCCGAAGAGAACGTTGCGCAACTCCTCACGCAGGCCGGAGAAACGATGGCCGCCTATGTTTTCCCCATGCTCGTCGCCATGATGAGCGACGAAATGGTTAAGAGAAGGGAGTGCAGAGTAGAAGTTGCCAAGGACGGGAAGGACGTTCCCGCCGTGACTCCCGTACCGGGGTTCGCCGACATGCCCGTGCGGAATCCCGGCATTGACGGCATAGATCCCGCCCTGCTTGAGCGCGATTCCGGGAAGCTCCGGGTGCTCCTCATGCGTCTTCGGGATGAGGAGCCGGAGGGCGGACTCAATTGACGGGGATCCAGGGACTTGCGGTACAGAGTGACCGAGGGTTGCAGGCGATTTATCTGCTAAATTTTTCCACTTATCTGCTAATATCTGCTAAATCAAATTTAGCAGATAGCAGATACCGTGTTAGTTATGAAATTAAGCGAACCGGAAAGCCAAGTACTTGAATACAAAGAAGAATGGTCCGACACGGTTAAGAAGACCATGATCGCTTTCGCAAACGATCTTGGTGGTGTTTTGCAGATCGGCGTGGCAGATGACGGCGAAGTAGTCGGATGCAATTTCGATATGGTTGAGCGCGCCGCAAGATCGTTTGCATGAAACGGCGTTGAGCCCTCAATGTCGGAGCTCGTACAAGTACGAAAGCAGAACATCGGCGGCAAAATTTTGGCAGCAGTCATCGTCGCCCCCGGCCGAGAAGCGCCCTACAGCTTCAAAGGAAAGGTCTTCACCGATGGCGGCGTCTTCATCCGTTTGGGGGGACAAACCGTTCCCGCATCCCGGGATGAAGTCTTTCAAATCATCCGGCGCGGTGATCCCCGCACCTGGGAAACCCGCACAACCGCCGTCACGGAGCTGACCTTCGATGATGCATCAAGGGTGTTTGCCAAACAGAATGTTCCTTTTTCCGAGGCTAATTGGCTCGGGTACGGCATTCATTCCCGAGATCGTCGGTTCACAAATCTGGCGCTTCTTATTTCCGATCAATGCCCGGCTCGAATCATTTTGAATATTTATGACGATTCGGGCGCAGTAAAAGGCTCCGAACGCATAGGCGGGTCGATCCTCGCACAGCTTGAAAGTGTTCAGGAAAGACTCGCCGTCGTCAATGAACCCATACTTACGAAAAAAGCCGGGGCGCTTGCGCGTAATGAAACCTATCCCTGGCCGCAGTTCGCCCTGCGGGAAGCGCTGGTCAATACGATGGCCCATCGCGACTATTCTTCGCCGCTTCAGGCCGCCGTCAATATCCATACGGATTTCATTTCATTTCTGACGCCGGGCGGAATCCCGTCGGAGCTGACGCTTGAGGAAGCATTGGCCGAAGGCGCAAGCTTCTGCAGAAACGAAAAGCTCGCTGAAATCTTCATGCGTCTTCGCTGGATGGAAAAAGCGGGAACGGGATTCTCCGACATATTCCGCGACTATGCCGTATTTCCTCAAAAGCCGCGGATGCGTCATATAGCCCGATCATTCCTCATCGAACTTCCCCGTGTTTCATTTGAGCGGACCGATAATGAGTATGAACTTCTCAAGTTTGTTCGTTCGGTCCCGCAAGGCCGAAGGCGTGCGGAGATTGAGAAACATTTGGGTCTCAGCCGGCCGACGACGGCGAACCTCATCAAGAAGCTTCTGATGGACGGGGATCTGGTTCGCGTTGGGCAGGGCCCCGCAACAAGATACACAACTCAGCCTCAACCCTCCATATGCCTTCAGAATAAGGAGCCGGAGGGCGGACTTAATTGAGTTCTGGAAGCAACAAAATGCTGAGTGTTCGGCTGGAACCGGAAATAGAGGAACGCCTGGACAACTTGGCCCGCGAAACCGGACGCACAAAGAACTTACTTGTGCAAGAAGCGATTGAGCGATACCTGGACGATCCGGAAGACGTTTTTCTCGCGGAACGCGTTTTGGAACGTCTTCGCCGAGGCGAAGAGAAAACGCATTTGGCCGAGGAAGTAGAGAAGAAGATGTCGAAGACGGTCGATTGAGCGGTCCTTTCGGTATACGCAGAAGAAAGCAAAGCCCCCGGTTTCCCGAGGGCTTTGGCATTACCTGGACGGCTGTTCGATGAGCATGTCCTTCGGCTCGAAGCCGGCCTCGATGGCCTTCACGAACCAGTCGGGCTTCTTCGGACCGCGGCCGGACCAGGTTTCCTCGCCGTCCGGGTTCTTGTACTTGGCCTTGGCGCCTGAGCCCGTGCGGGAGCGCTTCGTCTGGGGAGCGTCGGCTTCGCAGGGTACGCCGAGTTCCTTGGCGGTGAAGTGAAACATCTGCGCGTACCTGCGGCATTCGGCAAGTACGTCTGCGCGAAGGGCTTCGCGTTCGGCATCGAGCGCCTTCTGCTTTTCCTCGAAGGCGTTGAGACGGCCGGCGATGGCGTTGAAATCGATTGTGTTGTTGTCCATTTCTTAAATCCTGAATTGAACGACCGCAAAGTCCGGATTGATTGCTCAATATCGATTAAATCGAATTCCGGACTCCAAAATGGATTCCGAAGAATTATGCCACGCATTCGCAGAGTTCTTTTTCGATGTAGGATCAATCCGCACTCCGCATCAGCAGAATCCGGATAGGAATCCGGGCGGGATTCTCAATCCAACGTATCCCTGAGATTCCAAAGATCCGGTTGGCTGATTGCCTGCCGGGAGGGTTTCCTTTGGGTCCGGCTGTCGATCCGGTTGTCGATCCCGGTTCATGCGGCAATTACGCCGCTGATCTTCCGGATTCCTGAATTTCCGTTTTGGAAGCAGGGGAATTGGCATCCGATTCGGAACCATCCAGCGCTCTCCCGATGATCCTCGCGCAACGATCGGCCGTATTGAGAAGCCGACCCTCCCAATGCCGCATGATGTCGGAGCGCTCCCTCCGGTCGATTGCGCCGGAAATCCATGCGGCTTCCGCGAGGGATATGAATCGGTCGTAATGCTCCGCCGCTTCAAGAAGCATTCCGAGAAATCCCTTTGCCTCCGCTTCCGGGACAACCATCGGATGATGATCGTAGGAAGCGGGCTCAAGGGGTTCGTCGTCAACTTCCAGCGTTTTTCTACTCCCTACCCAGAGGTAGCTTAAAAACAGCAACGATTGCCTGAAATAACCACAAAAATGACTTGCGCTTCGTGCGCTTTTTCTTTACAATCGA
>CAKQON010000092.1 GCA_934255515.1 uncultured Sutterella sp.
GGTGACTAGATGAGATCGATTCTCAATTGAGCCTCGGAGATCGGAGCTCCGAGGCCGGATGAAATATCAAGGCTAAGCGTCGGGCGATTTCAGCACGCTTGACGCCATCGCGGAAGTAAATGACGCAGCGGCGGCGAAGTTCCTGCTGAGCATCAGGAGTCATCTTGCGGCCGTCAATGGAAGCGTAGGCGTTATGTTCACAATCCATTTATCAATGAAACAACACCAGTATACGATCATCAAGTATTTTGCGGCTCTGTTATTATTAAGAAATTGGCGCCAGTTTCGCTTAAGCTTAGAAACAGCACAATCACCATAATCAGCCTTAGAAGAACAACTCTGTTTTTAACTAGCGGCCGCCTTCATCCAGAATTCGACCGCCTGGTCGACCCAGCCTTCCGTGCTCGTTCCGGTCCCGACGCCGAATCCGTGGCGCAGTCCTGGGTATTCATGAAATTCCGTCGGGATCCCGAGAGCCTTCAGGCGCTCGATTCGCCGCCGCATGACGTAGGGCGAAGCAATGCCGTCTTCCGATCCCACGCACGCGAAGGTGGGCGGGTCTTCGGGCGCCGCATCCTGAAGTCCCGTGTACTCCATTACGACGGCAGCAGGCCGCGGAAGCGGCTTTTCTCCGAAGCGCTCCGTCCCATAACGCCCGACCCAGGCCGCCATGCGGGCGCCCGCGGAGCCGCCCCAGAGCGAATAATTCCCGGTCGACGCTTCAAATTCTGCGGCGTTCTCAAAGATCACAGCAAGGGCGCGAGAGAGGTCCTCGCAGGCCTTGTACGGATCCGGGCGATAGATGACCGCAAAAAACGCCCCGGGCCTTCCCTTGAAGAAGACAAGCCCGGCATCCGCCTTCTCCGGATCGGCGCGCACTTCATCGGCCGCATAAAGCGGCGTAAAGACCGGGATGCCGCTTTCAGCTTCCCTTTTGAGGAAATTGAAGACCGCGACTGTATTGGCTACCCTGATTTCGCTGTACCAGTCGAGCGAGATGTCGCCCAGTGTCGTTCCGGACCAATACCGGCTCTCGAGCGGGAAGAGGAGTCTCCCGAAACCCTTGAAGGCCGGGTCGGCTTCGACATCCGCAATGCGTTAGGCGGCGGTAAAGTGATCCCCGGGCGCTGGGGTTTCGCGGGCAGAACTCATGAGCGGGAAAGCAAGCGGCATGGCGGCAAAGGATCTGAGGAGCGTTCTCTTCTTCATGGCGGATCTTCGAAAAGTCATTCGGCTCATTCTCTCCCCTGAGCCGGCGGGAACCCATACCGATTCCTCTCTGCTTTTTGTCGGATCCTCCTTACCGGAAGCGCCGCGCGAAAAAAAAACACGCCGGAGAGACGAATATCTCCAGCGTGCTTTTCGGACTTCTCTGAAAATTTCAGAGGAAGTCGAATCCTTTCAGGCCAAAGAGGCCTGAGGAGGAATTACTTGGCGACGGCCTTCTTGAGGGAAGAGCCGGCCGTAAACTTCGGGCGCTTGCCGGCCGGGATCGTGAGCGTGGCGCCGGTCTGGGGATTGCGGCCCGTGCGGGCGGCGTATTCAGCAACTTCGAAGTTGCCGAAGCCGATGATCTGCACAGCTTCGCCCTTGCCGAGCTGTTCGGCAACGGTGTCGAAGAAAGCATTCAGCACATCGGCGACCTTGGCCTTCGGAAGCTCGGTCTTCTCAGCGATGGCAACGGTGAGTTCGGTCTTGTTCATGGTATCTCCTTGCGAAGACGTCGCGTCGACGGATCAATTTGTCGATCGCTTCCAAATGATGTCTTCTAGTTGTGAAAACCGCGCCCCCATGCGGGTTCCGGCGCGCTTGGGCACTACTATAGCCAACACTTCGAGAGTTTTGGGGCCTTGTTTGCAAAAAAAACTCCCCTGCACCCTCGTAGTTTCCTTGATCTGCAGGGATTACGGTCCCGCCTTCATTTTTGAGCGTCTTGCCGTTCCCTGACTTCTTCCTCCTCAGAAATTGCTTAATTTATTGTTTATTTTGAAATTTTGATTAATTTAATGTAGTATCAAAATGTCCTGCCGGGCCATTCGCCATAGAAGAGCCATGTGGGAGGTCTGCGAAAACTTCACCCTCTGCCGTCAGGCAAAGCTGGAAGGCTTGCACTTCCGCAACGTTTACAGTGCATCCACCCGTGCCTCGCGCAGCTTCCGCGCCTGAGGACTCCGCCAGACGAGCCAGGTGCCGATGCCGAGCACGAAGCCGTAGACGAAATCCGAGGTCCAGAGCACGGCCGGATTCGTCGTGTATCCGGAGAGGATCGCGACATAAAGCGCGTAGGTGAGCGCCGAAGTGATGGAGACCCAGAAGGATGCGCGCGCAAAGCCGAGCGTCCCGATGATGAAGAAGTAGTAGTAGCAGGGGACCGTCAGCATGTAGGAGACGATCATGACGTAGTAGGTGCTCCTTGCTTCCTCAATCAGATCTGGAAAGTTCGTGATGAGCCCGAGGACCCACTCGGGCTTGGCCGCATAGAACACCGCGAGGGGCGCCATGGCGGCGGCGCACACCCAGAGTCCGGTGCGCGATGCCCGGGAAATGAGTTCAGGGTTCCTCGCGCCCACGAGATTCATGGCGAGAGACCCGGCCGTAGAACCGAAGGCATGAACGAAAAGAAAGAGGATGGCGCCGAGCTGCCGCACGACGTTCGTGATGGCGAGCCCCCGTTCGCCGGCCACATTCTCTACCGAAACGAAAAAGAAGAGCCAGACGCCGAAAGCCACGGCTTCCTGGAGCATGAGCCAGCGGCCGAGCTGAAAGAGCGCCTTCTGCACCTCTCGCTGCGGACGCCAGGAATCGCAGAGCACCGCTTCCACCCAGCGCTTTTCCATGAAGAGGCGAACGCCGAAGACGATGAGGCAGACCACTTCGCTCACGGCAGAAGCAATCGCCGCGCCGGCGATGCCGAGTTCCGGGAACGGCCCGAGGCCGAAGATGAGGACGGCGTTCAGCCCGCAATTGGCTAGCACCATAGCGCTCGAACTGACGGTGAGAACCCGGGGACGAAGGATCGACACGAAGAACGCGCGGAAAAGAAGGCAGAGAAAGGCGACGGGAAGCGCCGCAACGCGCCAGAGCACGTAGCTGCGCGCAGCCTCCTCCACTTCCTTCGAATGAATGCTTTGCGCGAGCGTCAGATCGAAAATCCAGGGCGAAGCGAGCGCGATCACGAGACCCGCGAAAAAGAGAAAGAAAGCGCTCTGTCGAAAGACGATGCCGACCCGGGCTCGGTCTCCTCCGCCATTGGCGCACGACATGAGGGACTGCGCACCCACGCAGTACCCCCAGCCGAGCATCATGAAGAGAAGCACCAGAATGCCTGCAACGCCCGCTGCGGCGAGTTCGGCTTCGCCGTATCGTCCGAGAAAGAGTACGTCCGTGAAGCCGATCAGCTGCTCGAGCATGAGGCCGGCAAGGAGCGGCATGGCGCCCCGGAAGATCGACTGGGGGCGCAGAGAATTTTCTGAATTAAAGTGGACTTCCGGGCAATTCTCGGTCATGGGCGGCTCGCTCCTCGCCCGAAGGCGCTTTTTGGGAGAGGCGCCGCAGGCGGTATCGTTATGGTTTTCTTTGCTTGGGTCTCTGCGAGAACCCGTTATTTTAGAATACCGAGCCTTGCCTCTCCTGCCGATCGTTTCCAATTCCTGCCTGATCCTCTCATGACCTCCCGCCTGATTGCGCTCCCCGGATTCCATCCCGAAGACCTTCCCGCGCGCTTTCCCTCCCCCTGGCACGGCGCTCCCTCTGAGTGCCTTCTCAGAGCCCGGGACATGGCGGAGGCCTGCGGGCATTTTCATGCGGATTGCGGCCGTCGAGGGCTCCTCCTCCTCAGAAACGAAGCGAATGGAGAATACTCTGCCGCCATTGCGGAGGAACCCTTTCACGAACCCGACGGCGAGCGCATCGGGGGGCTACCCGAAGCCCGCAGCATTCTCGGAACCACTCGCGATGACGTCTTTCAAAGGGAAGCCTCCCGGATCACTCTCACGCAGCTCTCGGGCGGTTCGATGACGCTCCTCTTTTTTTCAGAGAAAGAGCGCGCGAAGCGCCCGGCAAAGATTGCCCGCGGGGGCGGAGCGGGGCTCAACCTTAATTTTGATCATTGGAACCGGGCGCTCCTCGAAGCGCTCGATGCGCCGATTGTTTCGAATCTCCTTTTCGCCGCAGAGCTCAAAAAAGCGGGCGAGCCGCTCACTCCTGTCGGTTCCCTCGAATGGTGGCGCGGCGCCATGCCCTCCTACGACGTCAAATGGGACGGCATGGTGCTCTCCCCTCGCACAACGGTGAAGCCCCTCGCCGAATGGCTTCTAGACGGCATTCCCTTCGCGAGCGACCCGCGTGCGGAAGATCCCTTCACGCTTTCGCTCGCACCGGAAATTCTTCTCGAGAAAAAGGACTTCATCGCCGTCATGAAGCCTTCGGGACTCCTCTCCGTCCCCGGCACCGGTGGGCTCCCCGATGCGATGACGCTTGCCTCCCGGATGACGGGGGCGAACCTCACCGCAGTGCACCGTCTCGACATGGACACTTCCGGGATCCTTCTTTATGCCAAGACCCCCGAAGGCACGAGGAGCCTCATGGCAGCCTTTCGCGAGGGGCGCGTTCAGAAGCGCTACCGTGCGCTCCTTGAAGGCATCCCGGCGGGCGAAGGCGGGCTCATTGACTTCCCCATTACGACGCATCCGCTCGACCGCCTGCGCCAGATTGCGGCTGCTGGCGGAAGACCCTCGCGCACGCACTGGGCAAAGATTTCTGCTTCAAACGGGCAAACGCTCGTCGACTTCTTTCCGCTCACCGGACGCACGCACCAACTGAGGCTTCATGCCGCGCATCCTCTCGGACTCGGCTCTCCGATCCTGGGCGACCCGTACTACAGTCGGGCGGGACTGATTGCCGATACGCCGGAGAAACCACTCAAGCTTCACGCTGCGGAAATTCACTTCCCGAACCCCGCTGATGGGAGCGAAATCCGTCTTCTCAAAGAGGAGTCTTTTCCTTGACTTCCTCCTCGCCCTGAAGGACGAGGATTCCTGAATACGATTAACTCGTACTCCGGGTGGTTCCCGCTGATGGCGCGGAAGCACTGAGGGGATCCCCAGCACCTTCCGCACTCACTGCACGGGCGATGC
>CAKQON010000093.1 GCA_934255515.1 uncultured Sutterella sp.
AGCCTGAAAATTTAGGCCCACCTGCCGATTGCAGATGAGCCTACGCCCAAGGTCTATTTTTGGGCGAAATATTCAGGTTAACGACTTTAGGCTCGCTCTCCCAATTGATGCGCCTCGCATCCGCTTCCTGTTCGTCGGACTGGCTATTTGCTATCGGCTTCCTTCATCAGTTTGTTGCCTCCCTGACTCTGCCGAGTCGCTAGACCTTCCCCTTCTCGGGCGGTCAGTGGACTTTCACCACATAAACACACGTGCGCTGCCGGACGCACCAAAAAAAGCGCCTGCAGTTCCCGGACCGCAGGCGCTTCTTTTTGTGGTCAGCCCTGATGGTTCAAGGCTTTATGGAGACGCTTTAGTTCGTCTTCGTGTTGCTTCCGATCTTGAGGCCGAAAGTGAGGATCGCGTAGAGAACCGAGCCGATAATCATGGCGGCCACGAGGCCGATGTTGGCGCGCGCGAAGACGCTCCCCTCAGTGCCTGCCGGGAGGAGGAAGCTCACGGCATGGCCGATCCAGGGGTCGGACGACGTGATCGTGCCGAGACCGATGACGGTCGCGACGAGGAGCGACCCGAAGGCCGTCCAGCGGATCGACTCGCCGCCTTCGGAAGGCGGAAGCGCAAGGTCGGTGTTCCAGCCGAGACGCTTCTGGCGGATGAGGTCGACCATCTCAATGGCGCCCCAGGAGCCCATCACCACGGAAATGAGCGCGAGGAAGGACTGGAAGGTTGAGACGAAGCTGTCCGAAATGAAGAGGAGGTAGTAGGAGCCGAGCGCAATGATGACGCCATTCAGAATCGTCGTGCCGAGGCGGCTCATCGGGACGCCCAGCGCGAGGAGCGCGAGGCCCGAGGAGTAGATGCCCGTCATGCCCGCGCTGATGAGCGAGATGATGACGATGAAGGAGAAGGGAACGTAGAACCAGAAAGGCAGAATGCCGGTGAGGGCCGCGAGGGGCTCGTGGTTCGCCTTCTCAAGGAGCTCAGGGTTGCCGACGGCAAGCATGACGCCGAGGATGAGAAGAACCGAAACCGGAAGCGCGATGCCGGTGGTCGTCCAGAAGATGACGCTCTTCGCCTCGCTCTTTCTCGGGAGATAGCGCGCGTAGTCGCCACCGTAGTTGAGGAACCCGAGACCCACCATCGTCATCGAGAGCACGATGCCGCCGATGAAGGTGGCGAAATTCCCCGAGGGAACGCTGTCGAGCACCGAGAAATTGATGTTGGGGATGAAGAAGAAGAGATAGACGATGGTGAAGAGGCCCGTAAGCCAGGCGATCACCTTCTCAATCTTGATGATGAGCTGGTGGCCGTAGATGGCGCCGCTCATCGTGAGAAGAAGGACGACGATGAAGCAGCCGAGCGTGCAGCTCTTCAGAGGCATGCCGTTCTCGCCCATGAGGGAGGGAATGAGGTTCCCCATCACGTCGGCGAGCGTGGTCGTCGCCATCGAGAGGAGCGTCACCTTCCAGCCCATGTTGGCAAGGTAGCCGAAGAAGGTCGGGAATTTGTTCCCGTGGTAGCCGAAGGCAAGACGCGACTGAACGAGCGTGGGAAGGCCCGTGCGGACGCTGCCGACGGCGAGAATGCCCACGAGCGCGCAGGAGAGGAAGTAGCCAATCACGCCGGCAAGCATGGCCTGCCAGACCGAAAGGCCGAGCCCGAACACGTAGATGCCGAGCGTAATGCCGAAAATGGAAATGTTCCAAGAGAACCAGACCGGGAAAAGGTCAAAGGGGCGCCCGTAGCGTTCGCTGTCGGGTACCGGATTGACGCCGTTGGTTTCAATGCGGGATGCGTCAGACATAGTCTTTTATGTTTCCGAGGTTGAAGAAAAACGGTTTTTTAATTTAATTCGCGTAAAGCGCCCTGAGGGTACGAAGATCAGGAGCCGTAGCGGCGCCTTCCTGCGCCGTCACCCAGCTCGCAACGGCGTTGCCGAGAAGGACGGCTTCCGGGAGCGTGAAGCCGCTCATGAGGCCGGCGAGAATGCCGCCCGCATGGGCGTCGCCCGAACCAATGGTGTCGATCACGCGTGTGGGGAATCCCGGCACGCGGACGGCTTCCCCGTTTTCGGCGGCGATGGCGCCGTGCGCGCCGTCGGTAACCACGACGGAGCCACCCGTCATGCGGGAGAGCTCGCGCGCGGCATCTTCCGCAGAGGTGCAGGGCGCAAGAATCTGCGCTTCGGCGGCATTCACTTTGAGAATCGTATTGGCGCAGAGAATATCGGCCATCATGCGCTCGGGGATGCGCCCTGCGCAGGGACCCGGATCAAAGAGGATCCGCGCATCCGGGCGCTTTCTTGCGAGGAGCTCGGCAATGAACGCCTCATTGCGGACGTCCGCCTGGTAGCCCGAGAGATAGAAAAGATCCTGCTCCTCAGGCGTCACGGCCTGAAGCCAGGACGGACGGAAGCACTTTTCAATCCCCGACATGGAGATGAAGGTTCTTTCGCCGGAGGGCTCCACGAAGGAGAGGCACCAGCCATTGTCGCCGAGATCCGGATAAAGGCGCAGCGGGTAGCCCCGCACGCGGAAGCTCTCGCGCACGCGATCGGCAATCATGCCTTCGCCCACAGGGATCAGAGGCTCGAAGGGGAGCCCGAGCTTATAGAGCACGTCGGCAGCGTTGTAGGCGCAGCCGCCAACGAGCTGCTGCCGGCTCGTGCCCTCAACGTCCTCGCCCGAAAGCGGCAGACGCGGCACATGAACGATCACGTCGACGAAGGCGCTTCCGATGATGAGAAGGCGCTTTTCGGGCGTGAGCGAATCGAGGAGCTCCGTAATGCCTCGCATGCAAGTCTCCTCTTTTTAATCAGTAATGAAAGCGGCTGCGGCCGTCAATAATCTCCCCGGCAAGCCCGCGGAAGTCGAGACTGTTGATGCGCTCAAGCTCGGCGATGCGCTCGGCCGGGAAGGCGTCGAGACCCGTCTTCGCGCCGCAGATGGCGGCGGCCATCGAGCCGATCGTGTCGGTGTCGCCCCCCATGTTGGCGGCAAGCACGGCGGCGCGCCAGGGATCGCGGCACCAGAGTGCGATGCAGAGGGCGGCCGTGACGGATTCGCTCGTCATCGTGCCGGTCCCGATCACGTCGTAGATGAAGCGGCTTGCGGCCTCGTCGTCGACCTCATTTCTCTTCGGAAGCATCACGCGCTCGAAGACCTCGAGGCGCGAAAGAATATTGGCGGCCCAGGTGGGTTCGCCGAGCCTCATCGCGATCGGGTGAATCCCCTTCATGTCGGCGCTGATCTCGTCCCAGCTTCTGCCGGCAATGCCGCTCGCCACGGCCTGGGCGACCATGGAGGCGCCGGAAATGGCGACGTCGGTCGAATGGGTAACGGAGCTCACGCCCGCCACCGTGCGGGCAAGAAGCTCATGCTCAGAAAAGTCGATGAGGCAGCCCACGGGGGCAATGCGCATGGCGGCGCCGTTCGTGAGCGAAAGCTTCGTGACGGGCTTCGGGTCCTCGCCCTTGCTCCAGGCAAGGAGCGACGCCTTCGACGACGGACCGAGGAGATTGATTTCGAACCCGTTCATCGAACGCACCCAGTCGAGAAGGTCATCGGCGAGAACCTTCGCCTCGGGCACGGTCCCGGCCTTGAGAAGCGCCTTCAGGATCACGAAGGCCTGGGCAGAATCGTCCGTATAGTGGCCGGCCTTGAAGTAACAGGCGACGATGTTGTCTTCGGGACCGTCGATAAAGCGGTCGATGTGCCCGAAGCGAGCGCGCACCTTTTCCCGCGGCCAGAGTTCGCCCGGAACACCCAGGGCATCGCCGAGCACCATGCCGGCAAGAGCGCCGGCAATATGATTGAGGGTTGCAGTCGTCATTATGTCTAGCCCGAAGATAATCGGTTGTTTGGCTGAGCGGTGCGGAGAATAGCAGAGGCCGAGGCCTCATTCCACTGCCTACGCGCCTAAGGTGCATGATTTTATGGATTTCCGAAATTCCCGTAGACAAGGCAGAATTTGAGTGGCTCCCCTCTGGCTTTTCTCTCTTCGCTCATGAATCAGATTCCGCTCATCTACCGCTACCGCATCGAACGCCGCCCCGAAGGCTACCACTTCCGCTTCCCCGACCTGAACGAAGCGGACTTCACCGCAGAAACGGCGGAAGACGGCGTCAGGGACGCTCCGGACCATCTTGCCCGGGCGCTCGTCGCGCGGATCCATGAGAAGAATCCTCCCGTGACGGAACGCGCGCATAAGGGAGAAGGCATCGCGCAGATTCCGCCTTCGCTCGCGGCGAAGATTCTCTTCATTGCGAGATCCGAAGAGGTCGGCATGTACCCGGCCGAGCTCGCGCGGCGCCTCAACATGAAGCCTCAGGAAGTGCATCGCATCTACCGGCTCGAGCACGCGACGAAGATCGACACCATCAACATGGCGCTCAATGCCGTCGGATCGCGGATCGCGCTCACAGTGGAGCCGCTCGAGGGCGATTCGTCAAAAAAGAGCTAGAGCGCTGCCTCCCTTCTCATCCGCGCCGCACTCTTCGAAATGCACTGCGGAAAGCATCATCGGAGATGCTCTCAGGAGGCGCCGTCATTCAAGCATGAAGATTAAATGAGTGAATGATGAAAGCATGGGACGCAGAAACAAATTGTTTTCTTTGGATTCATTCATTTTCCCCGACACGCATATCATCATGTATGCATCACGTGATCATTTGACTTCCTCCTCGCCCTGAAGGACGAGGATTCCTGAATACGATTAACTCGTACTCCGGGTGGTTCCCGCTGATGGCGCGGAGACACTGAGGGGATCCCCAGCACCTTTCGCGCTCACTGCACGGGCGATGCGCTTT
>CAKQON010000094.1 GCA_934255515.1 uncultured Sutterella sp.
TCGTAGCAGAAGGGCTGAATCAGTGCAAGAAGATCTGCCCGGTCGACATCATGGATTCGGAAGGTACGGTCAACCTTCCCATCAAGGGCGGCAAGCACTTTAAGGAAGTGTCCATGGGCGGCTTCGGCGGCTCCATGAAGAACATCGCCATCGGGTGCGCCGACGGCCGGATCGGGAAGCGCGAGGTGCACGGCGTTGCCGACGAGAATGCCGCGTGGTCGGCGTGGCCCGGGAAGGAGCTCCTAATGGAAAACATGGCGGAGTCCGCGAAGGCCGTCTGCGACTGCGCGGGCAGGAGCGCCGCGGAACCCACGATTCCCGATATCGGCATTCTCGCCTCGACCGATATTCTCGCAATCGATCAGGCGTCGGTGGATCTCGTTTAAGCGCGCCCCGAGAATCAGCGTCACGACCTCGTTCAGCGCATTGAAACGCGCCATGGCCTGAGGCAGCTTACTTACATGAAGGAGCTTGGCATGGGGAACGACAAGTATGACCTCATCAAGGTCGCCTGAGGATCTTCCCAGAAGGCAGAAAAGCCCTGAACGGAATGCGGGCATGGATCAAGTTGTCCGGCTTCCTTCATGGCGTTTTTGTTTCAAACTCAGCTGCTCACTGCTTTCCTGCGCGCAATCGCGAGGACGATGAGCTCAATAAAGCCGAGAACGGGCACGAATAGGAGAATCGCCCACCAGGTGGACCGCCCGATGTCTCTCAGGCGCGCTGCAGCTGCACAGATCGTGCACCAGGTGACGCCGAGCGCGGCAATGAGAACGAGGAGGGCTGCGAGCGACCCGCCGTGGTGAAGTCCGTGATCCGGGGCCAGTGGACTATTTCCCCCGAACCAGCTCGAAATGAAGTTGAGGATGAGGCTCGCGATGATGAGGAGCACCATGCGGATCAGAAATTCCTGGCGGCCGATGCGGCCCTTGAGCGAAAACATTTGTTAGCCTCCTTCCTCTTTCCGGATGCTCAATCGGGGAACTTTCTATTCTATGCTTTCGGGCGAGGCTTTCTAATAGAAAAAGGCAGTTCTTCAAGAGCTTTCTGCTGACAGAGAAGCGTAGAACGTAGAAGAATGAAAGTCTCAGGCTAAATCAATTTTCCAAGCAATCAGAGCGCGCATTCTCCATGTCTCAAGACGTCATCAGTCTCGTTATCGATTCCTTCTGGAAGATTCTGCTCCCCGGCCTAACGGTGACGATTCCGCTCACGGCCGTGAGCTTTGCGCTTGCGATGGTGATTTCCATTGCGGTGGCGCTCATCCAGTACCGCGGCACTCCGATTCTCACGCCGATCACGCGCTTCTACATCTGGGTGATCCGCGGCACGCCGCTCCTCGTGCAGCTTTTCGTCGTCTTCTACGGGCTCCCGCACGCCGGGATCCTCGTCAACCCCTGGACGGCGGCGATCATCGTCTTCTCGATCAACGAAGGAGCGTACTGCGCAGAAACGGTCCGCGCGGCGCTTGAGAGCGTCCCGGCGGGGCAGCTCGAAGCCGGGCTCTCCACCGGCATGTCCTGGCTTCAGGTCGTGCGGCGCATCATCCTTCCTCAGGCCATGCGCACGGCCTTCCCGACCCTCGGCAATTCGCTCATTGCCATGGTGAAGGATACGAGCCTTGCCGCGAACATTACCGTGACGGAAATGTTCATGACGACGCAGCGCATTGTGGCGCGCACCTACGAGCCCCTCGTTCTCTACATCGAGGTGGGTCTCATTTATCTGCTTTTCTGCACCGTTCTCACGCGCATTCAGCGCGCGGGCGAAGAGAAGCTCCGCTTCTACGGCCGCCGCTGATTGAGAGGAGGTGAGGGAAAATGGCTGAAACCTTCTATCGGATTGAGAATTTAAGGAAAGCGTTCGGCGACGCGGAAGTATTGAGAAGCGTCACGTTTGAGCTCAAGAATCGCGATGTCTTTGCGCTGATCGGCCCGAGCGGGGCAGGGAAGACGACGCTTCTGCGCTCCATCGACTTTCTCGACCGCCCCGACGGGGGCGTCATGACCTTTAAGGACAAAAGGATCGAGCTCGCCCATGCGAAGCCTCACGACATCCGTGAATACCGGAAGCGCACGTCCTTCGTCTTTCAGAACTTCAATCTCTTCCTCAACAAAACGGCGCTTGAGAACGTTACCGAGGCCCTCATCATGGCCCACGGGATGCTGAAGCGCGAGGCCGAGGCGCGCGGCATGGCGCTTCTCGAAAAGGTCGGCATGAAGGATCACGCCGGGAAGTACCCGAGCGAACTCTCGGGCGGTCAGCAGCAGCGTGTTGCCATTGCCCGGGCGCTCGCGCCTGAACCGGATCTCATTCTGCTTGACGAACCCACCTCAGCGCTCGATCCCGAACGCATTAAGGAAATTGAGGGACTTCTCAAAATCCTCGCGGGCGAAGGTCGCACGATGATCATCGTGACGCACGACCTCGCCTTTGCGAGAAAGGTTTCGACGCGCACGGCCCTCCTCGAGGGCGGCGTCATCGTTGAGGAAGCCCCGACTGAAATCTTTTTTACTGCTCCGAAGGAGCCGAGGACGGAAGAGTTCCTCCGCGTCTTCGGAAGCGACCATTCATAGGACTTAAAGAAATGACCACAACTTTCATTAGCAGAACCTCCCGGCGCGCCGTCATCGCCGCCGCCTTTGCCGCGGGTGCGCTCATTCTTTCGGGGTGTGGGGAAAAGTCGGAGCCGACCCCCGCCGATCAGACCAGTGCCGCTCCGGCTGCTGGCGCTTCCGCCGGGAAGGATGATCTTCTCGCGCGGGTCTTGAAGAAGGGCGAAATCACCATTGCCACGGAAGGCACGTGGGCCCCCTGGACCTATCACGATGAAAAGAATGCGCTGACGGGCTTTGACGTTGAGCTCGGCCGCCAGATCGCCGCGAAGTTGGGCGTCAAGTCCCACTTCATTGAAGGAAAGTGGGACGGGCTTCTTGCCGGCATCAGCGCGGGGCGCTTCGACATCATGATCAACGGCGTCGACGTGACACCCGAGCGCTCGAAGGCATTCCTCTTCACCGAACCCTATGCCTTCAACCGCACCGTCGTCATGACGAAGACGGATTCCGACAAGGTGAAGACGCTTGACGACCTGAAGGGCCTCACCACTGCCAACACGATTTCGAGCACCTACGCTGAAATTGCAGAGGCGCACGGCGCAAAGGTGACAGGCGTCGACGACCTCAACCAGACTTTCGAGCTTCTGCTCTCGGGCCGCATCGATGCGACGCTCAACGCCGAGGTCACGTACCACGACTACATGCGCGCGCACCCGGATGCCCAGATCAAGATTGCTGCCGTCGACCCGGACGTGATCCCGGTGGCGATCCCGATGAAGCCGGGCGAGGACTCCGCTTCCATGAAGGCGAAGCTTGACGAGATCATTGAAGGGTTGAGAAAGACGGGCGAACTCGGGAACCTTTCCAGGCAGTTCTTTGGTGGAGATCTGACGCAGCGCTGATCGCGCTTGAAGCACACATAATCGCTTCTGAAAACCGCCCGTGAGCTTAATGACTTCCGGGCGGTTTTAGTTTGGGAGGCAAGCGTGGTTTTGAATTCGTATTGGGAATTGTTGCAGAAAGGAATGGGCTGCAAGCTCCCGCTAAGGATGCCGAAGTTCATTCACAAGAACTCTTCTTTCATGCGGCAGATTATCGCGGGACCGACGATGCGTCGAAGAACCTGCTTCTGCAAGTGCAGGAAGATGACGGAATGATGGCGCTGGGGATTTCGGATCACGATTCGCGAATCGCTTGATATCCTTATCCTAAGATACAGCCAAAAGTAGAACTACATTAACTTTTGGCATAATTTTTCTTTAAGACGATTGATTTTCTAGATTTTTTATCTGAGAAAGGTCTAAAATTATGTAGTTCTATCCTGAAAATCTCATAATAGGATCACCTTTACCCCTTCGCTCACTTTTCTGATCCCGGTCATTCTATTAAAAATCAAAGAGATGCTTGGATTTTTTGTGGTCAAATATAGTGCCTCTATTGTATTATATAGGGTCACTATTGGAGACCAACATGGGACGAGCTAGAACGGGCAAGACGAGTATCGGTGAAATCCGCGTAAAGCGCGGAAATGGCGACGTTTACGTGTACGAGCGCGAGCTTGCGTACAACCCGGAAACGCGTAAAACCTTTACTGTGAGAAAACGCCTGTTAGGCAAAATTCCGGCCGGTCAGCACGAGATCGTGCCCACTCGTCCCAAAAAAAGCGTCGGCGTCAATAAGGAACCAAGGGTTAACGCCGATAGATTGCGCATCGGTGCGCTCGAAATTCTCCAGTGGATCGGAGAACGCTCCGGCATCAGCCAGGCGCTTTCCTCGTGCTTCGATAAAGGTGATGCGCTAAAGATCGAAACGATCGCGCAGTACTGGCTCATGACGAACGGGGCGGAACTTTCCGGTCTCGAAGCCTGGCAGCTCTGTCATCGCGCCCCCTATGCGGACGGCATCTCGGAGCAGACGTACAGTCGCCTCTTCAACGACATCGCATTCAACGAGTCGGCGATTCAGCAGTACTTCATGACTCGAGCGAGTGTTCCGACGGAGAAACGTAAGGTCCTCGCGGTAGACTCTTCCACGGTCGACACATACGGCGCCGGTCAGATCGAAGCGAGGCATGGCTTCAGCAAGGAAAGCGATAACCTTCCGTCCGTGAAGCTGTTGACGATCATGGAGGTTAATTCCCTTCAGCCTCTAGCGTTCCACGCCCAACCTGGGAATGTGCCC
>CAKQON010000095.1 GCA_934255515.1 uncultured Sutterella sp.
TGGTGACTAGATGAGATCGATTCTCAATACAGCCTCGGAGATCGGAGCTCCGAGGCCGGATGAAATATCAAGGTTAAGGACAAGTCTCAGATCACGGACGGAATGCTCGTTTCCGTGCCCGCCGACTCCGCCAACCTCGGTCGTGCGCTTCAGCTGCTTGAGCGAAACGGCATCATCGGGCTCCGGCCTGGCGCAGGCGTGCATGCAACGACGCACGACATCGAAAAGAACCCGAAGAATCTTCAGTTCCTCGAGACCGACAGCGCCTTTCTCGGGCGTTCGCTCCCCGACGTGGGCTTTTCCGTCATCAACGGCTCCTGGGCCGTGAAGTCGGGTCTTTCCCCCGCGAAGGATGCGTTCCTCCTCGAGGGCGGAGATTCCGACTTTGCGAACGTTCTCGTTGTGCGCACCGAGGATAAGGATCGTCCGGAATTCAAGGTGCTTCAGAGCGCCTTCCAGAGCCCGGAGGTAAAGGCCTTCGTGCTCGATAAGTACAAGGGCTCAGTGGTGCCGGCTTTCTGACGGCTGAAGACGGTCAATTTCCAAAAATCAAGGCCCCCAGAATGATCATCACTGAAAAATGCGTCGGCTGCCGTCAGTGCCGGCCGTATTGCCCGGTTAGCGCGATCGGCGCAGCTTCCGACGGCTGGCGCTCCGTCATCAACGAGGAGAAGTGCGTCGAATGCGGCACGTGTCTCCGTTCGAACGTCTGTCCCGTCAATGCCATTGAAGCCCCGGATCTCGTCTATCCGAGGAGCCTTCGATCTCAGTTTTCCGATGTCACGAGCCCGCACAAGTCGACGGGCGTCCTCGGGCGCGGCACGGAGGAGATGAAGACCAACGACGTGACGGGGCGCCTCAGGCTTGGCCGCGTGAACGTGTCGGTCGAGCTCGGCCGTCCGGGTGTGAGCGCCTCGCTCCTGGATGTTGAAGTAATCGCCCAAGCGCTTGCCGCCTTCGGCGTGCGGTTCCAGAAGGAGAATCCCGTCACCTCCCTCATGACGGATGAATCCCAGGGCACTCTGAGGCCAGAAGTCCTGGGCGAACGCGTGCTTTCCGCCCTGATTGAGTTTGACATCGATGAGAACCGCGTCCCCGCGCTCGCGGCCATACTCAAAGCCGCCGCCGGTGAAGTGGATACGGTGTTCTCGGTGGGACTCGCCGCGCCCCTTCGACCCGATGAATCAGAGGCGCGGCTCTTTCAGATTCTTCGCGACCACGACGTCTGGCATCGACCCAACGGGAAAACCAACGTCGGTCTCGGACGACCTTTTCAGGAGGCACTCGAATGACGCATACGCTTCATCGCCGGGGTTCACTCGACGAACTCCAAAAAGACTACGTGATCCTTGCCATGGCCGCCCGGGGCGTGAATAGGGAGGGCGCAGCGCCCGCACTCGAGCGAGCGCTCGAAATCTTCGCCTCGCACAACCCGGTGAACTTCGGGAACGTTGCGGGCAATGCCTTTACGGGCGAGTTCGCTCAAATCGTCGCGAAGACGAAGGACAACACCGTCTCGCACGCGGTCTTCCGCTCGATCGACGACGTGACGGAGGCCCTCGCGGACCTGAAGCGCGAAGATCTCGGGCTTTCCATCGTGGTGTCGGGGCTTTTCGATCAGGTTTCGAAGGCCTGCTGCAATACGGGGTTGAAGCCCCACACCGTCAACATTTCGCTCGGCCTCTTCGGGAAGACGGAAAAGCTCCCCGAGGAACCCGTGCTCGAAATCGCCTCCATGTGCGGGCACAACATGATTTCGTTCGCGCTGATTCAGAAGCTCGTGCGCGATATCGAGATCGGGAATCTGGATCCTGAAAGCGCTGCGAGAAAGGTGGCGGCGAGCTGCCGCTGCGGCGTCTTCAACTGGGAGCGCGCGTCGCGCGTCTTTGCCCGTCTCGCTGCCGAAAAGGAAGAAGCAGCATGAAAACCGCCAATGAGAAGCGGAAGGCTTTCCGCGAGAATCTGCGCACCGGGCGCTTCATGATCGCGCCAGGGATCTACGACGCGCTTTCGGCGAAGGCGGCCGAGGCCGCGGGGCTTCCCTGTCTCGCAATGGGCGGCTACGCGATTTCTGCTTCGCGCCTCGGAGAACCCGATGTCGGGCTTCTCTCGCTCTCAGAAATGACGGAAGCCCTGAAGCAGATCTGCGACGCGACGGACATCCCCGTGATCGGCGACGGCGACACCGGCTACGGTAACGCCCTCAACGTCATCCGGACCGAACAGGAATACGAGAAGGCCGGAGCCGCCTGCATCTTCTTTGAGGACCAGGTCTGGCCCAAGCGCTGCGGACACATGGAAGGAAAGGCCGTGATTACGGCAGTGGAACACGCAGAAAAGATCCGCGCCGCCTGCGACGCGAGGATCGACCGAGACACGCTCATCATGGCGAGAACGGACGCGAGAGCCGTGAACGGCCTCGAGGACGCCCTCCGGCGCGGGCATCTCTATGCCGAGGCCGGAGCGGAGGCGCTCTTCATCGAGGCGCTGAGGGATCGCGATGAGGTCGAGCGCATTGCCCGGGAGTTTGAAGGAACGGGCGTCCATCTATTCGCCAACATGATCGAAGGCGGAAAGACCCCGATCATCCCAGCGCGCGAGCTTCAGGCGATGGGCTACGCAGGGGTCTTCTGGTCCTGCGCGTCGCTCTACATGGTAACGAAGACGCTTTTCGACAATTTCTCGACGCTCGCGAGGGAAGGCACGAGCGAGAGCTTCCTCGATGACCTGATTCCTTTCGCCGACTTCAACCGCTTCATCGGGCTCGATAAGTACCGGGAGCTCGAGAAGAAGTACGGCGTTGAGCGTCAGGGATGAATTTCCTCGTTGCCGCATCTTCGTGCATTCGTTCTGTTGTGAACCGATGAAGGGAGCTGTGGGACGGCGTTCGTCATGGAGGTTGAACGGGCATCCTGAACATTCCCTAATGGACGAGGGAGCTTGATAGAGCCGAAAATCAGCGAAGGGCTTCCTGTCGAAGCGGTCCTGAACTTCAAAAAGGGGGGACTCAATGAAATTCAAACTGCTCACTGGCGCCGTTCTGATGACGGCGGCCGCTGCGGTCATGGCCGAAGGCTTTGATGTCGTCGTTGTCGGTTCTGGCGGCGCAGGCCTCTCGTCCGCAATCCTCGCTAAGGGAAGCGGAGCGAGCGTCGTCGTGCTCGAGAAGATGCCCTACCTCGGGGGCAATACCAATTTCGCTTCGGGCGGGATGAACGCTGCAGGCACCAAGCAGCAGCTTGCTGCAGGCGTTACAAACGACAGTCCGAAGATTTTCTACGACGACACGATGAAGGGCGGACACAACCTCAACAATCCCGCTCTCCTTAAGACGCTCACCGAAAACGCCCGCTACTCCGAAGAATGGCTCGTGGACCTCGGCGCCAACTTCTGCTTCAGAAAAGGGCGCGGCGGCGGACAGTCCATCGCCCGCGGTCATGGTCCCTGCGACGGTTCGGCTGTCGGCCCTGAAGTTCTTCGCGTGCTTCTCAAGAAGGCCAATGCCGACAAGATTGACATCCGCAAGAACAACCAGGTCGTCGACATCGTCATGAAGGACGGCAAGGTTGCGGGCGTCAAGGTGAAGACGCCCAAGGGCGAGGAAACAATTGATGCGAAGGCCGTCATTCTCGCTACGGGCGGCTTCGGCGCCAACCTCGACCTCGTCGCGCACTATTGTCCTGAGCTCAAGGGCTTTTCAACCACGAATCAGCCGGGCGCTCAGGGCGAAGGCCTGAAGCTTGCGGAAAAGGCGGGCGCGGCCTTTACGGATATCGATCAGATTCAGATTCATCCGACCGTCATCAAGCGCGACGGTCATCTCATCTCCGAGTCGATGCGCGCCCGCGGGGCGATTCTCGTCAATCAGGAAGGCAAGCGCTTCACGAACGAGCTGCTGACGCGCGACGTCGTTTCTCAGAACGAACTGAAGCAGCCCGGCCAGCAGGTTTATCTGATCTACGATCAGTCCATCTTCGATACAAACAAGCTTTCTCGCGGCTACTTCGAGCACGGCTATTCCGTGAAGGCTGATTCCGTTGCCGATCTTGCGAAAAAGATCAACGTTCCTGTCGCGAACCTTGAGGCGACCTTCAAGGACTACTGGAACGCATACAAGACGGGGAAGGACACGGCTTTCGGACGTCCCGAGATGGTGATCCCGCTCGACAAGGCCCCGTTCTATGCAGCGAAAGTGACGCCCGGCATCCATCACACGATGGGCGGCGTGACGATCAACCCGAAGACTGAAGTTCAGTCGAAGGAAGGAAAGAGCATCCCCGGTCTCTTCGCTGCCGGCGAAGTGACGGGCGGCGTGCACGGCGGAAACCGCATCGGCGGGAACGCGGTTGCCGACATTGTGACTTTCGGCCGCATTGCCGGTCAAAATGCCGCCGCCTACGCTGAATCGCATTGATCTTTTCTGAAGCGAATCGAGGCTCAGCACACGGCCCGGGAGGATGTATCAATCTTCCCGGGCCGACGCTTGTGCGGCATGGCAATGGATGTCTGATCAGGGAAGCACATTGACCATACATAAAGTCAATAAGTTCCGTATTTATCCATATTTTTCAGATGCGGCGCATACTGCTGATGACTGCGAAATAGAGGATGCCGCAATAAGTCCGTATTTAAAGTCTGCATGTCATCGTGAATTTTCAATAGAACGGTACAGCCCTCCTCGCAGAAACATTTTTATTGCCTCATAGAAAGAAAGGCAACTA
>CAKQON010000096.1 GCA_934255515.1 uncultured Sutterella sp.
GGGAAACCGGCGGCTGCTGGTGCTGCCTGAAGGGCATCCCGCATCCATGGGGTTTTTGCACCTATAGTCCAGATACGTTAGGAACGAGGCAGACGGTGGGGGCGGCCTGCCTGAATTCGTCGATGGCGCGGGCAACGCGGCCGGAAATGAAGACGAGATCCGGGTTCACGGATTTGACGGCCGGGATGTTGATGGTCTTCATGCCGCCGATCAGCTTCGCGCCCGCGGGCGCCTTGACCCAGGTCACTGCGCCCGGCGTCACGGTGCCGACCACGCGGTCGGAGAGGCCGAAGTAGGCGAGATTTTCAAGAATGGAAATGTCGAGCACCGCAAGGCGCTTGGGATCAACGGGTACGGCAACGTCTCCCGTCTGCGAGGGAACGGTTACCGCTTCCGAGCCAAAAGCGGAGGAGGCAAAGCCCGGGAGCGAAAGGATTGCGCCGGCGGCAAGAAGATTGCGGCGGGAAAAAATCATGACGGTTCTACGGAAGCGTTACTGAGCAAGGCCGAGGGCTTTTTCGACATCCTTAAACTGGATTTCGAGCGAGGTGTAGCCGCCTTCGGCAAGGTACCAGGCAGCAGGAGAGAGGTAGACGATATGGCCTTCCTTCTTAGCCTTCGTGCGGTCGACGATTTCGTTCTTCAGCACGTCCTGAGCGAGCTTCGCGCCCGGGCGGGCGATGGCGGAGTCGCGGTCAAGAACGAAGAAATAGTCGGGATTGAGCTTGAGGAGAAGTTCGAACGAAGCTTCGTTGCCGTGGTTGGCGTTGGCGTCCTGAGCAACATTCCTGAAGCCGAATTCATTGCTGATGATGGAGCAGCGAGCTTGGCTGCCGAGAAGGTTTACGTGGCTGCTCGTGACGAGACTCACGATGGCGGTCTTTCCTTCAGAAGCTGCGCGGATTTTTTCAATGCGTCCCTGGAAGTGCGCAATGTCGGCCTTGGCTTCGGATTCCTTCCCGAAAATCTTCGCAAGGTTCATGTGATTGTCCGCAAAGCTCTCGAAGGTGCCTTTCGTGCGGTCGAGCGTCATGTAGACGACGGGAGCAATTTTGGAAAGCTCGTCGTACTTCTTCTGGAGGCGCCCGGAAATGAAGATGACATCGGGTTCAGCGGCCATGAGGCCCTCAAAGTCGATTTCCTTCAGGGTGCCGATGTTTCTTACCTTCGAAGACTTTTTGAAGTATTGCGGCAGATAGGGAAGCGCGGTCGTCTGCGTGAGCGCCACGATGCGGTCCTTGGCAAGCCCCCAGTGGTCGAGCGTGTCGAGAACGGCGTAGTCGGCGATGGCGATGCGCTTCGGGGCCTTGGGAACCGTCACCTTGACGGGCTGGTTCTTGCCGTTGAGGGAATTCACTTCAACGGTTTCGGCGCCGAAGGCGGGTGAAGCCGGAAGAAGAGCGAGCGAAACCGCAGAAAGAGCGGCGACGCCGAGGGTGCGGCGGGTAAAAAGCATGGACATGGTGAAGTGGCGTCCTCTGTTTCAGGGAGTGCGTGTGAAGAAAATCGGTGTTAGTGAAAGATCGCGAGCGGACGGCCGTCGATCTCGTGAATCTGGAAGTCGACCCCGTAGATGAGCTTGAGCTGCTCGGGCGTCATCACCTCGTTCACGGTCCCCCAGGCGGCAATTTTTCCGCTCTTGAAGGCGCAGATGTAGTCGGAATAAAAAGCGGCGAGATTGATTTCGTGAAGCACGAGAATCACGGTTTTTCCGAGCTCGTCGCAAAGCCTGCGCACGAGCTTCATCATCTGGGTGGCGTGATAGATGTCGAGGTTGTTGGTGGGTTCGTCTAGGAGCACGTACTCGGTGTCCTGCGCGAGCACCATAGCAATAAAGGCGCGCTGGCGCTGGCCGCCAGACATTTCGTCGATGAAGCGTTCAGCGAAGCTTTCGAGCTCCATGTAGCGGATTGATCGGTCGACGATTTCCCAGTCCTTTTGGCTCAGGTTAGAGCCCGAATGCGGAAAGCGTCCGAATGCGACGAGCTCGCGCACCGTGAGCTTCATCTGCACGTTGTTGGCCTGCGTGAGAATGGCAAGGTGCTTCGCGAGCTCCCGGCTTTCCCATTTCTCAAGGTCCTTGCCCTGAAACTCAACGGCGCCCGAGCTTTTTGCAACCAGGCGCGAGATCATGCCGAGCACGGTGGATTTGCCCGCGCCGTTGGGACCGATCATCGAAATGACCTTGCCGTGCGGGAGTTCAAGCGAGACGTCGTCGACGACAGTCGCATCTTCGTAGGTCTTGCGGAGATTCCGGATGGTAAGCATGGCGGGTTATTTCTGGGTAAGGATGAGGTAGAGGAAGTAAAGGCCGCCTCCGATCGTGACGAAGACGCTCACGGGGACGCTGTAGACCATGATGTGCTCGACGGCGAACTGTCCGGCGCAGAGGATGAGCATTCCGACGAAGCCAGCACCCGCGATGAGGTAGGTGTGGCGGTAGGTCGTGAAAATCTGCCGCGCGACGTTGGCCGTGATGAGGCCGAGGAAGGAGAGCGGACCGACGAGCGCCGTAGCGACTGCGATGTAGAGGGCGACTCCCACCATGAGGCGCCTTAAAACCCGTTCGTAGTCGACGCCGAGGCTGATGGCTTGATCGCGTCCGAGGCTGATGATGTCTAGGATCGCGATGTCCTTTCTGAGCCAGAGGGCAATGAGAAGGAGGATGAGGATTCCCGGGATGATGCAGGCCATGTTCACGTTCGTGAAGCTCGCCACGAGGGAATTGAGGAGCGCATCGTATTCGTTGGGGTCCATGATGCGCGTGAGCGAATTCTGCATGCTCGAAAAAAAGGTCGAGAGCACCGTGCCGATGAGGAGCACGTAGAGGACGTTCCCGCCAGTCTTCTTGAAGATCGAGTAGTAGATGAAGGTCGCGATCACGCCCATGAGAACGATGTCGACCGCAAACGCCGTTACCGGATTCGTCGCAAACTGGCTCCCCGACCCGAGGAAGAAGACGACCGCGGTATGGATGAGAAGGTAGAGCGAATTCATGCCGAGGAGGCACGGCGTCACGATGTTGTTGCGGATGATTGTCTGGAAGACGATCGCCGCAGCCGAAATCGAGAACCCGGCAGTGAGCATCACGATCAGGCGCGGCGCGCGAAGTCCCATTGCGTAGCTGAAGAATTTCGGATTGACGAAGGCGAACTGGTAGAGCGCCGCGGCAATGAGCGTGAGTGAGACGAGCGCCGTCATCGCAAGCGCAAGCTTTTTGAGGCGCGGCGACGCGAAGGATGCGGAAATTGAAGCAATCATCGGGCGCCTCCGTTCGTGCAGGTGCAGACGGGAGTCTTCTTTTCGAGTCCGAAAAGCTTCATGAGAAGGTCTTTGTTGAGGGATCTGCGGCCGAAGCGCAGGCGGTAGAAGATGAGCACGATGAAGATGAGGCTGCCGAGCGTGCCGATGATGAGTTCGATCGGGAGCTCGTAGGGCAGAATGATGAGACGCCCGATCAGGTCGCAGCAGAGAACGAAGAGCGCGCCGAAGAGCGCCGTATCGGCAAGCGTCGAGCGCAGGTCGTCGCCCTTAAAGATCGCGACGAGATTGGGAACGATGAGGCCGATGTAGGAGATGCTCCCGACGACAGTGACGATCGAAGCCGTGATCATCGCGGCGATGGAAAGACCAGAAAAGAGCACGAAGGTGTAGTTGACGCCCAGATTCTTCGAGAAGTCCCGACCCATGCCGACGATGTTGAACCACTTGGCGTAGATCCAGGCTATGGCGATGAGCGGAACGACGAGATAAACGAGCTCGTAGTTGCCTCTCAAAACAAGCGAGAAATGGCCAACCAGCCAGGTCGAAAGCGCCTGCGTCATGTCGAAGCGGAAGGCGAGGAAGCTCGTGATGCCGCCGATCACGTTGCCGAACATGATGCCGACCAAGGGCACCATCACCGGGTCCTTCATTGGCATTCGAAGAATGAACCAGACGAAGATCCAGGTGCCGAGAATCGCTGCGGCAAAGGCGAAGGCGGCGCGCGACCAGGTCGTGGAGTCCGGCATGAAGAGGAGCGCAATCAGGATGCCGAACTGCGCCGAAGAGATCGTGGCGCCGGTTGTCGGCGAAACGAATTTGTTTGCGCAGAGCTGCTGCATGATGAGGCCGGCAATGCTCATGCCGGCGCCCGTGCAGAGGATGGCAAGAAGCCGCGGGAGCCTGGAAATCAGAAGAAGTTCAAGGCTTTCAGCGTCGCCGGAAAGCAGCGACAGGGGCGTAACGTCCGCGGCGCCTACGAGAAGCGACGCGAGGCCGATGACGATCGTAAGCGTCAGCAGTATGGCGGTTGATCTGGGCATGGATGATCGAGGAAGCAATGCCGGGGTAATCCCTTGGACGGGATGCAGTTTCGGGGCATTCTGCATAACCGTAGTGAACGATTATCAACAATATTACATTTAGTTACAAATAAATAGCAATCATTCTCGTTTGCGAATAATCTGAAGGATGCTTTATGAAATATTGATATTTATGGATAAATTAATGCTATTGAAGGTAATGGATGAAGGTTTTTGCAATGCATGCCGAAGAATGAATTGCATTTATATTTCGCTACTATGGAAAAGTAATAAAATAATATATATGACTTTATAAGCCTAGTGTACAATGTGTTCCAAGAATGGAGCGCATCATGAAAGCCGTGCAGGAAGTCACAATTCCCCTAAAA
>CAKQON010000097.1 GCA_934255515.1 uncultured Sutterella sp.
TTACCACATGGTAACATGAAATGCATGGGCCGCAATTCCTCACCTGACTGAAGTCAGATGTTTCCTTGCGGCATTTCTATGAATTGAGGAGTAGCTTCCCGGCATCACCCGAGAAGGCGCTTCCCGTCCTTCCAGACGCCCGTGACGCGCAGATCTCTCAGCTTGGAGGGCGCAATCATGAAGGGATTCGCCGAGAGCGTGATGAAGTTGGCGCGGGCTCCCGGCTCAATTGCCCCGACGACGCCGCGCTCAGGCATCACGAGCGCCGCACGGCTCGTATAGAGCGAAAGCGCCGTGCCGATCGACACCGCCTCAGCCGGATTGAAGTAGCCGCCGTCGGAGTCGCGCCGGGTCACGGCCGCCTCAAGGCTCACGAAGATGTCGTCCGTATCGCTCCACGTCGTGCAGGGCGCATCGGAAGAAAGCGCCATCGCCTCGACCTTGTCGGAAAGGGTCTTCACGGCATAGCAGACGTTGAAATCCTTTTGCGTCAAGGCCGCGTGATAGCTTCTCCACTCGGCAAAGGGGAAGATGATCTGAGTCGTGAGCGCGGGCCGGATGGGGAGCGCCAGCATTTTTTCAAGCTGGTCGGGCCGCATCATACTCACGTGCTCGAGCCTCACCGAAGGCACGTCAGTACGCCACGGGGACTCGGTTGAAAGCCAGTCGAGCACCGCATCAATGGAACCGTCGCCCATGATGTGAATCGAGCACTGCACGCCATTTCTTCTCGCGAAGGCCATTGCGGCTCTGAAGACCGGTTCCGTGAGGGTCATCATCCCCGAGGGGAATTCGGGTTCAGGAGCCCCTTCGGGGAGAACATACGGGTTGCGCACGGCTGCCGTGCGGCCGGAAATAGAGCCGTCCGCAAAGAGCTTCACGCCTGCATAACGGATCGCTCCCGTCTTTTCGTCCCCGGAAAAGTCTTCCATGCCGTCGGGATTCTCTCCTCCGGTCCAGACGGCATAAAGATTCATTTCGACGGGGAGCCCCTGACGTTCCGCTGCGCGGTAGAGCTCAAGCGGTTCCGTCTGTCCGGGCGCTCTTCTGTGGGCCATCATGTCGGCCGTCACGAGAATGCCGTGGCTGAGGTAATGGTCGCCGAGCTTAAGAATCGACTCGACATCCTTCTCAAAGGTTTTGGGCGGCCGGGCCTTCGCTTCCACGTAGTTGACGGCTCCGAGCTCAATCAGGCGACCGTCGGGATTGCCCTCGGCATCGCGTCCGAAAGCGCCGCCATCGGGATCAGGCGTATTGCGGTCGATCCCGGCGAGCTCGAGCGCCTTCGTGTTGACGACGGCCGAATGGTAGTCCGAGCGCCGGATCCAGACGGGCTGCGTCGTGCTCACCCGATCGAGATCGGTCCGGGTGGGAGAGCGCTTCTCCGCAAGCAGGCTTTCGTCGTATCCCCAGCCGTCGATCCAGCCTTCGCCCGAGAGCGCATTAGGCGACTTTTTGAGCGCCGCGACGAGATCGTCGATCGAGCGTACGTCGGGCGGCGTGCAGGGGACGGCGCAAAGCGTCATCGCAAGCCCTTCCGGGTGCGCATGCACGTCGAGAAATGCCGGCATCACGAATGCGCCCCGCATGTCGACCGTACGGATTTCGTCGCCGTCGGCAATCGGCTTATCCGCATCAATGAAGAGGCCGTCCTCGACCGTAAAGTCCGTGAGGAACGGGCGGCCGGTGCGCCCGCAGAAGGCGCAGACGTTAGCGTAATGAATGCGTGGCATGGATGAAGTCTCTCCAGAGTTTTCAGGTTCCTGCGCCCGAAGCGTCCTTCGGGTCGGGGAATCGCCGCGTTATTGTAGGTTTTGCAGTGCGGCCGTGCATCGGCAGAATATCCGAGCGATTCAAGGCGCTGAAGGGAAAGTCCGCGCGGCAGCATAGAAGTGCGACGGAAAGCTTCTTCACTTCACCGATCCGGCAGAAGATGCCTTGTTTGAAGCTTCAAACAAAGACGAGCCCGAATAAGCAAATTACCGCCCGGGAAAACACCGCATCCCTTATGCCTCATGAGCTCAGAGCCCGAGGAAAAATCAGGCGGATTTGACGTTACGCAAGAAAAAATATTCCTTGTAAACGTTAGGCGCTCCATTTTTAGGCAGAATGAATCCCGGCGTGGAAAGGGACGGAAGTTCGTCTTGAACGGACTAATCGGGGCCGTTCTTTTCTGCGCCGTTCTTGTCTCTGCTATCCGTGAGAATGGACCGTCCCGTCTGCATGCCGATGAACGCGCCCATGCTCATGACGGGCATGATCCAGGTTCTCGGCGGGAATGATGTTGACGTGGCCGTGACGGACGCCGGGTTCGGCGACGAGCGCATCGGCAAAGCCTCTGACGGCTTCGACGGGGCCCCTCAGGAACACCGTCTCGAGACAGTCGTCTCCGTTCACATGCGCATGCATCTGGGAGATCACGAGATCCCCGTGCTCGTGCTGAAGTTCAGTAAGCCGCATCGCGAGCTGCCGCTCATGATGGTCGTAGATGTAGCTCGCCACCCCTACGCAGAGCGTTCCCGGCGCAGGGTCTTCAAGTTCCTTCCTGGAAGCAAGATTGCGCAGGATGTCGCGCATCGCTTCGGAGCGGTTGCGGTAGCCCCGCTCCTCTGCATAGCGGACGAAAAAGTCCGCGAGATCGTCGTCAATCGAAAGCGTAATGCGTTGCATGGCTCGTCTCCTTCATGCGCAAAGCATAGCGGAAGCCGCTCTCCTGAGGCATCTCGCCGCAGCCCTTTGAAACCGCCGCTCCGGCGGGAAGAGCAGTGAAGCGGGATGCCCGGCCGCGCGCTGCGGAACTTGTCGACAAATCAGCGGTTTTTCTCAAAAGTTTTTCGTCAACTAAGCCGCGGGCCCTAGTTCAGTCGGGAAGCGCTCAAACGAATGCTTATTTCTCTTTTTCCGAACGGCCGCAGAAGCCCCGCAGAGCGCGGTTTGAACCCTATATTGATCGAACCGCGCCGGCAGTTTACGAAACCCCGGCCGGGCAATTCAGGTTTCCCGGGCCTCAAGCCCTTCTGCTTTTAAATTGGAGCAGTCCCCATGAAATTCTCTACCTTCACCCGCACCGCTCTTGCCGGCGTCGCCGCGCTCATGATTTGCGGATCCGCAGCTGCCGACACCTGGCGCGTCGCCACTGAAGGCACCTTCCCGCCCTTTGAGTTCTACAACTCTCAGACCGGTGAAGTCCAGGGTTTTGAGGTTGACCTCGTGAAGGCCATGGCTCAGAAGATGGGCAAGGACCTCAAGCTCGAAACGCTCGGCTTCGACGCGATCATCCCGGGCATCCTTTCGGGCACGATCGATACGGGCGCTGCGGGCTTCTCCATCACGCCGGAACGCGGCAAGCGCGTCCTCTTCTCGATCCCGTTCTATAAGTCGGGCCTCACGATTGTGGTCCCGAAGGGGTCGACGGGCATTGCGGACTTCAAGGACCTTGAAGGAAAGCGCATCTCCGTTCAGCTCGGCACGACCTCGATGAGCTATGCCAAGCAGATCAAAGGTGCCAAGATCTCGACCTTCAATTCCGCGGGCGACGCCATCCTCAACATGCTCGCCGGCAACGCTGATGCCGTCATCAACGACAAGCCCGTGACGGACTACATTCTTGCCCAGAACAAGAACCTTGCCGCTCAGACGACGCACCTGAAGCCGATTGCTACGGCTGATCTCTTCGCCATGGTCATGGCCAAGGACAACACCAAGCTCAAGGGCGAAATCGACAAGGCGCTCAAGGACCTGAAGGCCGACGGCACCTTCAACAAGCTCCATGAGAAGTGGTTCGGCGTTCCTGCCGATCCTGAACTTCCGTAAACCGTTGAACTTTGAACTCCCCGCCCTGACAGGTTCACGGCGGGGAGTTTTCTTTTGATCCCAATCTTTCTCTGCCGATGCCTGAGGGCGGCCATAGCTGCAGAGATGCTTCAGCCGCCGTCATCGAGCCAGACAAATTAGATTCCCTTTCCGGACAAACGGATCGCTCTTCAATCTCGCGCTCCTTTGCGCCGCGAGGAGGTTCTGCAGGTACTATGCCTGATATTGCATAAAGCCCGCGCACGGCACGGCAGTGCAGAATTGAACGATCTTCATCTCTCAAGAAGGATTACCCAAGATGACGCGTTTCGTCCGCACTGAGCTTTGCGCAGCTCTTTCCGCGATTTCCCTCGCCTTCGCCGCCGGCGGCGCTGCCGCTGCGGACTTCAGCTGGTCGAGCGCCGGCGACATTCTCACGTTCGACATTCACGCTCAGAACGAGAACCTCAACATCACGGCGATCTCCGCCGTCTATGAGGGGCTGCTGCGCTGGTCGCCCGAGAGGAAGCTCGAGCCTGCCCTTGCCACCCGCTATGAGCGCGTCCCCGAAGGGTTCCTCTTCACGATTCGCGAGGGGGTCAAATTCCATGAGGGCGAAACGCTCACCCCTGAAGACGTCGTCTTCTCCATCAACCGTGCATTGAATCCGAGAAGCCAGTTCAAGAGCTTCTGCGAAGGGATCATCAAGGCTGAAAAG
>CAKQON010000098.1 GCA_934255515.1 uncultured Sutterella sp.
AAAGCCCTCACTGAGCTCAGACTACAACCTACTTTTTAAGAACAAAATCGGCGAAAGCTCACTTGACATTCACCGGCGCATTCATCGTTTAAAACCGCTTGGCTCAAGCGTTGCGCTGAAAATGGAACCAAGTCCGTCTGGCTATGCATCGATGGTTCGAACAATGACTGCGCCGTGAGCAACAGCACTCTGGTCGCTACGGGACACGCGAAGTCACATCGAGAAGCGAATATCGTCAGCTACATCTGGGCGGTTGATGCTGAAACCGGACGTCCCGCCACGTGGTTCGTCAATAACGGTGCGATGCACGACGCCAAGGCAGTGGATGAGGTCATCCATTTCCTGGCGCAGTCAGACATGAACGTCAAAGGAGTCATTCTCGACCGCGGATTCGTGTCTCAGGAGGTGTTTGATCTTCTTGAGAAAAAGTCGATGAGCTACATCGTGATGCTCAAGGCCAACACGTATGGATTCTGCGAAATGATGAACCGTCACGCCACAGCCATTCGCTGGCGAGTGGAAAACTTTGTGAGTCCGGGGCTTTTCGGGATCACCGATGAGGCTGAAGTTTTCCGGACCAGCAAGAAGAAAAATTGCATCGGCCTCTACTTCGTAGGCATGGAGAACGCTTCCAGGGCTGTCAAATTGATGGACAAGGTCATTTCTGCCGCTTCGGAAGTGCGCGCGCAACTTGCCAAAGATCCGGCACAGGTGGACATTGCTTCTGGAATGAAGAAGTACCTGAGCCTGGTCGTCAATAAAGACAACCAACCGATCGACGTGCAAGTCAACTTCGAGAATTGGCAAATGGATCTGGACGAAGCCGGCTACCATGCCATCTTGTCCTCCGATCCCAGAGGCGCCACAGAAATTCACGAACTTTACAAGCTGCGGGATGTCTCGGAAAAGCAGTTCTGTCAGCTGAAATCTCAACTGAACGGAGCGGTTACGCGAGTGCATTCGGATGCGGCCATTGAAGCGCGCTTCGCAGTGGCGTTTGTGGCGGCCGTGTTGCGAACGGAGATGCAGATCGTTTGCAATTCGCTGAAATTCGATACCAATGAGATGATCCGCAAGTTGGACAACGCCTACCTTCTTCGAATGCCAAACGGCTCCTACGAAGAAATTCACAACCACTCCAATCGGTGCAGGCAGTTCTTTGACAAGTTCGATCTGAGTATGTCGAGCTTCGAGAAGTTTGCAGAGGAAATCAACGAACAGACGAGTCGCCCCATCTACAGTCAAGTGAGACGCTTGCCCGAAGCGGGCAAGAAACGCGGTCCGGGTCGCCCCAAAGGCAGCAAGAACAAGTCCACAATCGAACGTGAAAATCGAGAAACCCAATCTGCAACCGCCGAGAACGAGAAGCCAAAGCGGGGGCGCGGTCGTCCGAAAGGAAGTAAAAACAAGGCTACGATCGAACGCGAGAACGCTCAAGGCTCCATCGCACCGGGTGTCAAACGCAAGCCGGGTCGCCCGAAGGGAAGTAAGAACAAACCGACAATCGAGCGAGAGATGCAAGCGGCAGGAACCGAAGAGCTGAAAAAGCAAGGACCTGGTAGGCCCAAAGGCAGTAAAAATCGCCCCGGGCAGCAAGCTTCGAAGCCTAAGGAAACGGATTCTCTGACCTCTGGAAAAGAATCTGAAAACCCGACGCGGGCCAAAAATATTCAGGAGACTGAATAGTTGTTCACCGCTTTGCTGTACCGTTCTGCTGGAAATTCAGGTTTGCGTTTTCTCAACCGAGCGAGGTGTCGAGCGCCATCATGATGACGAAGCCCGCAATCAGCGCCATCGTGCCGATGTCGGAGTGCGTCGAGAGGTGCGCTGCGGGAATGAGCTCCTCAACCACCACGTAGAGCATCGCGCCCGCGGCAAAGGCCAGCATGAAGGGCATGACGGGGAGGAAGAAGGAAATCGCGGCGACGACGACGAGGCCGAAGACCGGCTCCACGAGGCCCGAAAGAACGCCGAAGAGGAAGGCCTTCATGCGGGGAACGCCCTGGCCGAGGAGCGGGAGCGACACGGCAGCGCCTTCGGGGATGTTCTGAATGCCGATGCCGAGGGCGAGCGCAAAGGCCGAGGAGAGGGCAAGCGGATCGCCCGACATGGCGGCAAGCCCAGACGTGAGGCCGACCGAGCCCCCTTCCGGAATGTTGTGGAGCGTAATGGCGAGAAAGAGGAGCTGAGCGCGGTGGAGCTTCGACTTCGGGCCCTCGGGCGTCGTCGAGCCCGGATGGAGGTGCGGCATCGCCATGTCGAGGAACTTGAGGAATACCGCGCCCGCGATGACGCCTGCGGATGCCGTGAGCCAGGGGATGGAGCCGTTCTTTTCAGCCATCTCGAGTCCCGGAATGATGAGGCTCCAGACCGAGGCGGCAATCATGATCCCGGCGGCAAAGCCGAGGGAAAGGGTTTCGGCGAGCGCCGTATCCTTTTCAGGACGGAAGAAGAAGACGCCGGCGGCGCCGACTGTCGTGCAGAGGAAGGTGAAGCCCGTGCAGAGCGCGGTCCATTCAAGGGCTTTGAGAAGGAGAGGATCCATAGCAATACTTTAACTATCTAAAATCTGTTTTCAATAGTTTACCGCAATAGATAGAAGGCAGTCGGAGAAGCGCCAATCATAGAACGCTCCGGCCGCATCTTCTCAAATCGCCTCTGTCGGAGGGCTCGAAGTTGGGGAAAACACCTTAGCTCAGGCGATGCAGAATCAAAGTCCCGAACGCAATTTTGAAGGACGCCTGTTTTCCCGGCGAGAGTTGGGGCGCCGGGCGAACTATATTTGTGAAACTCACGACGTCGGACGCACTTTCCACGGGCGTCCGACATTCTGGCTCCGTCAATTCAAAAATATTTTTAGGAAGCAGACACTATGCTTAAGAGCGATTTTGCAGCTCTCGCCCCCATGCCGGACGATCCCATTCTTGGCCTTGTGGAACTCTATAAGAAGGATCCGCGCGAAACGAAGGTTAATCTCGGCGTCGGCGTCTACCTCAATGAAGCCGGGTTTCTGCCCCTGATGGAGTGCGTCGAGGAGGCCGAGCGCCGTCTCCTTGAGCGCCACCTGCCGCGCGGCTACATGCCGATGTCCGGCATGCCGCAGTACTGCGCGAGCGTGCAGAAGCTCGTTTTCGGCAAGGATCACGCCGCCGTGAAGGCGGGCCGCATTTCGACCATTCAGACGCTAGGCGGCACGGGCGCCCTGCAGCTTGCGGCCGCTTTTGCGCACCAGTTCCTCGGCGTCACTCAGGGCGTCGTTTCCGACCCGACCTGGGGCAACCACATTGCGATTCTCAAGGCCGACGGCCTTGAAGTCGGCAAGTACGCCTATCTCAAGGCCGACCGCTCGGGCATCGACTTCGACGCCTTCAAGGCGGCGCTCAACGCTCTTCCCGCGAAGACCCTGGTGCTGCTCCACGGCTGCTGCCACAACCCGACGGGCTTCGACTTCTCGCACGAAGAATGGCGCGAAGTCGTGAAGATCCTCGTCGAACGCGATCTTCTTCCCCTCATCGACATGGCCTATCAGGGCTTCGGCGCCGGTCTCGAGGAAGATGCCTTTGCGATCCGTCTCCTCGCCGACGAAGGCGTTACGTTCCTTGCGGCCACGTCCTGCTCGAAGAACTTCGGCCTCTACGGCGAACGCGTGGGCGCTCTTCACATCGTCTGCGACAACGAGAAGGAAGCTCAGGTCGTCACCTCGATCATGAAGCGCATCGTTCGTCAGGAATACTCGAACCCGCCCACGCACGGCGGCCAGATCGTTGCTGAAGTGCTCGGCGACCCTGAACTCGAAGCTTCCTGGAGAAAGGAAGTCGACGGCATGAGAGCCCGCATCGTCGGCATGCGCGAGGCGCTTTACGCCGCCGGCAAGGCCGAAGGCCTCGACTTCAGCTTCGCGATCAAGCAGCACGGCATGTTCTCCTTCACGGGCCTGGGCGCCGAGGAGATGGACCTCCTGCGCGAGAAGTACGGCGTCTACGGCGTGCGCAACGGCCGCATCTGCATTGCGGGCCTCAACCACCGCAACGTCGAATACGTTGCCAAATCGCTCGCGGCGGTCTTCAAGGCCCGCGGGTAATTTGAGCCAATAAGGGAGGCTTCTGAGGAACTCTCAGGAACCTTCCGCAAGGAAAACCCGGCGTCTTTTCCGAGGACTGCCGGGTTTTCTTGTGCGCCCGGCAGCGCACGTGTGTTTATGTGGTGAAAGTCCACTGGCCGCCCGAGAAGGGGAAGGTCCAGCGACTCGGCAGAGTCAGGGAGGCAACGATCTGATGAAGGAAGCCGATAGCAAATAGCCAGTCCGACGAATAGGAAGCGGATGTGAGGCGTCTCAATTGGGAAGGCGAGCCCAAAGTCGTTATTAATAGTCTCACAAAATAGGTTTACGAAAAGTGCTAAATAAAGGCCGTATACGAGTACACCCTTTATAAAAAC
>CAKQON010000099.1 GCA_934255515.1 uncultured Sutterella sp.
GATGAGCCCGAGCGCACACGATAAAAAGCGCATCGCCCGTGCAGTGAGTGCGGAAGGTGCTGGGGATCCCCTCAGTGTCTCCGCGCCATCAGCGGGAACCACCCGGAGTACGAGTTAATCGTATTCAGGAATCCTCGTCCTTCAGGGCGAGGAGGAAGTCAAAGAACTGGTCGATCGTGTCGGGGATCCCGAGCTTCTTCTGAAGCGGCGTTTCGGCCGCGTTGATGCCGCCTTCGGCACGCACGGTGTTGCCGCCGATCATCGGCATCTTTTCAAGCACAACGACGCTGCGGCCGAGGTCGGAAAGCGTCACGGCGGCCGAAAGACCGGCGCCGCCCGCGCCGATCACAACGGCGTCGGGACCTGCCGCATAGGCGGCGGCAAAAGCGGTTGAGAGAACTGCGGCGAGGACCGTCTTCTTCATTGTTTTTTCTCCTTTCTGAAACTATCGTTCTTTTCGCCCGAGAGAGCGCAAAGCAGATGGAAGTCTGCCGAAGAAAGAGAATCCGCGCTTTGAAAGTTTTTCAATTCACGTTTGACTGCCGGTCAACGACATGCCTCCCGGGAGGTATCTGGCGCCTTCCGCGCTCAGGGCGAATTCGAGAAACGCTTCCGCGTCGGGCCTCATCGGGCAGCTTGCCGGCGCAAGAAAGGCCATCGGCCTTGCCGCCCAGGCGTCGGAGAGCTCCGTTACGGCGAGATCCCTCATGCCGTCCACTGCGGCGGAATAAGGCTCCACGGCGAGGAGCCCGCCCGAACGGACGACTTCAACAAGAATCGTGAAGCTCGGCACTTCGACGACAGGCTCATACCGGCAGCCGATTGCAAGCGCGCGCTCCCGCATGGCCACCGTCATCGGCGCCGATTCGAGGAGCGACGCGTAGGGATAGCGAAGCGTCTCGGCAAAGGAAATGGTCTTTTGCTTAAGTCCCCGAAGGAGCTCGTGGTCCTTTCTCGAGATGAGCACATGGCGATCGTCCACATACGGGAAAAGTCTGACGCCCGAATCCGCTGCCCATGCCTCAACCTCTGCCGCGGCGCCTCCCGCAAGACCCAGGTCCGCTTCGCCTGTCTGGACGGCCTCCGTGATTGCCGAACTTCTCCTCGCGACGAATTCGATTCTGGCCTCCGGATGTTTGGCAAGGTAAGGCCCCGTGAGGCGGCAGAGGAAATTCTCGAGCCCGGTGCTGTTGGAGAAAATCCGCAGGGGCTTCGCTTCCCTTCGGGTATAGGGCGCGAACTCTTCTTCGAGGCTCGCCGCCGCCCCGAGCACGCGTCTTGCCGCGTTCACGAGCACGATGGCCGCCGGCGTCTGCACAAGGCCCTTCCCTGAACGCTCAAAGAGAAGCGTTCCCGCCTCCTCCTCGAGGCGCTTGAGCCTGACGCTCAAAGCTGAAACCGTGAGATGCACCTCTTCGGCCGCCCGCGAAAGGCTGCCGGCACGCGCGAGTGCAAGGAGAATGCGAAGATCAACAAGGTCGTAGTGCATGGATATCGGGTTCGCCGGCAGAAAATTGAAGCCTATCGCATCGAAGGCATGCGGATGCGAATCTTCTTCGGCATCAGAGAAGCCTGACGAGATAAATGCGATTGGTGCTCATCTTTACTAAAATATCACGCTTCTATAAGCCCGCAGGCTTTCTCCTGAGCGGGCATTCTCCGCCCGGCGCTCCAGGGCAATTTCTCTACCCCTCAAAAAGGAAGACTTTCAACCGTTTTTCTCTTGCGCTGCTGGCAAGCTCTCTTCTGCTCCTTACCGGCTGCGCCACCAATACGAGCGAACTCACGCTCGACACTTCGTCCGTTTCGAGCGCAGCGAATCCCCAATCCTAGACTACGGTCTACGTGCGCAGTTCCTCTGACAAGCGTCATTTTGAAGAAGCGCCGCGCACACCCGACATTCCGTCCGTCATGTGCGAGACTGCCCAAGAACAAGATCACGCTATCGGCCGCAAGCGCAACGGCTTCGGAAAGGCGCTCGGCAAGCTCATTCTCCCGCCCGAGCAGTCCGTGACCGGCCTTACGCAGAGCGCCATCGAAGCTGCCTTCAAGGAAAACGGCGTCAGAGTCGTCAAGAAGGACGAAGTTACGGCCGACACCAAGGTCATTGACGGCGACGTGAACAAATTCTGGGCGTCGGTGGAGATGTTTTTTTGGCAGATCACGCTCTCGAGCAGCATGAGTGCCGGCGTCAGAGTGAATGATGCGGAAGATCCTGCCTTCACGGTCGAAGGCTCCTACCACGAAGGCTTCCAGGGTGCCTTTGAGTCGAACTGGCTCACGGTTCTCAATACCGCATACCAAAACTTCTGCCTGGATGCCAAGGAAAAGGTCAAGGCGTTCCTCGGCAAATAAGGAAGGACTGCCTCACCGAGGCACGCTTCTTTCTGAAAGAAAGGGAGCCCGCGTCAACCCGGACTCCCTTTCTGATGGACTCAATTTTCAGGCGGCAGGAATTAATCCACCCACTCCGCCGAATAGAACTCAAATCCCGTATCCGGGAGCGGGTTGAAGTTCTTCAGGTGCTTGTTGGAAGCCGCCGTATTGTCCTCGTAGACGAGGAAGGCTACGGGCACTTCCTTCCAGAGAATCATCTGAACCTCGCGGTAGAGCTCGTTTCTCTTCTTTTCGTCCGCTTCGGCGATTGCCTTGTCGAAGAGCTCGTCGACCTTCGGGTTCGAGTAGTAGCCCTCGTTCGAGAGCTTGGGCGGCATTTCGCGCGAGTCGAAGATCGGACGCATGCCCCAGTCGGCCTCAACAGTGGAATTGGACCAACCGATGTAGTAGAGGCGGTTCGGAGCGTTCTTCGGCTCCTTATTGGCTTCAACGAGGGTCACGCGCTGACCGGCTTCAAGAATGCGGGTTTCGGTCTTGATGCCCACTTGATTCAGCTGCTGCTGGATGAACTGAATCACCTTGTTCGCAGTCGAGTTGTTGTAGCCCGACCAGAGGCGCGTGGAAAAGCCGTTCGGGTAGCCCGCTTCCTTCAAAAGTTCACGTGCCTTTTCGGGGTTGTAGGCCGGAACGCCGAAGCTCGCCGCACCGGGAATCTGGGGCGGAATGACGCCGGTCGCCGGCTGCGCGAAGCCGTTGTAGGCCACCTTGCAGAGCGCCTCGCGATTGATCGCATAGCTCACCGCCTGACGCACGCGCACGTCGTCGAAAGGCTTCTGCATGCAGTTGATCGAGAGATAGCGCATCATGATCGAGGGCACGATGTGGATGTTGAGATTGGGATCTTCCTTCAGTTCCTTCACCTGCTCGACAGGCATCGGATGAATAAAGTCCGCCTCGCCCGTGCGCAGCATCGCCGCGCGCGTCGCATTTTCCATTACCGGCACCCAGGTGATGGAATCGAGCTTCGGGAGCCCCGCCACGCGGTAGTTGGGGTTCTTCACCACAACGAGCCGTTCGCTCGGGTTGTAGTCCTTCAACGTATAGGGACCGGTGCCGCAGGGATTAAAGGCAATGCCGCGGCCGTCGTACTTCTTGAGCGTTGAGGGGCAGATCATCTGCGCCGTGCCGTTCGCGAGCCTCTGCAGGAACGAAGGCATCGGGGACTTGAGATCGAAGCGAACCTTGTAGGGCCCGAGCACCTCAACCTTGTCGATGAATTTGAGAAGCGCGTAGCGCGAAAGGTGATTGGCCGGGTTAAGAACGCGCTCAAAATTGAGCTTCACCGCATCCGCATTGAATTCCGTGCCATCGTGAAACTTCACGCCTTCCTGAAGCGTGAAGGTCCAGGAGAGGCCGTCAGGCGAAACCTCATGGCTCTTCGCGAGCTGCGGCACGGGCTTCAGATCCTTGTCGAAGGCGTAGAGGCCCTCATAGAAGGACTTCGCGACGCTGCGCGAAAGAAGGTCGGTCGCCTGATAAGGATCGAGAGTGGTGAAGGACGAACCCACCGCAACCGTAATTCCGCGTGCGCAGGCGGGAAGCGACCCGGCAGCAAGGGCAAGACCCGCGGCGAGAGAAAGAATCGAAGCAGCAAAACGCATGACGCATTTCCTTTGTTTGACGTGCGCAGAAGGAGCAGGACAATTCCCCGGGCGCATGCTGCACTCCCGGGAAAGCGCCTCTACCTCTTTATCTTTTCCCTAATCTTATAAGACGGCGCCCGTCATCCTCCACGGCGTAAAGCAGTAATCCTTAGCCTGAATATTTCGCCCAAAAATAGACCTTGGGCGTAGGCTCATCTGCAATCGGCAGGTGGGCCTAAATTTTC
>CAKQON010000100.1 GCA_934255515.1 uncultured Sutterella sp.
TGAAAATTTAGGCCCACCTGCCGATTGCAGATGAGCCTACGCCCAAGGTCTATTTTTGGGCGAAATATTCAGGTTAGCCCGCACCATGCTCTATTCCAAGGAAGTTGCCGGCGAGTTCAGGCGCTTTTTCAGGCACTCAACGACTTCCAGGTCGGCAGGGAGCCACTGAACGGCATCAAGCTCGCTAGGCAGCAGCCATTTCGCCGCCTCATGCTCAAGAAGCTCCACCTGCTCGTCGGCGGCAATGGAGCTCCAAAAGCAGTGCATCATGAGATGGAAGGCGGGATAGTCGCACTCCACCGTCAGCAAGAGCTCTTCGGGGACGATGTCGACATTAAGCTCCTCCTTGATCTCGCGAACGATGCAGTCTTCGGGCGTTTCGCCAGGCTCCATTTTTCCGCCGGGAAATTCCCAGCCGTCCTTGAAGTCGCCGTAGCCGCGCTGCGTTGCCAAAATGCGGCCTTCATGGTGAAGAATGGCCGCGCACACTTCGATTCGCTTCACTTTGCTTTCTCTCCGGTGAGGTATTCATAAATATCCAAACGCACGGGATGTCGCAGCGTCCAGAGCGCTTCAAAAGCCTTCGAACTTCCGTGAGCCCCCGGGAGCTCTACCTCCTTCAAAGGCGCGGCAAGATCCATTTGGCCGAGGTAGTAGAAAGCCTTCGCTTCCTGGTCGTCCTTATTTCTGCGCACAAATAGGTGTATTGCCGTAGCGCTGTAGTCTGCCTTCGCCGTTTTGACCTTCCGCATGCGCTGGGCGTCCGGCGACTCGAGGCTGCGGTTCGTCTTCGAAAGGGTCAAGATGGTTGAGACGGATTTGAACTCGTCGTGGTACTGAATGGCATCGCTTTCCTTTTCGTAATTGACGAAAATGGGAAGCGTATCTGAAGTCTTGTCGTAGCAGTACCCGCCGATATTCTGAGCCGGCATGTTCTGCCCCCAATCGAGGAGGCGACAGACATCTTCATAGGTATAGGCGGCATTGAGCCTCAGGAAGGTTCCGGGGAGCCTGTCTGCCGCCAAGCGCTTGGCGCGCGCAAGGATGAAGTCGAGAAGCTCTTCGAGCATGGCCTTGAACTCTGCTCCGTCCTGAAGATCCTTCACGAAGGATTCCGCGACCTGCCAGCCGCCCTCCTTCGCCAAGGAAAGGACTTCAGCGCCGGCCCACTGATCTTTAATTCCCTGCGTGCGCTCGAATTCATTAGCGAGCATGAGCCCAACCGACTTCAGATGCCGCTCGTCAACCTCGAACCCGTATTCCGCTTGGAGTCTTTGCTCCAGGCGGACTTCCAAATTTTCCTTCCCGTCCAGGATGTCCTTGAGAACGAGCGCCTCGGATGGCCTCAGAGCGTTCCCGAGCTTCCTCGAAACCCAGGCAATCCGCTTTGTCTGAGCGTCCGTAAGCCGCACCGCATACTCAGGCTCATACTTCACCAAGAATTCGTAGTACGACCCGAAGTTCGCGTTCGTGAAGAATTTCGTAGGCTCGATGCTCCCGAAGCGTTCGAAGTCCTGAAGCTCGGGTATGCGGCCGAGCTGGAACTTGAGCTGCCGATAAGCGTTTCTCAAAAGCTCCGTGCTATTCGTTTTCGCCTTGTCGATCGAAGCAAAGATGCGCTCCTTTGAAATCTCATCGAAATGCACGGTCGACGCCCCGGGAAGCCTTTTCGATTCGACTGAGATGAAGCGGCGCATGTTGTCCTTCACGTAAGAACGGTCGCCCGAGAGCGCCGTCGCGATCAAGTAGTTCTTTTCGTATGCACCGATGAAGTCGAGAATCGTGACGAATTCCTTCCCGTCGAACTTTCTCAAGCCGCGGCCGAGCTGCTGAATGAAGATGATCGGGCTCTCGGTCGGGCGCATCAGAATGACTTGATTGATTTCCGGGATGTCGATGCCTTCATTGAAGATATCCACCGTCACGATGAATTCGAGAAGCCGCTCACCCTCGCCCGAAACGATGCGGGAAACCGCATCTTCTCTTGCCGACTGACTGTCGTCGCCCGTGAGCGCAATTGCCGGGCGGTGGTGTTCATTCAAGTAGCCCGCGAGCGCCTCCGCCTCGCGCTTCGTGGAAACAAAGACGAGCGCGCGGCGCTTATTGCCGCTATAGCCATAGCGATCGCACTCTTCGAGCATGTGCGCGAAGCGCTCGGGATCTTCGAGCCTTCTGAAATCGTCGATTTTGCACCTACCGCTCTCCGCTTCGTTCGACACCCAGAGGTCGGCGATGCCGAAGTAATGGAATGGCGTCAGGAAATCATTTTCGAGCGCCTGCTGTAGACGGATTTCATAAGCAATGTTGTGGTTGAAAAGCGCGTAGATGTTGAATCCGTCATTGCGCTCCGGCGTCCCCGTCATGCCGAGCCAGAATTGAGGGGCGAAATGCGCCATGATCTTCTGGTAGCTCTCCGCTCCCGCGCGGTGCGCTTCGTCGATGATGATCATGTCGAAGGCGTCTTTTGGGAAGCTCTGGAGCACAGCTTCCCTCGAAATCGTCTGCATGGTCGCGAAAACGAAGTCGCAACCCGACTCTTTATTTGTACCCGAGAGGAGTCCGAAAGAGCGGTTCTTTTCGCCTAAAACGCGCTTGAAGCTCTTCATCGCCTGCTTGGCGATCTGCTCGCGGTGAACGACGAAAAGAAGGCGCTTGGGAGCAAGCTTCTGCGCGGCGAAGGCGGACGCATACGTTTTTCCCGTGCCCGTTGCGGAAATGAGGAGCGCGCGGTCCTGATGATGCTGCGTCTTCAAGTCCCAGAGGCTCTTTACGAAAGCGGCCTGCATGGCATTGGGAGTTACCTTCGCCTTTTCTTCTTCGCGGATGAGAAGACGCCGCGCATCGGCCTGAGCCTCGGCGACAGCCTTGTATTCGTACGCGTACGCTTCGATCACATTGGCGAGCGGCTTCGCCTCCGGGCGACTCCAGAGATAGTCGAATTCCTTCTGAATGACCTCTGCAATTTCTCCCGTCTGGCGCGAGAGAAGATTGAGATTCCATTCGCGCGTCGTCGTGAGCGCCGCTTGAGTCAGATTCGAAGAGCCCACAATGATCCGGCAGAGCTCCTTCGAACTGAAGATGTAGCCCTTGGTGTGAAAGCCGTTCGCGGAATCCTCTTCCGTGCGGTACATGCGCACGTCCAAATTCTTGAAGGTGAGGAGCTTTCTCAGGGCTTCAGGCTTCGTGAAGCGCAGATAGTCCGTCGTCAAGAGCCGCCCTCGGACGCCCCGAGCTTCCAATGCCGTGAGCGCCGGAATCAAGGGCACGATGCCGCCCATCGTGATGAAGGCAACGCTGATCGAGAAGGAGTCGCACCACTCGAGCGCCTCTTCGATTTCGTTCAGTACTTTAACGCCGCGGTCTCTGTCATTGAAGATGAGTGCGGTGCGGCTTTCAAGCGGCGATTCGCTTCGGCTGTCGATGAATGACGTGACCAGGCTCTCGCGAATCATGGTTTCGCTTGACCTCTGATCGATGAAGGAAACAGGCATGCGCCTCCCCATAAGAATTTTTCACTTTCGCGCAGCTTAGCAGCCGCGAGGGGCGGCGAGAAAGAAAAACGCAGGGAGCAGTACTTCGGGCTCTGAGCTAGTGCATTCCCTTTCTCAGAAATGCGTTGAGACCGCGCTCTGGTGGCTACTGTCGTTGATGCGGCTCAAGCACATGTCCGTCCCCCTTTAGGATCGGCACGAACAGCTGCGACGCCATTGGTGCCAGGATTAGAGCGCCGTCGATCACAGTCAGAAGATGAGAAAGGATTATCGATCATGAACCTCGAAAGGTATTCGCCGCGTGCGTTTCTTCCGCCCTCGACCAGAATGGGAGAAATGAGTGCTGCCATGAAGACGGAGCTGATCCTGCGGCAGTGGAAGAATGCAGGATATGTCGTGCCGTTGATCGATGAGGATGGCCCTCGCTTCGCGCTTTGGGATCTCGCGGACGGTATTGCGGATTTCTTCCGTCGGGAAGGTAGCGCCTTATTCGCTGACAGCAATAAAATTGAGGCGACGGTGCAGGCACAGATCCATTAGATGTCATACTAACTTTCGCCACCCCTTCGACCTTTCATGGAGTGGCAAAACATGCGATATTCGCAGGAGTTCAAAGACAACGTCGCAGCGCGCCTGCTGAGCAAGG
>CAKQON010000101.1 GCA_934255515.1 uncultured Sutterella sp.
ACTCTACCCATAAATCACCGGAAATCAATGTTATCGAAGATAACGAAATTGTACAATATTCATAGACAGTTTTTCAAGAGAAAAATAAAGGCAACTAACCTTTAGATTTCAGTTAGTTGCCTTAAATAAAAACTAAGCCGGGATATGAATTTCTTTCAGACTCTGTTAACGGATTCCTGGGAATTCACGATGATGATTTCCATTTGAGTCTGACGCACCATATTTCAGAGTTGTCTTAAGGCTAACACTCGCATCCTGTTCGTTTTTTCAGAAAGGACAAATTCGATGGAAAACTTCATGACGGTCCAAAAAATAGCAGGAGAAGCGCTATGGCGTCAGACAAAAAGATCGGGCTGATTACCTGTACTGGAATTGTTGCCGGAAATATGATGTGTTCCGGCATCGCTTTGTTGCCTGCCAACCTTTCGGCAATAGAAGCAAAGCTCAACATGCTCTACACGGGCTGGTCTTCGTCCACGGGCGAACTCGACTGGGCCGTGCGTCCGCTTCTTGCCACCGAATCCTGGGCGCCGGTAGCCGGCAACTACGGCTTCTATTCGAATGCTGTGCTCGACAAAAAATTCTCGGAGGCGCTTCGCACTACGGACCGCGCGAAGAAGACCGAGCTCTACGATGCCGCTCAGAAAGCGTCTGGGACGAAATGCCCTGGCTCCCGCTCGTGGCTGAAAAGAATGTCTCTGCGAAGGTAAAACGCCTCACGGGCTTTTACGTGCGGCTCGACGCGGGTTTCGACTAACTTGAGGCTGAGCTGAAGTAATTCCCGGGATAATTCCTGCCTGACAAAATTAAGAGGCGGTCCCAGCAAAACGATGCAGGAACCGCCTCCTTCATTTTGAGCTTCTCCTATGCGATGCGGCTTATCCAGGGCAGCAGGAACCTTTTAGAGCAGGCGATCAAGCTTTCGCAGCAGGCGGCAGATACGCGGCCCGCTTCTTTTCCACAATGAGCCAGAGGAGAAGCATGACGACGCTCGAGAAAAGCATGACGAGGCAGTACTTCCAGGCTTCGCCCATCACGAGAGGCACCAGAAGGGCGGACGAAATCCCGAATGCGCCCGTGAGCGAAAACTGCTGCACGGAGGCGGCGAGTCCGCGGTTCTTCGGAAAGTAGTCGAGATTCATCACGTTGATCGCCGGTCGAATCGCAGCCGCCGCGAGGTTGTAGAGAAGCGGCGGAAGAAGGAGAAGCGGGAAAGCAAGGGGGTGAACCCATTCCACCAAGGCGCCCGCGAGTCCGGAGAAAATCAGCAGCGCAATGCCGCCGAAAATGAGCTTTCCCGTCCCGAGCTTTTCCATGAGAGAGGGCCCCATCCAGGCGCCCAGCATCGAGACCCCGACCAGGGGCACCATGAGGAGCCCGAACTGATCGACCCGAAGCTGCATCACGTGTATCACGAAGTCGGCGGCCCCCGCCGAATAGACGATGAGTCCCATGAAGCAGAAGCCGTGGGCGAGAACGCCCGCGACAAAGGCCGGGTTGCGGAGAACCTTCCCGTAGTTCATGAGTGTGGTGGCCGGCCGGAAGGAGGTGCGACGTTCTTCCGGCAATGTTTCCCTGAGGAAGATGATCACAATGAGGGCGAGGAACGCGCCGAAGAACGCGAGAAACGCGAAGACGAAGCGCCAGCCGAAAAGAACGGTGAGTTCGCCCCCGACAATCGGCGCCATGCAGGGGCCGACCCCGAAGAGAATCGCCATAAGGGCGAGAATCTTGGCGGCTTCCACGCCCTGCCAGCGGTCGCGCACGATCGCCTGACAAATCACCGGGCCCGCGGAAGCGCAGAGCCCCATCAGAAAGCGCCAGCCGTAGAGCACCTCAATCGAATTCGAAAACATGCACCCGATGGAGGCGAGCGCAAAGATGACCGTGGCGGCGATCAGCACCCTGCGGCGGCCGAAGGCGTCCGAAAGCGCGCCGATCATGAGCGACGCGCAGGCAAAGGCAAGAAGGTAGAGCGAGAGCGACTGCTGCACCGCAATGGCGGATACGCCGAAGTCGCGCTCGATATCACCGAAGGCCGGTACATAGGTGTTGGCCGCAAAGGGACCGAGCGTCGCAACGGAGGCGAGCAGGATGCCGTCCGAGAGCTTCGGGGGATTCTTCTGAGCTGAAGAGGTCATTGGGAAAGGAATGCATAAGGCCGGGCGGGAAAGATTCGCCGGCGCATCCTAAAATTTTGCCTGCACTTCCATAGGCAGTCATTAGTTCAGAAGGCTGAAAACCCATGTATCGCGGTCGCTTTGCACCCTCTCCAACCGGCAGGCTTCATGCCGGAAGCCTCGCCGCAGCGCTCGCGAGCTGGCTCGATGCGCGCGCGCACGAAGGAACATGGCTCCTTCGCATTGAGGATCTTGATCCCCCGAGGGACATCCCCGGTGCGGGAGAAAGCTTCATTGAAGATCTGAAGCGCTTCGGGATGGAGTCGGACGAGCCCGTTCTCTGGCAGCACGACCGATATCCCGCCTATGAAGAGGCGTTGAGGCGCCTTGCAGAAAAGGGGCTCATCTACGGCTGCGCCTGCTCAAGAAAGGAAATCTTTGCTGAAGACCTTCGCCTCGGACTGCCCCAAGGGGTCTATCCGGGGACCTGCAGGAACGGCACTCACGGGAAGTCCGTCCGGGCGATCAGATTCCGCGTGCCGGCGGGCATTTTTTCCTTCCATGACCGGCGTCTCGGAAACTTCTCGCAGGATGTCGAGCATGAAGTCGGGGACTTTATTCTGAAGCGCGCCGACGGACTCTGGGCCTATCAGCTTGCCGTCGTGACGGACGATATTTTCTCGGGCGTCACCGACATCATTCGCGGCGCAGACCTCGTCGACAACACGCCGCGCCAGATTCTTCTCACGCAAGCGCTCGGCGGGACGCCTCCCCGCTACATGCATATTCCCCTTGTTCTCAACAACGATGGAGAAAAGCTCTCGAAGCAGGCGGGAGCCAGTCCGGTAGACGTTTCGCGCCCGCTCGAGGTGCTCGATGCCGCAGGCCGCCATCTCGGGCTTCCCGCGATCGGCGCCGATAATCCTGAAGGCTATCTGCGCGCTGCGCTTCCCCTGTGGGCGGAACGCTGGTGCCGATGACTGCTTTCTCATGAAGGAGAACTTCCCGATGGTCCGCCAGTCTCTCTGGATGCTCCTCGCGACATTCCTCTTTGCCGTCGTCGCGCTACTCGTCAAGATGGCGTCGGACTTTTACTCCGTTTGGGAGATCATCTTTTACCGAAGCATCTTCGGGGTGGCGCTCTGCGGCTTCATCCTGAAAGAGAAGCATATTTCGCTTGAGACATCGCATCCCTGGCGGCACCTCATCCGATGCGCGATCGGCACGACCTGCATCACGCTCGGGGTCTACACGCTCTCCGTTCTGCCGCTCGGCACCGCTCAGACCTTTACCTACTCATCGCCCCTCTGGTTCTGCCTCTTTCTCTCCATCTCGGCCGCCTTCGCGCGGCAAAAGCTCGAGAAGCCTCTGCTTCTCGCTGTTGCCGTCGGCTTCGGCGGCGTGCTTCTCATTCTGAGACCGGACTTTCCGGAAGAGGAACTCATCGGCGCGCTCGCGGGCGTGCTGGTCGGCCTCACTGGCGGGGGCGCAGACTTCATGATCCGGGATCTCTCCCGACATGCCGAACCCCCGGAGCGCATCGTCTTTTACTTCACGCTCACAGGAACGCTTGCAGGCCTCATCGCCTCTGCAGTCACGGGCTTTTCACCCCATACGCTTCACGGCATTCTTCTCATCATCGGGATAGGCATTGCCGCCACCTGCGCGCAGCTCTGCCTCACAATCGGATGGACCTACGGTCATCCGCTTCTCAATTCCGTCTACCAGTTTGCGGGCATCCCTTTCGCCGTAATCTTCGGACTCATCTTCTTCGGCGAATCGCTCGACTTCATTTCGCTTCTCGGCATGGCGATTGTGACGCTTGCCGGCATGACGGCTTCGGTGCTGCGCATTCAGTCTGAAAGAACAGACATTCAACAGAGTTCACCTGATTGAATATTAAGGAAGGTCTGAGCAAGTGCCAGCCCCACGAATTGTCGAGCAGTAGAGTTCTCGTGAAGGAAGTCCTCCATCTGGGGATCGCTCATGTTGTAGGC
>CAKQON010000102.1 GCA_934255515.1 uncultured Sutterella sp.
TTTATGGCGACTAGATGAGATCGATTCTCAATTCAGCCTCGGAGATCGGAGCTCCGAGGCCGGATGAAATATCAAGGCTACCTCCTCAACTCTCAGTTAACGCTGCCGCCCCTTGAACTCGTCTACGTCACGAACTATTCGCGCACGAGGAGCTTCATCACGGACGCTGTTGAAACGATTGCGCCGAAGATCCGCAGCGCCACCTTCAGCGAAGAGGCGATCCGTGAGCTCCGCATCCGCTCGACCAACATCGACGTGGGCGCAAAGATTCAGTCGGTCTACCTCGCGGCGGCAGCCATGGGCTTGAGCTGCGTCGCCCGCACGGGCTTCTCGGCCGAGAAGCTCGCCGCGAAGCTTCACCTCAAGCCCGACGAGGAAGTGGTGGCCGCCCAGTCGGTGGGCTACCCCGCGAAGTCGATTCTCGACCACATCAAGTGATCCGGGCGCTCACGGAGCATCTGCCGTTAAGTTCCTGTCGCCGCAGTGCTTTTCCCGCTGCGGCGATTTTCTTTTCCCGGTCCGCGCTTTTCTACTGACCGACGCGTCCCGTTAAGCGGCCCTTTTCGTCGTACTGCCTGCCGGTCCGTGGGTCCGTTCTGCCTTCGTAGCGCCCTTTGGAGTCGTAGCGCCTGCCGTCCTCCGTCACGCGCCCGGTGCTGCGGCCTTTTTCATCGTACATGCGCCCGGAACTGTCGATGCGCCCCTGGTAGCGCCCCTTTGAATCGTAGAGGCGCCCGTCCTCCGTGCGCCGGCCCTCGTAGCGCCCGCGCGCATCGTACTGCTGGCCGTTCTCGCTCACCCGTCCCTGATAGCGCCCTTTCTCGTCGTAGATTCTCCCGGCCGGGTCCGTGAGCGAAAGCGCCTCAGCGGTCGTCGCGGGGAGGATCGCGAGAGAAAGAAGCAAGCCGCCTGCGGCCGCGAGGAGCGTTCGTCTCGTGGTCTTCTGCTCATCCATTTCTGCCTTCTCCTTTTTCCTTGATGGAAGTTTTTTTATTCTGCATCAGGCACCGCCAATTCATGACGCAGGGACGCTCAATCCGGAGATACACCTCAGCAAACCGCGGGATTTCCCTCATTCCGGCGTGCTACGATGCGCACCGAAAAAAAGCCTTTCCTTTCTCTTTTTCCATTTCCCCTTTATGACTGCCCCGCAGCGCGCACGCTCAGGCTTTCGCGCCTGGCTTCCCGTCATCGGCCTCGCCTTTGCCGCCTTCGTCTTCAATACGTCGGAATTCCTGCCCGTCGGCCTCCTTCCCGACATGGCGAAGAGCCTCAATGAAACCGTCTCCTTTATGGGGCTCGTGATCACGGGCTACGCGTGGGTGGTGTCGATCATGTCGCTCCCGCTTGCGCTTGCGACCGCGAAGTTTGAGCGCAGAAAGCTCCTCCTCTTTCTACTCGTCGTCTTCGCCTGCTGCCACTTTGCCGTCATCTTCGTCGACAGCTTTGCGACGCTCTATGCAACGCGCGTGGGCGTCGCCCTCACGCACTCCGTCTTCTGGTCGATCATGACGCCGCTTGCGGCCCGCATGGCGCCCGCGGGGAAGCGCGCCGTGGGGCTTGCGGCCGTCATGGGCGGCACCATTGTCGCGACCGTGCTGGGCGTCCCGATCGGCACCAAGCTCGGGCACCTCTTCGGCTGGGCTGAATCCTTCTTCATCATCGGGCTCGGCGCTGCAGTCTGCTTTGCGCTTCTCTGGATGGTGCTCCCCGAATGCCCGAGCACCAAGGCAGGATCCGTGAAGAGCCTCCCCGTCATTCTGAAGCGCCCTGCGCTCCTGCAGCTCTATGCTCTCACGGCGATCACGGTGCTCGGCCAGTTCACGGCCTATTCCTACATCAGCCCGATTCTGCAGCATGAGGGCGGGATGCTTGAGAACGACGTCGTCAACGTGCTTCTCATCTACGGGCTCGCGGGCATCATCGGTACCATCATCAGCTCGAAGACGGTCGACCGCTTCCCCTCGGGGTCGCTCACCGTGCCGCTCGTCCTCCTTGCGCTTTCGCTCTACCTCCTCGTTCCGCTCTGCTCTTCCTGGGGCACGCTTCTGCCGCTCATTCTCGTCTGGGGCGCCGCGCAGACGGCGATCTGCATGGCATTCCAGACCGTGGTGCTTAATGTTGCTTCGGACGCGGCCGACGTCGCCACGTCGCTCTATTCCGGGATCTTCAATATTGGCATCGGCGGGGGCGCCTTTGTGGGAAGCCTCGTTTCGCAGCACTTCGGCTTTGCGCCCGTAAGCTTTGTGGGCGGCGGCTTCATCACGGTCTCGGCCGTCTTCTGCCTCGTGCTTCTCGCGAAGACGGGCTCTGCAATCCTGCCGCACGAGGACCTCTCGCGCGAACCCGGCACGGCCGTTCCGGAAGCAACCCGGAAAAAGGCCTGATCAGACCGACATCCGCGATTGATCTCCGGAAACACGAAAACGGGCGGAAGCTTCAGAAGAAAGCGCCGCCCGTTTTCCTTTCGTCAGATAAGACGAATCAGATGCGGATGCGTTCCGGCTCCGCGTCGTCAAAGCGCGTCTCAATCACGCGGAAGCCCTGGGATTCGAGGGACGCCCGGCCGTGCTTCGTCGTGATGAGCGATGCGCCCCTGCCCGTCAGTTCGCCCTTCTTCATGACGGTTCTGCCGCCCACGATCGTTTCCACGACCTCCTGGGTTTCAAGCCGGAAGAGCGTCATGTCGGCCGCGGCTTCGCCGGGGGTCAGATGCCCGCGGTCGAAGAGCCTCAGATGGCGCGCGGGATTGAGCGACGTCTTCTGCACGAATTCAGAGAGCGTAAGGGCGCCGAACTTAACGAGCGAAAGACCGATCGAAATCTGCACGTTTCTCGGGATGCAGCCGCCGTCGGTCGAGATTGCGTCGACCACGAAGGTCCCGTCAGGGCGCTTTGCCTCTGCAATCATCAGGCGCGAGAGCGCGGGATTGACGGGGAAGCTCCCCGCGGTCTTCGTGCCCGCGGCCTCCCAGAGGCGAATCGCCTCCTCGCCTCCGGCAAGGTCGGAAATGATTCCCGTATCGCGCACGACGAAGAGAACGCCCTTTCTGATGGCCCCGCGGATGCCCTCCGCCGTAATCGGGAAGCCGTAGGTTTTGAGGCACGTGCGCGTCACGTGGTCGATCACCTCGCCCTTCTCGTCGCAGGTGAGGATCGTGCCGTTCATCGGGCTCACGTAGCCTTCGGACCAGATGTTGGGATTCTCGATCAGGAGGCGGATGGCTTCAGCCGCTTCCTCTTCAACCGGATTGATGCGGCCGCGGCAGTAGGCGTTGATGTGGGCGAGGTGAAGCTTCAGCCCCTTCACGGCGTCGATCACCTCGCGCATGCCTTCAATATTGGAGCCCGCAGTGGTCGACCCCGCATGCCAGGCAACGTAGACGCCCATTTCGTTCGCGATCTCAACCACGTTGCGGCAGGTTTCGAGCGGTAGCGGCCAGTGGCCGCCCATGAGCTTCACGCCGACGGAACCCGCCTCAACGGTCTTTTCAAGCCAGGAGCGGATCTCTCCCCGCGAGGGCGTGAGCGTCCCGAAAACGTCGTCGGGCGAAAAGCCTTCAATGGAGGCGACGTTGATGCCGGCGCCCGCATAGGGAATGGTTCCGAGAATGTCGGTAAAGGGACCGGCCATGTCGAGGCAGGTGGTCACGCCCGCGAGCGCCGCCATGCGCTGACCGTAGGCCGACCCGAAAACGCTCCCAAGGTGAAGGTGCGAATCAATGAGGCCCGGCATCAGCACGAGGCCGTCGGCTTCCTCATCGAGCTTTGCCCGGCCGGCGAGCGACGTCGCCACGGCGGCGACGCGGCCGTCCTCGACCGCCACGTCCGCGATCCCGTCAAAGCCGTTCTTCGGGTCCACGACGCGGGCGCCGCGAATAATTCGATCCCACATGCTTGCTCTCCTTTCTTGTCACGGACGAGCCTTGCCGCCTCACTTCCTGAGACGTTTTCCGGGAAACGAATGCCCGTCCTTTTGATTTGCGGGAGTCAGGGTCTGATTCCCGCCGAATCCTTGAATAAAGGATTCCCAATTGTCTGAACTAAGAATCGCCCCAAAAGTAAGGGTTTGATCTCTTGCGTTCTTCAAACTGA
>CAKQON010000103.1 GCA_934255515.1 uncultured Sutterella sp.
TGTGAGCTTGGCACTACCTCCTGCTCATCGGGACTTTCACCCTATAGAAATCGCCCATGCCGGGCACACAGCAAAAAATGCCCCGTCTGAGTGAAGCTCAGCGGGGCATTTCCAAGTTGACGCAGGCGCCGGGCCGGATTAAGCCTTGTGGTAGCCCGTCACGGTTTCTACTTCCTCGGCAGCGCCGAGGAATACCGCCACGCGTTCGTGGATGCTCGTCGGGACGATGTCGCGGATACGTTCATGGCCGTTCGTGGAGGCTCCGCCCGCATTCTCCATGAGCATCGACATGGGATTGGCTTCATAGAGGAGGCGGAGCTTGCCGGCGCGCTCGGGGTTCCTCGAGTCGCGCGGATACATGAAGATGCCGCCGCGCATCAGGATGCGGTGCACTTCGGCGACCATGGCTGCGACCCAGCGCATGTTGTAGTTCTTGCCGCGCGGACCGTCCTTGCCCTGAAGAAGTTCGGAGATGTAGCGCACGACAGGCGCTTCCCAGAAGCGCTGGTTCGACATGTTGATCGCGAATTCCTTGGCTTCGCGCGGAACGCGCACGTTTTCCTTCGTGAGGCGGAAGGTGCCCGTCACGTCGTCGAGCGTGAAGAGGAAGACGCCGCGGCCGAGCGTAAGGGCAAGAATCGTCTGCGGGCCGTACATGCAGTAGCCGGCCGCCGTGAGGTTTCTGCCGGGCTGCAGGAAGTCCTGAGGCGCCGGGACGCGCTTCGGGCGTTCGGCCGGCAGGATCGCGAAGATCGAGCCGATCGAGACGTTGATGTCGATGTTGCTCGAGCCGTCAAGCGGGTCGAAGCAGGCGAGATAGGGCCCGAGGGGAAGTTCCTCCGGGACGGCGATGGGTTCGGGAACCTCCTCGCTCACCATGCCGCAGACGGCGCCGGTGCGGGCGACGGCTTCAACGAAGATGTCGTTTGAAATGATGTCGAGCTTCTTCTGCTCTTCACCCTGCACGTTTTCGCTGCCGGCAAGACCAAGCACGCCCGCGAGGGCGCCTTCGCGGACCTTGGCGGAAATTTCCTTGCAGGCCTCGGAGATGCCGATGAGAAGACGGGTAAGAACCGGGTCGGAGCCGGCAAGCGCTTCCTCGCGCGAGAGGAATTCCTGAAGTGAAAGGGGAGTCACAACAATGTTTCCTTTAGGAAGAATGAAAAAAGGGAAGGTCAGAGCGGGTTGCCGAGCGCCTTTTCGATGATTTCGGCCACATTGGGCGAGAGTTCGCTGCGCTTGGCTTCAACCGACTCGAGGGCGGCATGCATCTTTTCGGCAAGTGCGGGGGTGTAGCGGCGCCAGTTGTCGAGCGAGCGCGCTACGCGGGCGGCAACCTGCGGATTGATGCGGTTGAGTTCGAGCACCATTTCTGCCCAGAAAGCGTAGCCCGATCCGTCGGCGAGATGAAATTCGGACGGGTTCTGCTGGAAGTACCCGAGAAGGAGCGCATAGACGTTGTTCGGGTTCTTGAGCGAGAAGAACGGGCAGCGCGTCAGTTCGCGCACGCGCTCGAGCACGCGGGCTTCGCCCGGGAACGAGGGCGCGGTTGCCTGAATCGTGAGCCACTTGTTGATGAGAAGCGGTTCGTGGTACCAGGCCTTGAGGGCGTCGACCTCCATATCCTGCTTTGCGGGCGTCTGGGAGTTCGCCATCATGTGAAGCGCCGCGAGCTTGTCCGTGAGGTTGTTGGCCGTCATGAACTGATCCTTGATCATGATGGCGGCGCGCGGAGAACCGGCTGCATGCGCATAGCCTAGGGCGAGGTTGCGCAGCGCCCGCCTGCCGGCCTTTTCGGGGGTCGGCTCGTAGGGGCCTTCAACGATGTTCGCCTGCGCCGCTTCAAGGAAGGCGGAAATGTTCTTTTCGCCGATCGCCTGACGCACGGCAATCCAGCCTGCATGAACGGCATGCGGATCAATGAGCGGATCCTCTTCGGCAACGAGCTTTTCGCCAGGCATCGTGAGCGCCACGGCCTTGAAGGCGGGCGAGAGATTCTCGTCGCGCAGGATCTTTGAAGCGGCGCTGATGACGAGAGGCGAAACGTCTTCCGGGGTCTTCAGAAGGCGCGCGCGGGTCTGGGCATGAACGGCGTCGATGAGAAGCCGGTTCATCGCGTCCCAGCGGTTGAAGGGATCCGGATCATTGGCGGCGAGGAAGGCGAGCTCCTCCTGCGAGAGGCCGGCATCGAGAATGATGGGAGCAGCAAAGCCGCGGTTGAGCGAAACGACAGGCTGCTCTTCAAGGCCGCCGAAGACGAATTCGGTCGTTTCGTCCGTGAGCTCGAACATGCGGGTGCCGGCTGCGGGCCCTTCGTCCTCGTCCGCGAGCTGAACGGGCATTTCCTCTCCGCGGCTGTTGAGGAAGGCCACGGGGAAGGGAATGAGGAAGGGCTTCTTCACGGACTGACCGGGCGTTGGGGGCGTCGACTGGCGAACGTTCAGCGTGAGCCTGTGGTTCACCTCATCCCAGTGCCTGCGGACAGTAACGCGCGGCGTGCCCGCCTGCGAATACCAGTTGGTGAATGCCGAAAGGTCGCGTCCGGATGCCTCGACCATTGCGTTGATAAAGGCTTCGCACGTGACGGCATGACCGTCGTTTCTTGCAATGTAGAGATCGAACCCCTTTCTGAAGGTTTCGCGGCCGAGGAGCGTCTGGAGCATGCGGATCACTTCCGCGCCCTTTTCGTAGACGGTGCTCGTGTAGAAATTGTTGATGTTCTGGTAGCTCTCGGGACGGATCGGGTGCGCCATCGGGCCCGCGTCCTCCATGAACTGCGCCGCGCGCAGGACGGAGACGTCGCGGATGCGCTGCACGGCCCGGGCAGAGGGTTCGCCCAGCATGTCGGCCGAGAATTCCTGATCGCGGAAGACCGTGAGGCCTTCTTTGAGCGTGAGCTGGAACCAGTCGCGAAGCGTTACGCGGTCGCCCGTCCAGTTGTGGAAATATTCGTGGCCGACGACGCCTTCAATGCGCAGGTAGTCGCTGTCGGTCGCGACCTTGGGGTTCGCGAGAGCGCAGCGCGAATTGAAGATGTTGAGGCCCTTGTTTTCCATCGCACCGAAGTTGAAGTCGTTCGTCGCGACGATCTTGAAGTCGTTGAGGTCGAGTTCAAGCCCCCAGCGCTCTTCGTCCCAGCGGATGGCGCGCTTCAGGCTTTCAAGAGTGTGTTCGGTCTTGTCGAGGTCCTGCGGATCAACCCAGACGGAGAGATCCACCGTGCGGCCGTCCTTGAGGCTGAACTTCGAGGCGCGCGAGACGAGCTTGCCAGCAACGAGCGCAAAGAGGTAGCAGGGCTTCGGGAACGGGTCGACGTAGGTGACCTCGCGGCGGCCGTCCTCAAGCATGCGGTCTTCGGTCAGATTGCCGTTCGAGAGCATGACGGGGTAGTCCTCGGTGGAGCCCCGGATGACGGTTGTATAGCGGGCGAGAACGTCCGGACGGTCCTCGAAGAAGGTGATGCGGCGGAAGCCCTGGGCTTCGCACTGGCTCATCAGGTTGACGCCCGAAGCGTAGATGCCCGAAAGCGCGGTATTGGCCTTCGGGCTGAAGGTATTCACGATTTCAAGCTTCTGAGCGCTCTTGATGCCGGGGATGGTGAGGCCGCTGCTTTCGACCTTGTATTCGCCTTCCTTCAGTTCGCGTCCGTCGAGCGAAACGGATCTGAGCGAGATGTCTTCGCCGTTCAGAAAGAGCGGCGGATCCTTTTCCGTGCATTCGGGATTGGGTCGAACCTCAAGCGTGCTTTTGACAAGCGTTTCCTCGGCGTTGAGGTCGAATTCGAGCCGGATGGTGTCGATGAGATGCGTCGGCGCGCGGTAGTCGCCGCGATAAATGGACTTGGCCATGTGCATTATGCAAAAAAAAGCGGGGGACAATCCCCGCGAAGGAATGATGGAGCAGATTTTAAGGCGCGCCGGGGCGCGCGGGCCAAGATTGCCGGGCAAACAAAAAGCCCGGCGCCTCTCAGTGAGGATCCGGGGTATCTGGACTATAGGTAGAGCGGGTTTTTAGGCTTTCCGGGACACTTGAGGTCATTCCCAATCAGGAGGATCTCAT
>CAKQON010000104.1 GCA_934255515.1 uncultured Sutterella sp.
TGTAAACAAGCCCTATGTTGAGCCTGCTTTAGCAGGTGACAATAAAGCTTTCGACTTTAGTCGAGAGTTGTTTACTCACGGAGGATGCGGCGTTTGCCTTTGGGCGGAAAATGTGCAATAGTCCTCCTTGTCCGAAGCGCCCGTGAAGGCGAGGAGGACCGGGACGGCTTCTTCAGGCCGGCTTCGGGAGAATGATCCGCACTTGATATTCCAAGTCCGAAATTAAGGTAAAGGACGGAAGGTGCCGGAAGCGCTCCGCCGCTGAGGTAACTCTCACGGCAACAATTTCACCACTGCTTTGAGGCCGCATGTGTCCGGCACTGAAGCAGACGCCAACCCCAGGAGGGTCCGGCTCAGCGAAAAATCCCCGCGGAGAGGAGGCTCAATGCCCGTTCCTCGAAGCATGTGAACGATAAAAAGAGGGATCACGTCGAGCTGCACAATCCGCTTCATACATATATGAGGCCCTCTGAAATGGCTATTTCCAAGAAGCTCGCTGCGGCCGCCGCAGCTGCAACCCTTGTCTTCTCCTTTACTGCTGAGGCAGCGCCGACGCTTCGCGTGGGCTCCCTCACGGTCTATCCGCCTTTTGAATATCTTGATTCCAAGACCGGACAGTACGAAGGCTTTGACATGGATCTGATCCGTGAAATCGGCAGGCGCAACGACCTCGACATCCGCATCGTCTCGATGTCGCTCGACGGCCTTGTTCCGGCGCTGATTTCCGGCAACATCGACTGCGCTGTATCCGCGCTCACGATCACTCCGGAACGCTCCGGAAAGGTCGACTTCACGAAGCCCTACATGAATGCGGGCCTCACGGTGATGACGACGAAGGACAACGCTCCGCAGATCAAGAGCCTCAAGGATCTTGAGAAGAAAACCCTCTGCGCGGAAATCGGCTCCTCGGGCGCCCTCATGATGAAGCGCATTCCGGGAACCACCATCCGCACCTTCAATTCGGCGGCGGACGCGTTCCTCGAACTCAATAAGGGCGGCTGCTACGCGATGCTGAACGACGGCCCCGTCAACAAGTACTTCCTCAAGCAGAAGGCGTCCCAGAGCATGAATCTTGTTGCGCTCGACTTCGTGGTTTCGGACGACCTTTACGGCATGGCCGTGCAGAAGGGCAACAAGAAGCTCCTCAACCTTCTCGATTCGACGATCGACGCCATGCGCGCCGACGGGTCGTATCAGAAGATCTACGACAAGTGGTTCGGCACCGAAGCCAAGTGATCGCAGATGATCGCCTGCCCATACAGGACTGAATGAAAGAAAGCCCGCAGACATCCTTTCGGAACTGCGGGCTTCTTTTTGATGAGCGCTCCGGAAAGAGCGCTCAAATATTCAATCACGCCTTGAAGCGCACGAGCGCCATGGCGACGAAGCGCCTGTGGGCGATGTAGCCGCGGATGTAGGTGTCGGTGAGGCACCCGGCAATGCCGAAGCGCGCGACGTCGAACGCCCGGAAGGTGGCGACGAGATCATCGCCGCGGATCTCAACCTTGAGGGGCTTCGCGGGTTCAAGGACGGACGCCTTGGCGCCGGTAAAGCCGAGGCTCCAGAGGAGCGAGCTCTGGTCGATCTCCTCAATGTCGAGTTCCGGGAAGGAGCGGATGACGACTTCGGCAGTGGCGTCAGCGTCGGAAATCGATAGTTCCTGAGGATGCACTTCCGCGTCGACCGTGTCGAGGCAGGCGAGCAGTTCGCGAAGAAGGTCGTTCGAGCGTTCCGTCATCTCGCACGTGAAGTCGCCGAGCATCTTTTCGGCTTCCTCTGCAGGGAGCGTCTTCGCCTTTTCAACCACTTCCGCTGCAAGGGTCTTGTATTGGGCCTCGAGGCCGTCCCTTTCGCGCCAGATTCCGGACATGAGGCCGCGGTCGAAATTGACGAGTTCGCCCAGGAGCGCGTTGAGGAAGTAGCGCTTCCCGAACGAGAAGTCGAGGTATTCGGGCTTCATGCGGAAATGCACGCGGCGGGCTTCCTCAAGCGTCGTCCACTGGCAGTTTTCCGGAATGCGCTTTGCAAGCGGGAACCAGGGAACGTAGACGCCCGTATCCTGGTAGGAGGCGCAGTGCCAGAGAATGTTGAGGATGGGCTTCTCGCCGATTTCGCAGACCCAGCTCTCGCGCGTGTGCGAGCGGGAAATGTCTTCCGCGCTGATGTGGAAGGCGTCGCCCTTGCCGTCGCCGAGATTCCTGTAGGTTTCCTCGGCCGTGAGGCGAAGCACCGCCTTCACGTCGTCGGGGCTCATGAGCTTCGGCGGAACGAGGCGCTCGGGGTAGTTGAGTTCGTCCGTGTAGCGCACTCCCGTGATTTCCTGCCAGCCCGTGCGCATGCGGATCGACTTCGTGGAGGCGGTGAGGTTTTCAACCGGCTGATAGGCGCGGGAGAAGTCGAAGTCGCTGAAGTCGCCCGGGGTCTTCGGCGTGTAGCGGCCCATGCGGATGGCGTACTCGATGAGGTCGGGCGAGGCGATGACGTTTTCCTTGTCGGAAAGGTCGACCTTGCGGATCGCGAGGTAGTTGGAGATGAGAACCACCTCGTCCTCGGGGACGCGCTTCGCGACGTAGTGGTGGCCCTTCACGACGTTGAGGAGCCACGCATCGTCGCGGTCGGCAAAGGAATAGTTTCTCGCGGGGCTCCAGTAGCCGTATTTGTCGAGAAGCGATGCCGCGATTTCCACGGCTTCGCGCGCCGTGCGGGCGCGCTCCATCACGCAGCGGCGAAGGAGAAAGCCGATGCCGCCCTCAACAAGGCCCGTTTCCTCGTCCGAGAGTTCGCCGTCAAAGGACGTGCCGCCGCTGTTGGAGCACATCACGACGCCCGCTTCGTTGGCAAGGCCCTGGTCGAAGGATGAGCCCGGGGCGGGAGCGAGCATGTTGCTCCAGTAGGTGCCGAGGGTTTCGGGCGCCTGCGGAACGCGGGCGCGGCCGGGTTCGCCCTCGACGAATTCGCCGGGAGCGTGCTTCGCGCCCGGGCACCAGAACTGCTGATGCATGACGCGGCCGCCCGAATCCTCATTGTGGCCGAGGATGACGCGGCCCGTGGTGGAAGCTCGCTTACCGACGATGATGGTGGTGCACATATAAATATTATCCCTACGCTAGTGGGACAGGCGATTTTGTGTTTGGGCGTCTTCATGCCCCTCGCTGTGCCCCGCAACTGTTTAAAAAAGGCCTCGAATTTATCACCCGGACCCCTCTGAGTTTCACTTGGCGGCGACGCTACGCATGAGCGCGTTTACCAGGTCGGCTTCAGTATATAGGCTTCCCCCTCGTTTCTCCTGATTTACCTTTTTGCCGAGAGATACGAGCCAGTCGCGGATTTGCCCCACGGTCCAAACGTCTCGACTTCTCTCGCGATAAGTTTCCGGAGGGATGGTGCCTCTGGCTTTCATTTCATAGAAATGCCGCAAGGAAACATCTGACTTTAGTCAGGTGAGGAATTGCGGCATCAAAGGCGCGCCTTCCCGATGGGAGCTGCACATTGCCATAGAGAAGAAACTCAAGGAAGTATCTCTAGACAACTTGTCTTTGAATCAAGTCATGGGCGTCGATGTTGGCGAAAACAACGCCGCAGCACTGTCCACCGGCCGAATTTTCAAGGCCGGGAAGATGAAGGACGACCGTGACAAATACCTGAGCAGTCGGGCTCGTTTCCAGCGCAATGGCTCCAGAAGCGCCAGGCAGGCACTTCGAAAGGCTTCCGGCCGAGAGAAACGACATGTGGAACAAATCAACGACGAAATCAGCAAGTCCATTATCGTGAATTTTCAATAGAACGGTACAGCCCTCCTCGCAGAAACATTTTTATTGCCTCATAGAAAGAAAGGCAACTA
>CAKQON010000105.1 GCA_934255515.1 uncultured Sutterella sp.
CACAAGAGCGGACTCTAGCCGCTTCGGCTGATTCGCATGCCTCGTAGTACAGAGAATTGGGAATCTCTTAATTAATTAAAGCCGCCGGCGACCGCTTCGCCTGGATTTCGCCCCTCTTCGGGATGCTCGGCACCTTCGTCACCGGCAGCGTCGTCAATTCGAACGTCCTCTTCGGGAAGCTCCAGCTTCTCGCCGCGCACGAAGCCGGCATGAGCTCCGTCTGGTTTGCCGCCGCCAATGCCGCGGGCGCCACCGTCGGAAAAATGGTTGCCCCACAGAGCATCGCGATTGCCGCATCTGCCTCGGGGGAGCTCGCCCAAAGCTCTTCAAAGATGCTTTCCGGGACGCTCCGCTATGCCGTCGCGGGCGCAGTCATCCTCGCCGCCATTACCGGTCTCTTTGCCTTCTAAATCATTTTTCCCCATTCAAATTCCCCAAGGATCCCAAAATGAAAGTCAATTTCTTCTGCACCTGCATCGGAGACGCGGTGAAGTCCCGCGCTGCCGCCGCTTCGGTTCTCCTTCTTGAGAAGCTCGGCTGCGAAATCGTCTTCCCGAAGCGCCAGAGCTGCTGCGGCCAGCCCGCCATCAACAGCGGCTGGATTCGCGAGGCGATCCCCGGCATGAAGAACAACATCGCGACCTTTGAAGAGAACGACTACCCCATCGTCTCTCCGGCCGGCTCCTGCACCTATACGGTGAAGACCTACGCCAAGTATTTCCGTGAATTTCTCCCCGAGGAACCCGAATGGGCCGAGCGTGCGGAAAAGGTTGCCGCCCGCATTCACGACCTCACGGGCTTCATCGTGAATGAATTGGGCGTCACCGATGTCGGCGCGCGGCTCCCCGGGCGCGCGGTCTACCACCCGTCCTGTTCGCTCTTCAGGAAGCTCGGCATCCGCGAGGAGCCGCTGAAGCTTCTTTCGAACGTGAAGGACCTCGAGCTTCTGCCCTTCCCCGGCCAGGAAATCTGCTGCGGCTTCGGCGGCACCTTCGCCGTCAAAATGTCCGAGATCTCGGGCGCTCTCGTTTCGGAAAAGGTCGAACACATGCAGACGCAGTACCCGGACTACGTGATCGGTGCGGATTCGAGCTGCCTCCTCAACATCGGCGGCCGCATCGCGCGCGAGAAGCTCCCCATCCGCGTCATGCACATTGCTGAAGTGCTCATGTCCCGCTGATCCCAAACTTTCCCCAAATGAGTCCCAAAATGAATTCCACTGAAACTCACCACGAAGTTGACAAGCGCCCCCTCGTTGTCAACGTTGCGAACCCCGACGACTGCGTCATCACGAACCGCCTCCCGCTTCACGAGCGCCTTGACCGCCAGACGCACGACCAGATCATGCGCGCGGCCGTCGCCAAGGCCCAGGACCTGATCGGCAGGAACCGACAGAAGATGGTCGACGACCTCGGCGACTGGGAAGGCTGGAGAGCGCGTGCGGAGCAGATCCGCCAGGACGTTCTCGAAAACCTCGACGCCTACCTCTACAAGCTCTCTGAAGAAATCGACAAGAGGGGCGGAAACGTCTTCTTTGCGCGCACGAAGGAAGAGGCGACCGACTACATTCTCTCCGTCATCAAGTCGAAGAATGCGAAGAAGGTCGTGAAGTCGAAGTCCATGGTGACCGAAGAAATCGGCCTCAACCACGTGCTCGAGAGCGCGGGCGTCTCGGTCCTGGAAACCGACCTCGGCGAATTCCTTCTTCAGCTCGCGAAGGACCCGCCCTCGCACGTCGTGGTTCCGGCCATTCACCGCGACCGCCGCCAGATTCAGGAAACGCTCCGTAAGACCATGGGCTACACGGGTTCCGACACCCCGGAAGACATGACGCTCTTCGTGAGAAAGACCCTTCGCCCCGAATTCTTTGCGGCCGACGTGGGCATCTCGGGCTGCAACTTTGCGGTGGCCGAATCGGGCTCCATGGCGCTCGTTTCGAACGAAGGCAACGCCCGCCTCTGCACGACGCTCCCCAAAACCCACATCGCCGTCATGGGCATGGAGCGCCTCGCGCCCTCCTTCGCCGAAGTCGACGTTCTCATCACCATGCTCGCGCGCAGCGCCGTGGGTCAGCGGCTCACGGGCTACAACACGTGGCTCACGCCCCCGAAGCGCTCGGGCGAATTGGATGGCCCTGAGGAATTCCACCTCGTCATCATCGATAACGGCCGTTCGGACATTCTCGCCTCGCAGTTCAGCCCCATTCTTCAGTGCATCCGCTGCGGCGCCTGCATGAATACCTGCCCCTGCTACCGCGAGGTGGGCGGCCACGGGTACGGCTCGATCTATCCGGGTCCCCTCGGGGCCGTTCTCACGCCTCTCATTGGCGGCTATGAAAAGTTCCGCGATCTCCCGCAGGTCTGCACGCTCTGCACCGCCTGCGACTCGGTCTGCCCGGTGAAGATCCCGCTCTCCGGCCTCATCCGCCGCCACCGCATTGCGGAAGTGGAAATGGGCATCCGGCCGACGGGCGAAAAGCTCGCCATGAAAGGCTTCGGCGTCGCCAACGGCTCGCCCTGGCTCTGGAACCTCACGATGAAGGCGGGCGCTCCGGCGATGAAGCTCGGCATCCATAACGGCCGCGCGCCGATTGAGCCAAAGGTCATCAAGGCCTGGACCAACGCGCGCGACCTTCCGGAAGGCGACGGCGAAAGCTTCCGCACCTGGTTCGCCGAACACGAAAAGAGCCTCAGTAACCAGAAGAATCAGAAATAAGGAGACAAAGAATGATCAAGAACCGCGAAGCCTTCCTGGGCGCTCTTGCCGCCAAACTCGGCCGTCCCGTGAGAAGGGAGCCGCTCCCTGCCGCGAAGCCCGTAAACGACTATGCGCTCACGCGCTTTGCCGACCTTTCGCCCGATGAACTCCTCAGAATGTTCTTTGAGATCTCGGGCTCGGTGAACCTTGCAGACTGCCGCCTCACGACCGCGGCCGGGCTTGCCGAAGCCGTGAAGGACATTGCCGCGGAACTCGGGGACGGCGAAGTGCTCCTTTCGGCCGAAAAAGACTTGAAGGACCTCGGCGTCACGACGGCCGCGATCGGACCCAACGCCTGGGAATGGGGAAGCGTCGAAGGACGGAAGAATTCTGAGCGCGCCTCCACCTCCCGCACGGGCGTCGTCTGGGCGGAGAATGCGCTTGCTGAATCGGGCACGATGGTGCTCTTCTCTTCCGTTGAAAACGGACGTTCGGTGAGCCTTCTTCCGCAGAACACGATCTTCGTCGTTAAGAAAAGCGCGATTCTCCCGCGCCTCGGGCTGCTTTCGAAGAAGCTCCATGAGCGTTTTGCAGCGGGCATTCCCATGCCTTCCTGCATCAACCTCGTCGGGGGCCCGAGCTCCACGGCGGACATTGAGCTCGTCAAGGTGGTGGGCGTCCACGGTCCCCTGAGGGCCGTCTACCTCGTGATTGAAGACCTGTAATTTCTTTTCAGCAGCTCTTCGATGCGCCGGCTTCTTCCTGTGGGAGAGGCCGGCGCTTCTCTTTATCCAACAGGCCGTAAAACCCCGCCATTCATGGCGGGGATATAAGGCCCATCGATCGAATATGGATTACTTTCATAGATCGCGAAATGCATTGCTGTTCAC
>CAKQON010000106.1 GCA_934255515.1 uncultured Sutterella sp.
CGCCATCCGGAGCGCTGGATCACCGGGAGAGTGCTGAACTGTACACCGATCAAAGAGGTGTGGCTTAACCCCGAAAACCTGACTTTGGGAGTTTCAAGGCCCTGTTGCCCTGCACCCCACTTTTTTTGACCTGAATTCTGTATTTCATTATATAGGCTGGTTATAGATGTGCTATAATTGTTGGAATTCCTCCCGGAGCAACTATGTACATCACTACCCAGAAAGGCGGCAAAGGCGGGCAGTTCCGCTATGTCGTACTCGTCGAGAAATTTTGGGATCCCCAAAAGCGTGTTGCCCGGTCGAAGGTTGTCGAGCGGTTCGGCAGGCTCGATCAAATGAAGCCCGGCGAGTTTGAAGCTTTGAAGGCTAAATACCAGCAGGCGTCCGCTGATAAGGCTGCGGCTACCCAGGCCATGCGCAGCGAGACAGCTCATTCGCTCCTCGCCGTTCAGGCCGGCAGCGGCAAACGGCCCAAGAGCGCTCGTCTCAACTACGGCCACTACGCGCTCAAAGCCATCTGGGATGAACTGCGTCTGCCGGCAAAGTTCGGTTATTTACAGAAAAAGACGCGCATCAGGACAAATCTCAATGCCGTTATTTCCTTCCTGGTCTTTCGTAAAGTTTTGGATCCTGCTTCCATCCTCCGAAGCTTCCAGCAGAAGGATGCATATCTCGGGAATCCGGCCGGGACGGACGACTTGACGAGCTACTACGACGCGTACGATTTTTTGAAGGAAAACAAGGAAACAATCCTCAAGCACGTCAACAAGCGCATGGGTGAGGCGTACGGGAAGGAGCGCGCCACGCTGGTCTTCTACGATGTCACCAATACTTATTTTGAAGCGCCGCTGGAGGACGCGGAAATGGAGCGCGAGCAGACGGACTATGCAGAGCGTTTTGAGGAAGCGGCCGAGATGTACCTCGTCTGCGGAGAAATCGACCCGGGCCGCTGGGATTCGGAAGGCAAGCTCAATGTGGAAAGCTTGTCGGCCGAAGAAGTAGAGAAGATCGCCGGGCTCAAGCTCCAGTACCTCAGAGCCAGAGGACCTTCCAAGGAGCACCGCAGTGATCTGCCGATTGTGTCGATCGTGATGGTGATTGATAAATATGGCTTCCCCATGGATTTTGAAGTTTTTTCGGGCAATACATCGGAATTCAAGTCCATGCGTCCCGTCATCACCGCCTGGAAGAAGCGGTATCAGATCAAGGAAGCCGTCGTCTTCGCTGATCGAGGCATAAATTCGGCCGGGAACCTGGAAATGCTTCGCGGTCTCGACTTCGGATTCCTTGTCGCACAGAAGGTAACGCAGTTTTCCCGGGAGATGGAAAAGAAGCTTTTCGAGGAGGATCAATACCAACCCGTCAACCCTGTCAACCCTGATGCAGGTCGGTTCCGCGTGATTCCTGACTGGACGAAGGGAACTGGAGACAAGGCCGTCAAGTGCACGCTTGTTTTGACGTGGAACGAGAAGCGCGCCCGGCGCGACAACGCCATCCTTGATGCTTTGGTGCGCCTGATCCAGGCCAAGCAGGCACGAGGCGAAAAGATTGGCAAGAACCGTAGCGCATGGGCTCAGCTCGTCAAGACGGAAAAAGATGTGGAAGCGCGGATTATCGGAGTGGATGAGAAGGCGCTCGCCAGACGCCGCCGGTTTGCCGGCTACGCAGCTCTTGTCTATTCAGCGGCAGGACCTCAGGGGAACGCCGAAGGGACCGACTCCGAAGCGCAGGAAGCTGGCGCGAACGCTGACGGCAATCGGATGGAATTCCCGATGGCAGGCACGTACAAGAAATTGACGGAAATCGAAACGTGCTTCCGCATCATGAAAACCAACCTCGGTTTGCGGCCGATGTACGTCTGGGCCTCGGAACACATCCGCGGCCACATCCTGGTGATCTTCCTTGCGCTCCTGCTGGTGCGCATTGTGCAGGATCGTTTGGAGAAGGCGAAGGCCGGGCTCAGCATAGATGAGATTTGCGAGGGACTCCGCGACTGTGAAGTTGCAGCAGTCTACAACCCGGCAGCGGACAGCTATCTCTATTTGCCGACAGCTCGTCGAGAGACAAACCGCAAGGCGGCGCCTTGGGATTCGAATCAGCGCCTCAGGGCCCGGCATGAGACTGGAGAGCTCGAGATCAAAGACAATGGTGACACCATCATGCAGGCGTGCGGACTCAGCCCTGTGCCTGCCCTATGCTCCCGAGCTGAGCTGGCGCGCTGCCTGGGAACTCGTTTCCCTACGGACGCAGATGCCGTCCCTGAAATCATCCGGCTGCAGGACCAAAAAGCAAGCCTATAGCGTAAAAAATAAAAAAAGGCGCTATCCTACTGCTGCAGGGATGGGCGCCCTTTTTTCTGCTTCCAAACTCCCAAACTCAGGAGGCCCGCAGTCGAGCTATCACTGCACCAGCGTCTCCGTCGGCCCCAACTAAGTGCGCGTGCCGAAAATGGAGCCAATCAAGGCTCGAATCCACCGTGAGGTTGTCGGCAAGGTGAAGAGCATCACGCTTGAAGCCGATGCCGCCGGCGACTATTACGCCGCAGTGTTCTGGGAGGATGGTCTGGCTGACAATGAACCTCTGAAGGAGATCTATGAGGATCAGGTAACCGGCATTGATGTCGGCATCAAGGATCTCCTCACGGAATCCAACGGACGTAAGGAACCGAACCCGAAGCATCTGAAGCGAGCCCGCAAGGTCCGGCGCCGAAGAAGCCGGCAGTTTTCAAGAACAAAGAAGGGCAGCCGCCGGCGCGAGAAGGCGCGCCGCAGGCTCGCACGTGCGCATAAGCGCGTGGCGAATGCCCGAACCGAAACCTTCACAAGGTCTCTTCGCGACTCGTGAACGAAAGCCAAGCGCTGACTGCGGAGAGTTTGAGAATCATCAACATGCTGAAGAACCACTCTCTGGCGGAGTCAATAGCTGATGCCGCCTGGAGCGAGCTCTTCCGAATGATTGCCTACAAAGCGAAGCGGGAAGGAAAGTACTTCGTGCAGATTGATACCTTCTTTCCCTCTTCGAAGACGTGTTCCTGCTGCGGCTTCAAGCTTGAGAAGCTTGATCTGGCGACGCGCGAATGGACTTGCCCGCACTGCGGCAGTCATCACGATCGCGACGTCAACGATGCAGCCAACATCCGGGCAGAAGGCATTAGAAAATTGAGGGCGGAGGGGCTTCCCGTCCTGCGGAGAGAAACATCCTCTCCCAATGCTCGCTGAGGTCGTGTAAATCCCGGAGACATCCGGGTTGTGACCAAAGAAGCGATAAGCCTCGTCCAATTCGAAGAATTGGACGGGGAGTAGTCACCTGATTGCGCGTCCCAGACGTTTCGGCAAGTCGCTCTGTATCTGGACTATAGGTGCAAAAACCCCATGGATGCGGGATGCCCTTCAGGCAGCACCAGCAGCCGCCGGTTTCC
>CAKQON010000107.1 GCA_934255515.1 uncultured Sutterella sp.
TCAGTTTGAAGAACGCAAGAGATCAAACCCTTACTTTTGGGGCGATTCTTAGTTCAGACAATTGGGAATCCTTTATTTAATCCCGACATGTCAGAGTCGTAAAACTTTGCATTTGCTGCCTCTCAGAGCAGCGTACTTTTGGGTTCAACACATCCATGCCCCGCCGTTCCATTCAAGAACTTTCTTCCCAGCTCATCAGTCAGATCGCCGCAGGCGAGGTGATTGAGCGGCCGGCCTCCGTCGTCAAGGAACTCGTTGAAAATTCCGTTGATGCGGGTGCCGACCGCGTTGAAGTGCGCATTGAGGGCGGAGGACTGCAGCGCATACTGGTTTCCGACAACGGCTGCGGCATTCCGAAGGAGGAGCTTCCCCTCGCATTGAAGCGCCACGCCACGAGCAAGGTGAAGTCGCTCGAGGAGCTCGAGCATGTCGTGACGCTAGGCTTCCGCGGCGAAGCGCTCGCGTCGATCGATTCCGTGGCAGATCTGCGCATCCAGTCGAGAACGCCGGAGGAGAATCAGGCGTGGCAGATCCGTGAGGGAGCGATTGAGCCTGCATCCGGCATGGAGCCCGGCACGCGCATTGAGGTGAAGGACCTTTTCTACAAGACCCCTGCGCGGCGCAAGTTCATGAAATCGGAGAGCACGGAGAATGCCCATGTGGTGACGCAGCTCGAGCGCATTGCGCTCGCGAATCCTTCGGTTTCGCTCACGCTCTTCACGAACGGTCGTCAGACCATGCGTCTCGAGCGCGTGGATTCTCACGCCGAACGCATTGCGGATCTGATGCCGAAGGATTTCAGGGGCGCTTCCCGCGAAGTGGATGCGCAGTCAGGCAAATGGCGGCTTACCGGGCTGATCGGTCTTCCCACCATTTCGAGGACCCGCACGGAGGCGCAGTACTTTTTTGTGAACGGCCGCTTTATTCGCGACCGCGTGATGGCGCACGCCGTGCGCGCCGCGTACGAGGACGTGCTTCACGGACAGGCGCAGCCGATGTACTGCCTTTTCCTCGAGCTTCCTCCCGATGAGGTCGATGCGAATGTGCATCCGACAAAGACGGAAGTGCGCTTCAGGGAATCGGGTCGGGTGCATCAGTTCATTACTCAGGCCGTGAAGGCCGTCATTGCGCCGCCGCTCTCCTCCGATGATGGGAGGCCTGCCTTTGCGGACAGCGCTTTTTCTGCAAAGTCCGGTGCCGTTCCGGAACGGCGCGAAAGCTCTATTTTCGGCGGGGGCGCAGGGGAAAAGCCTTCGCCCGCCCAGGTGCCGGCGCAGAAGCCTGCAGCTGCGTCGATGCCCTTTGCCTATCCGTCGGGGCAAAGGCCTTCTCCTCAGGCGGTGGATCGGGCGATGGCGCTTTTCGGCGCGAAAACGCCTCTGACGCCGGAAAAGGAAGCGGCTGAATCTGAACAAATTTCGCGTGAGGAAAGTACAAAGCGCGCTGTGCCTGCGGTGCCGCCTTTCCCGTCCTTTGAGCCGGCCAAGGTTCAGGCGGCGCAACCCGCGACCGCGAACATTTTCGAGGAAGCCGACGGCAGCGACGGCGCGCAGACGGACGGCGCGGGCGAGCTTGGGCACGCCGTGGCGCAGATTGGCGGCGTCTATATCCTTGCGGAAAACGCGAGAGGCCTCGTCATCGTGGACATGCATGCAGCCGCGGAAAGAGTGCTATACGAGCGCCTCAAAAAAGCGATGGATGAAAGCCGCATGGCGGTGCAGCCCCTGCTTATTCCACTCGTCGTTCGCGTGACGCCGTTGCAGTATGCGGCTTTTGAGGAGCATGTCGGGGAGCTAGGGAAATTAGGCCTGGATGCCACCGGGGCTGATCAGCAGGCAGTGGTGCTGAGAAGCATCCCTGCCATGCTCTCGGACACGCCCGTGCCGGAGTTGGAGGCGCTTCTGCGGGAGGTGCTCGACGACCTCCATCAGTACGATCAGTCGGAAGCGATTGAAGTGCTCCGCAACCGGATCCTCTCGACAATGGCCTGCCACAGCGCCTTCCGAGCGAATAGAAAGCTCTCCATCCCTGAAATGAATCAGCTTCTGCGGGATATGGAAAAAACAGAGCGGGCGGATCAGTGCAACCATGGCCGCCCCACCTGGACTGCGCTCTCCATGGAAGAGCTCGATCGCCTTTTCATGAGGGGACGCTGATGACGGAAAGGCCGATTGCCCTGCTGCTTCTCGGACCCACGGCGTCCGGGAAATCTGCGCTGTCGCTGAGGCTCGCGGAAAAGTACCCCGTGGAAATCATTTCGATTGACTCTGCCCTGGTCTACCGGGGAATGGATATCGGTAGCGCCAAGCCGACCGAAGAGGAGCTCCGGGCAGCACCCCACCATCTCATTAATATCCGTGAGATCAACGAACCCTACTGCGCTGCGGATTTTGTGGCGGACTGCACGCGGCTCGTGCACGAAATTCGGGGAAGAGGCCGGATTCCGCTCATTGTGGGCGGAACCATGCTCTACGCGAAGGCCCTTCGCGAAGGGATAGACGAAATGCCGACGACCTCTCCGGAGGTCCGGGCAGGGGTTTCTGAGGAAGCAGAAAAGCTCGGCTGGCCTGCCATGCATGAAATTCTTCAAGCCTGCGATCCGGAGACGGCGGCGCGGCTCGCACCCAATGACAAGCAGCGGATTGGCCGGGCGCTCGAGGTCTTCCGCATGACGGGAAAGCCCCTCTCGAGCTTTCATCGACGGGAAGCCCGACCGGCATTTCCCATGGCAACCGTTGCTTTGGTTCCCGAGGACCGCAAGCGCCTTCATGAGCTGATTGAAAAGCGCTTTGACGCCATGCTCGCCGCAGGATTCCTCGATGAAGTGAATGGTCTGATGGCAAGACCCGATTTTGATCCCGAAAGTCCGGCCATGCGTGCTGTCGGGTACCGTCAGGCGATTGAATATCTCGAAGGCAGGCGCACGTATGATGAATTCAGGCTTGCCGGCATCGCCGCAACGCGTCAGCTCGCGAAGCGCCAGCTGACGTGGCTACGGTCGATGGAAGACATTGCCCGGATCGATCCTTTTTCGACTCAATCCCTTTCCATATGTGAATCAATAATCAAAAACATCATGACATAATTAAAAAGCCTCCATAAAGGACGTGGATTTTCCAAAATCCGGTACAGACCCCTCCTGAACCGTGGTTCAGGAGGGCTAATTTTTTCTAGGTCTCAC
>CAKQON010000108.1 GCA_934255515.1 uncultured Sutterella sp.
GATCAAAGAGGTGTGGCTTAACCCCGAAAATGGACAGTTGGAGGAAAAGCATGCCAAGGCAGCTTGAACAAACGCCCGCGGGCTTCCAGTGGAAGATCACGGGCAATCTGCGAATGCTCGGCTCCTACATGTATTTCGACGGCGAGCAGAACGTGCTCACGGGCGAAAACGAGGCGAAGAAGCTCGAAGACTCCCGCCACATCGCCACCGCAGGCCTCGAATACAAGCTCAGCAAAAAGCCCCGCGTCTTCACGGTTCTCTCCTATTCGAATGCTGTGGACGATCTCGAAGACATGGCCGACACCACGGGCGGCCTCACCCGCACGATGTTCCGTGCCGGCATGTAGCACTGGTTCTGACCTGCACTCCCTCTGAATTCCGCCTTCCGCCTCATTGCTCGCCCGGTCTGCGGGCAATGAAGCGGTCCCCTGCACCCCCAACAGACGCCCCTTCGGAGTCTGGAAATGGAAACCTTTACCTTCTGGGCGGCAATCGTCGTCGTCATCCGTACGGTCATTGCGCTCGTAAAGCGCATTGAAACGAGGCTCGTGCTCCTCACCGCCGGCCTCTTCCTCTGCTGCATTTCGCTCAACCCGATGGCGGGCCTCAATCAGTTCGCTAAGAGCATGACCAATGCCGGCCTCATTCAGTCGATCTGCTCGGCAATGGGTTTTGCATACCTCGTGAGCTTCACGAAGGCCGACATGCATCTCGTGCAGCTCCTCACGCGCCCGATGAAGGCGCTCAGCATCTTTCTGATCCCGGCCTGCACGATCGTCACTGCGATCATCAATGCCGCCATTCCGTAGGCAGCCGGATGCGCCGCGGCCGTCGCAACGACGCTCCTTCCCGTCATGATCCACGCCGGGATCAGCCCCGCCGGCACCGGCGCCGCGATTCTCGCGGGCACTTTCGGCTCCTGCTTCAACCCCGGCGGCCCCCATCCGGTGATGATCTCCGGAATGGCCGGCATGGAACCCATGACCTTCATCATCAGCCATTCGGTCATGTACGCCTCGATGATTCTCCTCGGCGCCGTGCTCGTTACCGTCGTGGAATTCCTTCTCAAGGATCACCGCAGCTCCGTGAAGCTCGAAGGCATTGACAGCATGGGAAGCCAGATCGAGCGAATCAATCCGCTCTGGGCTGCTGCGCCTCTTGTACCGCTCGTCATCCTGCTTCTCGGCAACACCTGCGTTCACTTCCTTAAGATGGGCGTTGCGCACGCCATGCTGATCGGCGCGATCTATACGCTCATCGTCACGCTCTGCAATCCGCAGAAAGCCGTAACGGAATTCTTCAGCGGCGTCTTCCTGATGGCGATCCTCACGGGATCCGGCGATGCTACGACCTTCGCCTTCAATGAAGCGGTCACCCCGCATGCTGCAGAACTCGGCATGACGATCAGCGACCTCGGCAACACGGCGCTCATCTGCGCTCAGTTGGGTCGCACGATGAGCCTTGTGGCGGGCGTCGTGATTCTTTTGGCCGGCCTCTGCAAGGTGAATCCCCTGGAGCTCGTGAAGCGCACCGCCATCCCGATGCTTGTCTGCTTCGTCACCGTCCTCCTCTTCTTCTGACGGAATCCAGGCATAAGTTGCTTTGAAAGAAAGCCCGCCGGTTCTTCGCCGACGGGCTCTTTCTTTGAGTATTTCAGCTCAAGCGAAATCAGAATTTGTATTGGAGCTGAGCGCCGATGAGATAGGCGTCAAGCTTTCTGAACTTGCCGATCTTCTCGCCGTTCTCGTAGAGGCTCCGTTCGCCGACGCCGTGGAGGTGCGCAAAGGCAAGATCCATCATGAGGTTGTCGTCGAACTTGAAGCTCGAACCCACGGCAAACCACCAGCGGCGGGCATCCGGGATGATGGCCGTACGGTATTCAGGCTTGTCGATCGGCGAGGTTTCATAGGCGATACCGCCGCGAAGCGTCCACCAGTTCGTGAGGCGAAGGTCCGCGCCGACGGAACCCATGTAGGTGTCCTTCCACTTGTTGACCACCTGCCCGCCGACGCCGGTCACATTGGTCGTGATGTCGAGTTCGTCGAAGGACGACCAGTCCGTCCAGCGGAAGGTGCCGTAGAGACTCAGGAGATCATTCACGTCCCAGGCGACATTGGCCATGGCCCAGGCAGGAGCCGTAACCGTAGCGTAGCCATCGAAGGACTGTCTGTTGAGGACCGCGCCGAGCGTCTTGAGTTGTGCATGGGTTTCGCTTTCGGCCTGATACTTGCCAGCCATCTCAATCAGGGCATCGCCGGTAACCGATGTGTTCCCCATTCTGGCATTCTTGAGCGTGAAATCGCCTTCCGCATCATGCTTGATCTTCGAGCGGTAGGAAACGCCCAGGCGGAAGTTTTCCGTCGGCGCCCACATCATGCCGAGATTGAAGCCCCAGGCCCAGCTGTCGGCATCGATTTCGGATTCGGCAGAAATACCGCTGTTGGCAAAGTTGTTGCGCTTCTTGAGATCCGCCTGAGCATACTGCAGCGACACGCCCGCGCCGAAGCTCAGCTTCTCCGTCGCCTTCCATGCAACGTTCGGGTTGAAGTCGAAGGTGAGAATCGTGGCCGAAATACCGTGATCCGCATGCTCCCAGTTGTCGTTGTATTCCGTGCCCATGCCGAACGGAACCGTCATGGCGAGGCCCGCCCAGGTGCTCTCGTTGATCTGGTGCGTAATGAACCCATGCGGAATCGCCTGGCTTGCCTGCCGCCCGTTTTCCTTCGTGCCGTCGTCGCCGGCATATTCCAGATTGAGGCCGATGCCGACGAAGCCCGCCTGCATCTGCGTGCCGGGATGAAGAACCATCGTGGCGGGATTGAAGTAGACGCCCGAAAGATCGGTACCGTCGACGCCCACACCGGCGTAGGCGCGGCCGAGCGCGCCCGCGGACTGTTCGGTGAGCTGGAAGCCCGCGGCATGAACGGTCGAAGTGAAGGCCGCGGAAAGAGCAATGACAGTTGCGGCGAGCTTGAATGAATTAAAGGATTCCCAATTGTCTGAACTAAGAATCGCCCCAAAAGTAAGGGTTTGATCTCTTGCGTTCTTCAAACTG
>CAKQON010000109.1 GCA_934255515.1 uncultured Sutterella sp.
TTCAGGCGGCATTGCCCCCTGAAAAAGCCTTGAGAGTGTCATAGTGAATCCTCCGTTTTTAAACGGGGGAGCTTCAATGAGAAACCCGAAGATTCTGATCTGAGAATCGTCATCGCCTGAAGGGGCCCCGGAAAGCCGCCTGAGCTTTCCGGGGACTTCTCTTTTGAGAACCCGGGCCCGGCTTTATCGCTCTTTTTCGTCGCCACCCAGCTTCTCTTAAGCAATTTCTCCATAGCCTTTTCCCGATTTCGGCGAGCATCACGTTTTCCCGTACGATAAGCTTGAATTTCGCGCTGAGAATTCCGCGCGCCATCCATTCATGCCGCACCCACGCTTCCCTTCAGAAGGAGGACCCATGCTCGCCAAACGCATCATTCCCTGCCTCGACGTCCGAAACGGACAGGTCGTCAAGGGCGTGCAGTTCCGCGGTCATGAAATCATCGGCGACATCGTGCCGCTTGCCAAACGCTATGCCGAGGAAGGCGCCGACGAACTCGTCTTCTACGACATCACCGCCTCGTCGGACGGCCGCGTCGTCGACAAGAGCTGGATTTCACGCGTCGCGGAAGCGATCTACATTCCTTTCTGCGTTGCAGGAGGCATCAAGTCGGTTGAGGACGCCGGGCGCCTTCTCGCCTTCGGCGCCGACAAGATTTCCATCAACTCCCCTGCGCTCTCCGATCCCACGCTCATCACGCGCCTTGCCGACCGCTTCGGCGTCCAGTGCGTCGTGGTCGGGATCGACACCTGGCACGATGAAGTGACGGGCAAATACTGGGTCAACCAATTCACGGGCGACGAAAAGCGCACCCGCAAGACCGAGTGGGAGACGCTTCGCTGGGTTGAGGAAGTGCAGAAGCGCGGCGCGGGCGAAATCGTTCTCAACATGATGAATCAGGACGGCGTGCGCAAGGGCTACGACATCGAGCAGTTGAAGCTCGTGAGAAGCGTCTCTAAAGTGCCTCTCATTGCGAGCGGGGGCGCGGGCACCATGGAGCATTTCCTCGATGCCTTCCGCCTCGCCCATGTCGACGGTGCACTCGCCGCATCAGTTTTCCATAAAAAAATCATTGATATCGGCGACCTCAAACGCTATCTCGCCGACAATGGAATTGAGGTTAGAACATGCTGACTGAAGAAACACAGGCAAAGCTTGACTGGGAAAAAACGGGCGGACTTATTCCCGCTATCGTGCAGGACGCCGTCTCCGGACGCGTTCTCATGCTGGGCTACATGAATAAGGAAGCGCTTAAGCAAACCCTTGAAACGAAGAAGGTCACCTTCTTCTCGCGCACGAAGAACCGTCTCTGGACGAAGGGCGAAACCTCCGGGAACTTCCTCCACCTCGTCGACATCGGCAGGGACTGCGACAACGACACGCTTCTCGTTCTCGTCAATGCGGACGGTCCCACCTGCCACCTCGGCACGACGAGCTGCTTCGGCAGCCTCGAGCCCAAGTGGCAGTTCCTGCGCGACCTTGAGCTTCTTCTCGGATCCCGCCGCACGGCCGATCCGGCGACCTCGTACACCGCGAGCCTCTATGCCCGCGGCACGAAGCGCATTGCCCAGAAGGTGGGCGAGGAAGGCGTTGAAACCGCGCTTGCCGCAACCGTTCACGACCGCGAGGAGCTGAAGAACGAAGCCGCGGACCTTGTCTACCACCTCCTCGTTCTGCTCCAGGATCAGGACCTTGAGCTTGCCGACGTGATCGGCATCCTTCGCGCCCGCCATGCCGCGCGCGAAGCCAAGGCTCAGGCCAAATAACGATTTGAAGAAAGCCCGGGAGGGCTTCTCCTCAATTTAAAAAGCCGCCGGGACTCATCAAAGGTCGCCGGCGGCTTCTTTTCAGTGATCAGTTGAAATTCAATCCTGCGGGAGCTTCTTTCTGATCTGCGAGCGCATGACGGCGGCGGCAATGAGATTCACGATCACCGCGGGCACGACGCCGTAGAAGAAGAAGACTGCAGCCGGGAAGTCGAGCATGTAGTCGCCCGCGAAGAGTGGATTGATGAGATTCGTCGCAGCGTCCACCGTCACTGCAAAGAAGAAGCAGAAGCTGAAGGAGACCGCATACTGGATGAAGACGAAGCCCGCCACCGTGACATCAGCCACATTCTCAGCATTTTTGAAGTTCGCCTTCTCGCGGCAAAGCACCGGGAGATCCTTCACGGTGAACCAGAGACCGAGGAAGAGAACGATGAAGAAGAGCGCCAGCGTAAAGGCGTCCGCGCCCCAGGAGGCGGAGCCGAATTCCGTGAGCCTCGTCTTCAGAACGATGCCGATCACAAAGCCCGTGAAGCTCGCGATGAGGGCGGCAAACTTCACCGATTCCATGACTTTCCCGGCGTAGCCGGAGCTGATGTCGTCGGGATCCTCGACCTTGATGATTTTCTTGAGGGCCATGCTTTTTCTCCTTGTATCCTGCGTGCTTATTTCTGACGGTCTGATGCCGCGCCCCGCATATTACCCGTCTCAGAAGAAAAAGCGAGTGTAAATCCTGGAGAAAGCCCGACGATGCTTCAAAGCTTTGAGCCGGATCATCAGGAATGCTGCCCCGAAAGCCGCATCCACGGGTATCAGGATATCTTGAAGGGAAATCTAGTACCGATTCTCAACGGCTGGCACGTACCCAACTTGGAAAATTACATCGGCACCACAGAGGAATCTGCCACGTTAAAGCGCGTCACGACCTTCGTCGACTGGTATATCCGTCGACGTCGTTGACTTCCTCCTCGCCCTGAAGGACGAGGATTCCTGAATACGATTATTAACAAAGGTATTTAATAGTTGACGGATGGTGCTTTGTGGCGCTTGGGGTCAGGCCGCCTGTGCATAGAGGG
>CAKQON010000110.1 GCA_934255515.1 uncultured Sutterella sp.
TGGTGACTAGATGAGATCGATTCTCAATTGAGCCTCGGAGATCGGAGCTCCGAGGCCGGATGAAATATCAAGGTTAGAGGGGAGTTGTTTAGTGCATTCTGGAGGTTGACGAGCGCAATATCGGTATCCGTTCCCGTTCTGAAGGTGACCGAGCAGCTGTAGGAGCCGTCGTTGGAGCTCGTCGATGAAAAGTAGAGCTGATCGTCGATGCCGTTGATCTCGTCCTCGAGCGGCATCCCGACCGTCTGCTCAACCACGTCGGCGCTCGCACCCGTATAGCTTGCAGATACAAAGAGCGACGGCGGCGCAATGTTGGGGTACTCCTCAACGGGGAGATTCTGAAGATTCACGAGAGCATCGTTACTCTCCTTCGACAATCCGCACGGGCTCGCCCTCGCCGAGGCTTATGGGTCCCGTTCGTGATGACGGTTTCGCCGGCGCTCAGCCCCGAGGAAACAACCGCGGCGGACTCCGTCGCGCTCTCAATCACTACCCGGCGATTTGCGCTCGAGCTCAACGGCGACGGCGCTCCCCGGAACGAGCGCTTCATCGGGATTCGCGATCTCGGCATAAACATCGAGCGTATCGGTGTCCGCGCCTGCGCTGTTGTCGGTGAACGCAATGCGCGCGGCACCCGGGAGCTTCGTTCCGTCGGCGAGCGTAATCCTCGCCGTCCCTTCCTCGCGGAGCTTTTCAACCGACCCGAAAAGCGAGGCCGCATCCTTCATGGAAACCGCGAACCGCACGCGCACGGGATCAGTGCCACCACGGTCGTGAGAGCTCCGGAAGAAGACGACACCCAGCTTCCGACTGGCAAAGCAGCTACGCCCGCGCGCCCGTCCGAGGGAGCGGCGATTACCGCGTGCTTCAGATCATCCTGGGCGGGCGTCTCATTGGCTTCGGCAGCAAGAAGCGCCGCATCATAGGCGTCGCGGCTCTCGGCATTCTGTTCCCAGAGCTTCCTGACGCGCGCGAGCGAGCGCCTTGCATACTCGAGCTCGGCCTCAGCCTCCTTTCTCGCGCCTTCGGCGCTCTTCACCGCCGCCTCGTAGCGCACCGGGTCGAGCCGGAAAAGAACATCTCCCTTCCTGACGCGCCCGCCTTCGGTAAAAGGCGCCTCGATGATCTCGCCGGAAATGCGGGACGTAATGCTCACGACGGCAGGCGACACGATCCGCGCGGAATACCGGCGCCCGGGCAGGGCGTCGACCCTAAAGACCTTCCCCGCGGCGACTGCCGGGGCCTTTATTTCCATCCCCGGCGCACCAGGAGGAGCTGCCGCAGCGTTCAGGGCAGGAAACGCTCAACAGAAGAACGCCCGCAAAGAGGCCCGGGGCGAAAAGCGAAAAGAAAGCGTGCGGCGTCATCATGATTTCAAAATAGAACGTTCGGTTGATTTCTCAAGCTTCCCGGAAACCTCCTTCACGACCCGCCAGAAGGCCTCGAGGTCGCTTTCCGGCAAGTCCTTCGTCGCCTCCTCCCAGAGGGCGGCAAGTCCCTTCCCGACAGTGCTCTCGCGCCCTTTTTCCGTAATGCGGATCGCCACGGTGCGCCGGTCGGTCAGAAGCCTTGCGCGGGTGAGGAGCCCGAGCGCAGCGAGTTCTTCCACGGATTCGGAAACCGTGGAAGGCGCGAAGCCCGTCAATTCCGCGAGATCCTTGAGCCGCAGTGCGCTTTTTTCTTCCGACCCGTCGCTCTGCCGCGCGAGGACGGATAGGATCCGCCCCTTTGCAATGGAAATGCGGCCGGAACGCACGTCCGAAACCTGGTCGGGCGTTTCGACGCCCCGGACAAGGAGCGCGAACGCCAGATCGAAAATTAGCGTTATGGGAGGAGAGGAAGCATCTTTCATGGAAAACTTTCGGATTCAAAATAATTCGTATTACGAAATATTATTCGCAGAGCATCTCTCCTGAGATCCGGCAAAGACCTCGAATCAGTTCAAAATGTGTTTCCCTGTTCCGCCGCCCGGAGGGCTCTCAGATCGCAACGCCCTCAATTCCAAGAAGCATCCGCTTGGCATCAAGCCCGCCGCCGTAGCCCGTGATGGATCCGTCCTTCCCGATCACGCGGTGGCAGGGGACGATGATGGAGAAGGGATTTTCGCCGACAGCCACTCCCACGGCGCGCACAGCCTTCGGGCGCCCGATCCTGCCGGCAAGATCGCCGTAGCTCACCGTCTCGCCCCAGGGAATGTCGAGAAGCGCGTTCCAGACATCCTTCTGGAAATCGGTTCCGAGAAAGAGAAGCGGAAGCTCGAACGTACGGCGCTTCCCTTCCCAGTATTCGCGAAGCTCCGCCTCCGTGCGGTCGAGGAGCGCATCAGGGCGATTTTCATAAGGCCCCTTCAGAAACCGATCAATCCGCTTCTGGACGCTCGCGCGATGCCAGCCCGACTCCCAGTCGCAGAAGGCGAGCTTTCCGTCAACCGCGCCGAGAAGGAGCGTGCCGCAGGGAAGCGTGAATTTGAGCGTTGAAACGACGGCATTCCGGAGAAACGGATCGACCACGAAAGAAACTCCTGACAAACATTCGAAGCGTTCGGCATGCTCCTCATCATACGCGGGCTAGCCCGGGCCGGGCCGGCCTACGGGAAAGAGCGGAGCCGGGAGGACATGGATCAGCTTCCTGCCGGAACCTCTTCTGCCGCTTTATTAATAGTCTCACCAAATAGGTTGATCTAGATCAAGTCCCGGAATCTTTTCTGGGATTTTTTTTAATTTTGCAT
>CAKQON010000111.1 GCA_934255515.1 uncultured Sutterella sp.
GTTGGTCTACGGAGACGACGGCCAGAGACCAGATGTTCCTCGAGCTCTTCTTCGACGAATCTGACTGAGTGTAGATTACACGGTTTTCAGGTTGCATCTTGCCTCCTTTGCGAGGCAGTCTAACAAAGCTTCCTAAGGCCTCAGTCGCTCTGAAGCACAGGAGCGCATCCTTCTGGTCGGATGCAAGCGCAGACGTCTCAACAGCCGACGCACTGCGGATACCTTAGACTTGAGCATCGTCCAGAAATCCCCCGGGTCTTTTAGGAAACACACATGGATGCTGCCTTTAATAGATATCTCCAGAGGGTTTAAATGACTGCTCCAACGGAAAAAACGCTCCCTCTCGGAACATCTGATTTTGCTGCGCTGAGAAACTCCAACGAGATCTATATCGACAAGACCGCTCTAATCTACGAGCTTGCTTCCGTCCGCAGCAAGATTTTCATTTCTCGGCCGCGGCGCTTCGGCAAATCGCTTCTCGTTTCAACCTTTGAATCGCTTTTTAAAAACGGCCTTCGGGATTTTTCGGGCCTTAAGATTGAAAAGCTCTGGAAGGACAAAACATATCCGGTCGTCAGACTGGACTTCTCCGACTTGAAGGATCTCCCATCCGCGGAAGAGTTCCAAAAGTCGCTTCGCAGCATGATTGCGACCGCCTTTGCCGCAATCGGCTTCCGGTACGACCCGGCAGACACCGTGAGCCTCTTTCTCGACCAGTTCAAGCTCTGGCTCTCCACTCTGGAAACCAACAGCTTTGTTCTGCTGATAGACGAATATGATGCGCCGCTCACCGCGCATCTCGAGAATTCCCGTCTGTTTAATGAGATCAGGACAGTCCTGAGCCGCTTTTACGCAGTTGTCAAGAGGTATGAAGGCTGCCTCCGGTTCTTCTTCATGACGGGCATCACAAAGTACAGTCAAACCAGCATCTTCTCCGAACTAAACAACTTCGACGACATTACTTTAAATCCGGTTTATGCAACGCTTCTCGGCTATACCGAAGAGGAAATCAAATCAGGATTTGCCGCGTACCTTCGGAATGCCGCGGAAAAGCTCGGCACCACTGAAAAACACGTGCTTCAAAACCTTCGGGACAACTACGACGGCTTCTCGTTTGAGCCTTCCGCTCAATCCCATGTGTTCTGCCCGTGGTCGGTCCTCAACTTCTTCAAGTATCCGCAGCAGGGCTTCAAAAACTACTGGTACGAAAGCGGCGGGCAGCCCTCGCTCCTACTCAAATACCTCGAGAAGCATCAGCTGGTTCAGCCTGAGTCCTTCGACGTTCCCGTCGCCATGACGCTCGACGAATTGGGCGCCGTCCGCCAGTACGACAAGCTTTCGGTCGAGGCGCTTCTCTTTCAGGCGGGCTACCTCACAATCAGAGAGCAGCTCAACGTCGCGGAAGTCGAGGTGGGATATCCGAATAAGGAAGTCGAGCTTTCCATGGCGCGGCTTTATGCGGACGAAATGCTCCGCGACATCAACCGACTCGATGCCGGCGTCTCCCGGCTCGCGAAGATGCTCGACCGGGAATGCCCGGAAACGGTCATTGCGCACTTCAACCAGGTCTTCAACGCCATCGACTATTCACGCTATCCGGTTGTCAATGAAGCCTCCTGCAGGAGCCACCTCCAGGTACTTCTGATGGGCGGCGCAATGGTGCCGGATGTGGAAAAGCATTCCGCACTCGGAAGAAGCGATCTCGAGGTGGAAACGCCTCATCGCCGCTGGGTGTTCGAACTCAAATTCTCCGCTGACGGCACAAATGCCGAAAAGCTCCTCCGGAGCGCCGTCATGCAGATCCGAGACCGCCGTTACGGGGAAGCGCCTCACGGCAGAGAGCTCATTGCCGTTGCCATGGTCTTCAACGGCAGGGAAAGGCGGTTTGACCGGTGGGAGGTCGTTCCTGGAGCCGCGTCATAGCACGTCCCAGGCGCCGCAAAAAAAGGACGGATCCCGGGGAATTTCCCGGGCCATCCGTCTTTCCATTCATAGAAATGCCGCAAGGAAACATCTGACTTCAGTCAGGTGAGGAATTGCGGCCCATGCAGTTCACGTTACCATGTGGTAAAAAAAGAGACATGGTGGAAATCGATTTATAATCGCAATTCTCGTTTGGAAGTGCGGCATCAAAGGCGCGCCTTCCCGATGGAAGTTGCACATTGCCATAGAGAAGAAACTCAAGGAAGTATCTCTAGACAACTTGTCTTTGAATCAAGTCATGGGCGTCGATGTTGGCGAAAACAACGCCGCAGCACTGTCCACCGGCCGAATTTTCAAGGCCGGGAAGATGAAGGACGACCGTGACAAATACCTGAGCAGTCGGGCTCGTTTCCAGCGCAATGGCTCCAGAAGCGCCAGGCAGGCACTTCGAAAGGCTTCCGGCCGAGAGAAACGACATGTGGAACAAATCAACGACGAAATCAGCAAGTCCATTATTGAAGATGCGGCAGAGCGCAATATTCGCCTGATCGTTCTTGAGGATCTTACGGACATCCGCCAAGC
>CAKQON010000112.1 GCA_934255515.1 uncultured Sutterella sp.
GAAGAGGTTCATGATCCGTCTATTATATATTAACGGATCATTAAATTGCAGATTTACATTGCATTATAGTGAATAGCAATGCATTTCGCGATCTATGAAAGTAATCCATATTCGATCGATGGGCCTTATATCCCCGCCATGAATGGCGGGGTTTTACGGCCTGTTGGATAAAAGATTCTCCTCAGGCCGCAGCTTCATGGCTCAAACGAAAGAGGGTGCACGTCTCCCCTGCACCCGCAGAGACGCCGCGTGCTCTGATATAGAAAAGGACCGGCAAAGCTTCTTCAAGCTCCCGGTCCTTTGTCCTAAGAATGACCGCAGATTACTTCTGGAGGATCTTGATGTTCCTCAGGCGATTGATCGCGTCCTCGAGCACCCGGTCGTCGCCCTTCGCGAAATGCAGACGAATGTAGTCGTGCACGGGCTCGCGGAAGAAGCTCGATCCCGGAACGGCGCCGAGCTTCACCTTTTCGGCGAGGTCGAGGCAAAACTGATAGTCGTCGTCATAGCCGAAGTCACTGATGTCGACGAGCACGAAGTACGTGCCCTGCGGACGGAAGTACCTGAGACCCAAGGAATCGAGTCCCGAAAGGAAGAGATCGCGCCGGTGCGTGTATTCGGCCTGAAGCTCCTCATAGTAGTCGTCGCCGAACTTGAGGCCCGTAACGGCCGCTTCCTGGAGGGGCGCCGCAGCGCCGACAGTCAGGAAGTCGTGAACCTTGCGGACGCGGTCGAGCGCTTCCGCGGGCCCGAGGACGTAGCCCAAGCGCCAGCCCGTGATCGAATAGGTCTTCGAGAGCGAGTTGCAGACAATCGTGCGTTCGCGCATGTCGGGGAGCGCTGCAAAGTACGTATGGACCGAGGGCTTGTAAATGATGTGCTCGTAGACCTCGTCCGTAATCACGAAGGCGTCGAATTCCTTCACGATTTTCGCGATCGCAAGGAGCTCGTCCTTCGTGAAGACCTTGCCGGACGGATTGGACGGGTTGCAGAGAATGAGGGCCTTCGCGCCCTGACGGAAGGCGTTTCTGAGCTCCTCCTCGTCAAACGAGAAGGAAGGGGGCTTCAGCGGCACGAAAATGGGTTCAGCGCCCGAAAGGATCGCGTCGGCGCCGTAGTTCTCGTAGAAGGGCGAGAAGATCGCCACCTTGTCGCCGGGGTTCACCGTCGCAAGAACTGAGGCCATCATGGCTTCCGTGCCGCCGCAGGTGACGGCGACCTCGGAATTCGGATCGTATTCCAGTCCGCTGAAATGCTTCACCTTTTCGCAGAGCGCTTCGCGGAAATTCTGCGCGCCCCAGGTGGTCGCATACTGGTGCGGTCCCTGGTAGGCGACTTCCGCAAGACGCTTCAACATCGGTTCGGGCGGGTTGTAGTCGGGGAACCCCTGCGCGAGGTTGAGGGCGCCGTATTTGGCGCACACGCGGCTCATGCGGCGGATGACGGAATCGGTAAAGGTGCTGCTGCGTTGGCTCAGCGTAATCATGAATATCTCCCCTGCTCGGACGAAAGGCTTCGATGGCGTTTGTCTCATGATTCTGCGCTCATCCGTAGATTGATCAAGCGTTGATTGAAGTAATACCTGCGCCATCTCAATGCATCCTATACCAACGACCTAACCAAAACGAACTATCAAAAATGGGAAGAACTTTTCTCTGAAGTGATCGGAGACGCGAGGAAAGATCCGATAGGCGCATCCAATCGATTCCGATAGATTGTTTTCAATGGGTCCGCACGAAGCCAACCACTTCTGGCGGCCCCCACGGCCCCGAATAAAGAATCGGGCGTGATCACAAAAAACAACCGTAAAGGAATCCGACCAAATGCCTCTCTCCAGAATTACGCTGGCCGTCGCAGCCGCTGCACTCTCCCTCACGGCAGCTGCCGCCTCCGCCGCCGAGGTTCAGATCTCCGGCATCATTGCCGAAGGCGTCTACTACACGAACCCGAAGAACGGCGACGATGCCTTCAAAATGGCCGGCTACAAGGAAACGCCGTGGGATTCCGCCATCAACCTGAAAGGCACGGAAAAGCTCTGGGACGACTGGTACGCGGGCTTTCATGTCGGCTCGACCATCGCGCTCGATACGGGGTCTCTCGCCAACCCGGATCACCTTTTCGGCTCCACGCGCCTCTTCGTCGGCAACAAAGACATTGAGTTCTCCGTATCTGGACTATAGGTAGAGCGGGTTTTTAGGCTTTCCGGGACACTTGAGGTCATTCCCAATCAGGAGGATCTCA
>CAKQON010000113.1 GCA_934255515.1 uncultured Sutterella sp.
GCTGATAACTCAGGGGCTGGTGTAAACAAGCCCTATGTTGAGCCTGCTTTAGCAGGTGACAATAAAGCTTTCGACTTCAGTTGAGAGTTGTTTACAAGGCATGACTTTTCCCGCACGTGATTCCGGCTGAGACGGGCATTTCAAGCCGGTCTCGCCGGAACAGCTGAAAAAGCGAAGCAAAAAGGAAAACGCTCCGTTCCCGTCCGGGTTCGGAGCGTTTTCCTTTTGTCTTCCAATAAAATTGCGGAGTTGACTACTTCGACCGCATCTCATGCTTCAGTTCATTCTTTCCACCGGCATCATCGCGATGCCCTTTCTCATCCCGATCGTGATTCTCATCTGCCTGCGCTTCTGGCCGATGAAGCATGACGGACAGCGCAATGCCATGAAGCTTGCATGGGGCTTCTACGGCCTCTCGCTCGCGGCCTTTCTCGGACACGTTGCGACGCTCGGCGCCGGCATGCAGGAATTCTTCCTCGCTTTCTGGGGCGCGCCCGGCACGATGGGCGCCTGGTGCTATGCGGGCTACGCTTTCCAGGCGTTCGCCGTCATCGCGCTGATGGTGGTTGTCAACTGGGATACGATCATGCTCTTCATTGAAGCGAGGCGCCTGCGCAGGGAAAGAAAGAACGCGGAGGATCCGACTGAGAAGCTCTGATGCCGGGAACGGCTTCCCGGGATGCAGAAAAAAGCCGAAGACTGTGAAGCCTCCGGTATTTCATAGAAAGCGGGCGAAATGCGGCTGAACGGTCATTCCGACGGATCTGCCGCTCTTTTCATTCTTTGTCTCTGAGCGCCTCCTGAAGCGCCTCCACGCGGTCCTGCATACGTTCACGCTGCCGGATCAAGTGAATCTGCCACTTGGCGAAAAGGAGCCCGAAGCCTGCGAGCGCAAGGAAAATGCCCGGCATGGCCGCCCAGTTGGCGGCTTTGCCGGCTTCGATCGGAAGACCTCCCAGCCAGGCGCCGACGGCGTTTCCGGCATTGAAGGAGCATTGCGCGAGGGCTGCGGCAAGGAGTTGTCCTTCGCCCGCGTTCTCAATCATCATGACCTGTTCGGGACCGGAAATAAAGAAGACGCAGGCTGCCGCGAGCGCGGTAAGCAGGACGGCTGCCGGCGCCCAGTGCGCCATGAAGAAGAGCGCGACAAGCGTGATGAAAAGACACCCCTGACCGGCAGCGGCAAGGGATGGATCCGAGAACCTTGACGAGATCTTCGCGCAGAATAAATTGCCGAGCACCATGCCGGCGCCGGCAAGCGTGATGACCAGGGACATCATGCTCGCGGGAATATCCGCCACATGCTCGATCACCGGGTCGACGTAGGAGTAGTAGGCAAAAAAGCCTCCGTTGCCGAGACCAATGGCGCCGAGCACGAGCCAGGGCTCAAGCGTGCCGAGAAAGCGGAACTGCGCTTTGAATCCTCGGTCCGGCAGAGGTTCGGTCTGAGGAACCCACAGGCGGATTGCAAGAAGCGCGAGGAGGGCGAGCAATGCCGCTATAACGAAGGCGGCTCTCCAGGAAAGCGCCCACGCCAGAAAGCTCGCAAGTGGTACTCCGCCGAGGTTTGCGATCGTCATGCCGGCAACCATCATGCTTACGTCGTGCGATGCCTTCCCCGGTCCTGCAAGCTTCGCGCAGACGATGGATCCCACGCCGAAGAAGGCGCCGTGCGGAAGGCCCGCGATGAAGCGCGAGACGATCATGAGGGAATAGCTCGGCGCAAAGATCGTGAGCGTGTTCCCGAGACAGATGAGCGCGGCGATGATGAGAAGGAGACGCTTGAGCGGAATCCTGCGGGCGATGGTCACCATCAGCAGAACGCCGGCGCAGACGCCGGTAGCGTAGGCGGAAATGAAGTGTCTGGCCTCAGGGACGGTGACCGAGAGATCCTCTGCCGTCGGCAGAAGGATCGACATCATTGAGAATTCGGCGATGCCGAGCGCAAGCGTGCCGAGCGCGAGCGCCAGAACGTGTTTGGGCCTAGACTCCCGGCCTCTAGCTCCATCGGGTATTGACCTAAGTTAAAACCTGCCAAAACTTTCTTTTTAATCCCGTG
>CAKQON010000114.1 GCA_934255515.1 uncultured Sutterella sp.
GATCATCTACGGCCCGCCGCGGCCGCGCGGCAGACCGCGTAAGCGCCAATAGTACCAATCTTTGGGAAACTTTTATTCAGTGCAGCAGCAGCCGGAGGCCTCTCCGACTGAGCGGTCCCGACTGAACCCTGACGATTGAAAGCGTATTTTTCGCTCGACTGCTGATTCATTTCTGCCTTCGCTCCATAACAAACGGCCGATCCCACTCTAAACCATGGAACCGGCCGCTTCATTCATCGAGAGTTGCCGGGAGGAGCCCGGGCGATCTCACCTTGTCGCTCTCTTCTTAGAGAATGACAACCGACGCAAGGAAGGTGGCAATGAGCGCGAGGAGCATGACGGGTATCGTTCTTCGGACAAGCTCGAAGGGCGAAACCTCAGCAATGCCCGACACCGCCATGACGACGCCGGCGATCGGGGACATCGAGCGCGCGATGCCGCTCGCGAGCTGAACGGGAACAGCCATCGTCACCGTGCTCCAGGCAACCGACTGCGCAGCCTGCGGCAGAAGGGGCGAAAAGGCAAAGAAGGCCGCGTTGCCCGAACCCGTCACGAATGCGGCGAGCGTCATGATGAGGAACATGGCAAGGAGCATCGTGACGCCGCCCGCACCCTGCATCTGCGCGACGCTCTGGAGAATCGTGTCGATGCCGCCCGAACGCTTCAAGCCTTCGGCGAAGACTTCCGCGCAGACGATGAGAAGAACGGTCGAGGAAAAGATCTTTCCCATGCCGTTGAACATCGCCTTCGTGCGGTCCGTGCATTCGCGCAGGTTCCTCACCGTCAGGAGATCAACCACAAAAGCGACGAGCGCGCAGGAAAGGATGGCCGTCACGACTTCAAGGCGAATGCCGGCATAGACGAGCTTCGAGAAGACGAAAAGAAGAACGACCGGGAGAATCGGAAGGATCGCATAGTAGATCGGAGCATCAGGCTGCGCGGCAGCGCCTTCCTTCTTGACTTCAGTGCGGAGCTTGAAGTCGTCCTGAGTGAGCCGTCCGCTCGCAAGATCGCGCTTGTCGAAGAACTTGCCGAGAACCACATGGCTCACGGCAATCACGGCGGCCGTAATGATGCCGACGGGAAGCTGATTCTCAATAAAGAATTCCATCACGTGGAGATTCGAAATTTCCGCCGCGAGGAGCGAATTCCCCGAGGCGGGCCCAAGGTCGAGGCAGCTCGCCGTAGCCACCACAGCAGCAGCCGAAAGGCGCGACACGCCCACCGCAACGAGAAGCGGATAGATCGTCACCATGAGGAGCATGCCGAGGCCGACGGCGGACGGGATGAAGACATTGAGGAGCTGGCCCACAAGATACGCGACGCCGAGAAGAACGTAGGGCGCATGAATGTAGGAAAGGGGCTTGATGCAGATGTTGACGAGCGCCTTCGTCGCGCCGATCTTATCCATGTAGTACGCAAAGCCGCCCACGCAGATGATGTTCATGCCGATGCCGGCCGTGCGGCTCTGCAGCAGGTTCGTAAAGACCTGAACGATGTCGAAGACCGCGCTGTGGGTAGCCTTCTTGCCGGTAATGAGAGGAGCCCCCGAAATGATCGAAACGCAGATCAGAAGAAGAAGGCCGACCATGAGCAGCGCCCATGGCGCGTAGTAGCGCTTGATGACGAGGTACGCCGCCAGTATGACGCTCGCGACAACCAGAAAAATGCCCAGCATGCGTTGTTCCTTATGTTGTGGTTTCTGTTGGGTGAGTGCTTCAAAATGTCTTTCAGACCTTTTGTGACAATACGTAAATTCTACTCATCCTCAGTCTTTACGCGATGCAGTCCATGTCAATGAATGGCCCCAAAAAATACGTATACATGGCATTTTTCTGCAAATGCATTTTTATCCAACGGGCCGTAAAACCCCGTCATTCATGGCGGGGATATAAGGCCCATCGATCGAAGATTGATTACTTTCATAGATCGCGAAATGCATGGCTATTCACTATAATGCAATGTAAATCTGCAATTTAATGATCCGTTAATATATAATAGACGGATCATGAACCTCTTC
>CAKQON010000115.1 GCA_934255515.1 uncultured Sutterella sp.
TAGTTGCCTTAAATCAAAACTAAGCCGGGATATGAATTTCTTTCAGACTCTGTTAACGGATTCCTGGGAATTCACGAAGTTGAATTCCTTCCGAGGTCCGCCAATCATCCATAACCGGCGGACCCCTTGCGGAGCTTTGGTAGTCGATTCTCCGGGCGGCGTTATTCGAGCTTCTCGCTTCCTTCAAGGACCTTCGCCGGGATCTCAAGCCCAATCGCTGCGGCGGTCTTCATGTTGATGAGGGGCTTCTGAGCAGTCTGGAAGGCAACCGGCGTATCGGCGGGCTTCTTCTTACCCTCAAGAATGTCCGCGCCGATCGCGCCCGTCATGCGGCCGAGCTCGTAGTAGTTGACGGAAATCGAGGCAAGGGACCCCGCGCGCACGAGCGCCGAGTCGCTTGCAACCACGGGGAGCTTTGCGTCAATGGCGAGCTTTGCGACGTTGGCGGCAGCGGAAGCGAGCACATTGTCGGTCGGAAGCCAGAGCGCGCAGACCTTGCCTCTCATCGAGGCGATCGCCTGAGGCACGTCGTTGACGCTTCCGGCTGCGGCTTCAATCACCGTGATGCCGCGGGCCTTAGCCTGCTCGCGGAATTTCTCAACCTGGTATTCGGCATTGACTTCGCTCGGGTTGAAGATGACGCCGACGGGCTGGGTGCGTGTCTTTTCGCCCGTCAATTCAACGAGAAGCGCGAGCTGGTCGGCAATGGGCCCGAGGTTCGAAACGCCCGTGACGTTGCCGCCGGGCGCCTTGTCCGACTTGACGACGCGCGCTGCCTCAAAGCTCGTCACTGCGGTTGCAACAATGGGAATCGACTTCGTCGCCCGGGCCATCGCCTGAAGCGCGGGCGTGGAGGAGGCAAAGATGAGTTCGGACCTGGCCGAAACGAAGCGGCTTCCGATATTGGCGAGCGTCGTCTGATCGCCCTGAGCGTTCTGGCGGTCGATGCGGATCTTCTCGCCGTCCCTGAAGCCGCGGACGGCGAGCTCGTCGATGAAGCCCTTGACGGTGGCGTCAAGCGCCTCGTGTTCCACGAGCTGAACGATGCCCACGGGAATGAGGGCGGTTTTTTCCTGAGAGGCGGCTGTCTTCTCCTCGCCGCAGCCGGCGAGTGCGAGTGCTGCAATGATGGCGGCAGCGGAAGCGCGAAGCGTTTGGGACGAAAGGCGAATCATTTGAGAGGGCTCCGTAGGGTATTGGTGAAAATAGTCCGGGACTTGCTGCCCGATGCCTCTGCGAGCCTCCTTTCCTTTCCCCGGGGTTGGAGCGCTGCTCTAACCCTGAAAAAAACAAAAGCCCGCATTAGCTGCGGGCTGGGTTTGGAAGGATTTCTTTGACTGTTTTTCAGAGTCAGGCCTTCGATCGCACCCGCAGCAACGCGTACGGATACGAGTAGTAATAAGCCTGGGCGAACATCGCGCCTGAAGAAATCGTAGTCATGCCCTTCACTTTACCGGAGGGCGCATGATGAGTGAGAGAGAAGAATTACCCCTAACCTTGATATTTCATCCGGCCTCGGAGCTCCGATCTCCGAGGCTGGATTGAGAATCGATCTCATCTAGTCGCCATAAATCCGCGCAGCGGGTACAACACCCCCTTACCCCCGAGTTGACAACG
>CAKQON010000116.1 GCA_934255515.1 uncultured Sutterella sp.
TGTCTACATTATACAAAAATACCCCTTGCAATGCAAGGGGATCCTTAGTAAATCAATGAATTCCCAAAGGAAGGAGTACCTGTAGAACTAACAATCAACAGGGAACTCAGGATAAACGCTCTGCGGCCGGCTTCTCAATGAGTTCTACCGCGAGAAAGGCGAACTTCTGACGGACTTTTGGGGCGCCTATCGGTCGATTGAAAAACTCTTTGAGCGCAATGACGGGGCGAGGCTCTCTGCTTCGGAGCCGCTCGCCACGATTCCGGCGGGTTTTGAGGGAAGCGACGCACGACTCTCGCTCGAAGACGTCTGGGATACGCATCCGGTGATTGCTGACCGAATCGAAGCCCTGCGCCGGCTTGATGGCAGCGCGGCTGAGAATGATGCTCAGGCGGCCGGATCGCATTCTCCGGCAATGTCTCTCTTTCCTGCAGTCCTAGCGCTGGCAGTGGGTGCGGAGGCCGTTTCCGCGGTGACGGGTGCTGATCCGACGAGGGTTGGGAAGACGAAGGAATCCCGGGGAACAACGCAATTTGCCTTCTGGGCTGCAGGGGAGTTTTCGCGCTATATCCCGCCGATCTCGCTCGCGCCGTATGTTGATCGGGATATCGTTGAGTTTGATTTGTCGATGGCGATAGAAAACGAGCTTCAAGCGCCGCAGCCGGATCCTTTTGTCCCAGCCAACGATGCGGACGTGCGGCAGTATGCCGCTACGCTCGAAGATGCCGGCGCGCTCCGCGATATTCTGCTTGGCCGCCGCGAAGCGGAGGCGCTCCGCTACGGCTCCATTCGGCTCGTGGATCTGAATTCGAAGAATCTCGATGAGGTGCTTTCGCGGCCGCTGGCACTGGCTCGTGAGCGGCTTCAATCGCTCGAGCCGCGCGTGAGGACGCTTGACGAAGCGGTCTTCAAATGGCTTTACGCGCATGAGAAGCCGGCTGACCGCGGTGCGGTTGCGCGGGCCTACTGCGACATTTTCTATGCGCAGAGCTTTCTTTCCTCGGCAGACACGCTTGCCGATCGCGTGGAGCGTCTTCAGGCCTGGCTCGACCGTGTGAACGAGCAGCTTCTCGACGCGAAAAAAGCGGAGGCGGAAGTCTTCATAGAAATGCCGCAAGGAAACATCTGACTTCAGTCAGGTGAGGAATTGCGGCCCATGCATTGCACGTTACCATGTGGTAAAACAAGAGACATGGTGGAAATCGTTTATAATCGCAATTCTCGTTTGGAAGTGCGGCATTAAAGGCGCGCCTTCCAGATGGGAGCTGCACATTGCCATAGAGAAGAAACTCAAGGAAGTATCTCTAGACAACTTGTCTTTGAATCAAGTCATGGGCGTCGATGTTGGCGAAAACAACGCCGCAGCACTGTCCACCGGCCGAATTTTCAAGGCCGGGAAGATGAAGGACGACCGTGACAAATACCTGAGCAGTCGGGCTCGTTTCCAGCGCAATGGCTCCAGAAGCGCCAGGCCAGGCACTTCGAAAGGCTTCCGGCCGAGAGAAACGACATGTGGAACAAATCAACGACGAAATACGTGGATTTTCCAAAATCCGGTACAGACCCCTCCTGAACCGTGGTTCAGGAGGGCTAATTTTTTCTAGGTCTCACT
>CAKQON010000117.1 GCA_934255515.1 uncultured Sutterella sp.
CATCAGCGGGAACCACCCGGAGTACGAGTTAATCGTATTCAGGAATCCTCGTCCTTCAGGGCGAGGAGGAAGTCAAGTAGCCATGTAGTAAACAAGTAGTATTAGTAGCTATAAGGGTTAATACCAATTCTTTTGAAAGCCCATTCCATTGACTGATTCAATCTGTAAGCAGCGCTTCATAGACTATCTGGAAATCAAACGCGCAAGCATCCTGCATGCGCCAACGTTTAAAGCATTTTCGGAGAAATCATGGAGTCGATGCTCCCGGTTTTTGCGGGTCTATTTCCGCTCGCGGTAATGACCCTCCTGATCCTCAGGTACAAAGTGCCCATCTACCTTTCGATCCTGATCACGCTCGTGATCGTTCTCGGGATTGCGGGGTGGTACCTCGGCACTCCCGCGGGAACGCTTGAAAGAAGCGTCTCCTACGGCGTCATCAAGGGCTTCTGGCCAATCGTTCTCGTCATCTTCGCGGCGATCTTCGCCTATAACGTGATGCTGCGCACGGGCGCCATCAGCGTGATTGAGAAGAGCCTCTCGGCGGTTACCGACGACCGCCGCATTCAGATTCTTCTCATCTCCTGGTGCTTCGGGGGCTTCCTCGAAGGCGCGGCGGGCTTCAGCGTTTCCGTGGCGATCCCCATGGGGATTCTTCTCGCGCTCGGGTTCGAACCCATGCGCGCGGCCGTGGCAACGCTCATCGCCGACACGGTCACGACCGCCTTCGGCGCGGCCGGGATCCCGATGATCATGCTTGCCGACCTGACGAGCCTCTCCGTCACGGATCTCTCCTCGACGGTGATTCTTCAGCTCGCGGTCTTCAATTTCCTTCTTCCCGTCGCGATGGTCTCGATCGTCGGAGGCGGGCTCGGTGCGGTGAAGGGAATCCTTTCGCTCCTCGTCGGCATCGGCATCACGACCACCATCCCGCAGTACCTCACGGCGCGCCTCCTCGGGCCGCAGCTCGTCGCCTTCGCGGGAAGCCTCACGAGCCTCGTCTATCTTCTTGTCTGGCTCCGCATCTTCGAGCACAAAACCCCCGGCGAACACCGCCGGTTCGGGAAGGAAAAGGAGGCGACGCATGAGCTCGGGTTCCTCCGTGCCGGAAGCATCTACCTCGTGATGTTCGTCCTCATCCTTGCCGCGAGCCCGCTTTTCCCGAAGATTTCGGGCGAACTCGCCGCCGTCGCGACGCCCCTCAGCTTCACGCTCGATGACGGGCGCGTGCTCACGGCGAAGATCGACTGGATTGCGACGCCAGGCGTTCTCATCCTGATCGCCACGATTCTGGGCGGCCTCATCCAGGGCGCCGGTCCCCGCATCATGGGTGAAGCGTTCGCGCGCACCGCGAAGCAGCTCGCTCCTGCCGGCGTCGCCATCTGCGGGATCGTCGCCATGGCAACCGTCATGGACGTAAGCGGTCTTATTGAGAAAACCGCGGAGCCATTAATTAAAGGATTCCCAATTGTCTGAACTAAGAATCGCCCCAAAAGTAAGGGTTTGATCTCTTGCGTTCTTCAAA